>JBEEHT010000094.1:0-44342 GCA_041167545.1 Verrucomicrobiota bacterium
AACTGGGATGAAGTCGTAACAAGGTAGCCGTAGGGGAACCTGCGGCTGGATCACCTCCTTTCTAAGGAGAATTCGTCCCGCTCTGAGTTTACTCGGAGGTCAGGGATTGAATAGGTCGACGGCTAAGTTCGAAGTTCTTCGGAATTTTGAAGATGCCGTTAAGCCCTTGGAATCGAAAGAAACCGAGGCTTGAAGAACTCTGAAACGGTAACGCACAATTCAGTCTTTGCTGCAGATCGACAAATCAAAATGCCGGATGGCCAAAAGCTATCCGGCATTTTTTGTTTCCGGATTGGGTTCATCTGGAACCCAGGAATCCACGAAGGCGAATCAGGAAAGCAGGAACAGAGGAAAAAGAGTCTCTTGCATTCGACATTCGACATTCGACATTCGGAATTCCAAACCGGGGGCATAGCTCAGTTGGTAGAGCGCCAGCTTTGCAAGCTGGATGTCAGGGGTTCGAATCCCCTTGCCTCCATTTTCGCTTCGCGAAAATGCCACGCCATAGTCCCGCTCCCGCGGGCGAAGGCGGGCTGACCGGTCCTGTTCGAGGCTCCTTCCATCGAGGAGCGGCGATTTCCAAATCGCCGAAATTCCAGACGACGGCGGTTACAAATCGCCGCTCCTTGGGTCGGCTCGACGGAGCCTCGCTATACCCACCTTACGGCTTCGGCTTCGTGAGATCAGCTCGATTGAGATCGAGCTCGGGCTGCGGGATCACTTTCACGTCCGGAAAATCTTTCTTGAGCGCCTCTAGAAAATCCGGCGCCTTGCCGACAATGATCAGGCTCATCGGACTATCGAAATATTTCTGGGCGAAAGCGCTGACGTTTTCCGTCGTGACGGCGTTCACGGACGGGATGAATCTGTTGAGCGTGTCCAACGGGAGATCGTAAGTGATCATCGACGAAATTTTTCCGACGAAACCTCCATTGGTTTCGAGATTCCGCGCGTAACCACCGGTCAGCACTGCCTTGCGCGATTTCAGTTCGTCGCCCTGCACCGGTTCGGTGTGCATCCGCTTGAGCTCGGTTTGCATCAGGCCCGCGACCTCAGCTGCGGATTGGTTCTTCGTTTGGGCGGAAGCGGAGAACGGTCCGATCTCGCGCCGTGCCTCGAGCGAACTCCGAGCGCCATAACTCAGACCGCGCTTGATCCGGATCTCGCGGTTCAATCGTGAGATGAATCCATTGCCCAGCGCCGCGTTGGCCACCAGACCGGCATAATAGTCGGGCGAACTTCTTTTGAGCGCGGGCCGTGCGACAGTCACAGCGGCTTGGCCGGCTTCAGGCATGTCCACGACGATGTTCAACGCTTTCCATTCCGCTGGAGCGGACAACGGGGCTTCTGTCCCTGACGGTTTGACGCCTTTCCAGCCGCCGAAAAATTTCTCGGCATATTTCTTCCCCTCCTCCAGCGTCAAATTCCCGGCAAAAATGAGCGCGGCATTTTCCGGCACGTAGCAGGTCTGATAGAGCTTCGCGATATCGTCTCGCTTGATTGCCTGCACGCTCTCCATGGTGCCGCTGTGCGAATGCCCATAGGGACCATCGCCGAACACCACTCGTGACATGATGAATTGCGAGAGCGAGCCCGGCTGCCGGTAAGCGACGCGCAAACCATCGAGCGTCTGGTTCTTCAGCCGATCGATTTCCTCCTGCTTGAATGTGGGATGCAGAACGATGTCCGAGAGAATCCGCAAAGCCGGCTCCGCCTTATCCGACATGACGACGATCGTGGCGCGGGCGCCGTCCCAATGCGCGCCGGAATCGATCGTGCCGCCGAGCGATTCGATCGCGCTCGCGATCTGCGGCGCGGACATTGTCTCAGTGCCTTTGGTCAGAAGCGAGCCGGTCATGCTGGCGGTTCCGGCGAGATTCGCGGGATCAGTTTCCGCCCCATTCCGCACGAGCAATTCCGCCGCGAGCAGCGGCAACCCTGGGCGTTCCACCACCACAACCCGGAGACCGTTTTCCAGCTTGGTTTCCTTTGGCTGCGTGAAGACGACTTCATGGGTCGCTGATGGCGGCGGCGGCGTGTCGATGCCCCCGATCGCCCACGCGGCGTCGATGCGCCCAAGGAAAATAATGGCGGCGCCAAAAAGAATGCGGGTCTTCATCACGATTTTTTCTCGGGAGTGGGAGCGGCAGGCGCCTTCATTGATTCCGGCAGGTACTCGATCACGACTTTCTTTTTGCCGGTAAGGTATCGGTTCAGGACTTCCTTGATTTCCGCTGTCGTTACCGCCTGGAGTTTTGCCAGATCAGTGTTCACCCGCTTGGCGTCACCATAAACTACGACCGCCTGGCCGAGGGCGCTGGCTTTCCCGTTAAAAGTTTCGCGCTCGAGCAATTTCCCGGTGAGGAATCGCGTCTTCGCCTTATCGAGCTCGGCCTGGGTCACACCATCCTTCAGCACTTTTTCGAGTTCAGTGTTGAGCGATTTCTCGGCATCGGCGATCGGCTTGCCGCTCGCGAGGACCAGCCGAAAAGCAATCAAACCGAGATCTTCGCGCAGGTCGGTATCGCACGAAACGCTCTGCGCGATCTGTTGTTCGTAGACCATGGTTTCGTAAAGACGTGACGATTCGCCGCCGGAAAGAATTTCCGACACGAGAGCGAGCGCGGATGAATCGTTGTTGCGGATGGAGGGCCCGAGATAAGTGACCGCCATAGCCGGAAGCGGCGCGCGCGGACTGTAGGAAATTTCTCGCTTGTCAGCCTTCCGGGGCGGCTCCTTGACGGTGACGCGCGGAATTTTTCCGGCAGGTTTGGTGACCGGGCCAAAGTATTTCTTCACCCACGCGTCGAGTTCGTCCTGTTTGAAATCGCCGACAACGATGAGGGTCGCGTTATCCGGCCGGTAAAAGGTCGAGTGAAACGCTTTGACCTCCGGCAGCTTCGACGCGTCCAGCTCTTCGATGCTGCCGATGCCCGGACGTTTGTAGGGATGGACCGCGAACGATTTCTTTTCGATATCGAGATAGAATTCCCCGTACGGATTTGCCCGGATGCGCTGGCGGTATTCTTCCTTCACGACATCGCGC
The DNA here is from genome assembly GCA_041167545.1 of Verrucomicrobiota bacterium. Lineage (GTDB taxonomy): Bacteria > Verrucomicrobiota > Verrucomicrobiia > Chthoniobacterales > UBA10450 > AV80. The sequence goes on from JBEEHT010000094.1 coordinate 3,047, forward strand.
TCCGAAGCGAAATTCGAATCGTTGAGCGCGAGGGCGGACATTCGCTCCGCCTCGGCCCACAAGATCGGATTCAGGTAATTCGAGGGCACCGTCTCGTGATAAACGGTCACGTCATCGGCGGTATAGGCGTTATTCTCGCCACCGATATTTTCGGTCAGATTATCGAACATATCCGCGCTGAGATGCTCGTTGCCCTTGAACATCATGTGTTCGAAAAGATGCGCGAATCCGCTGCGGCCGGCCGGGTCGTCCTTCGAGCCGACGTGATACCAAACCTGGACCGCCACGATCGGCGTCGCGTGATCCTCGACCGAGTAAACCTCGAGACCGTTCGGAAGCGTGGAATGCTTGAACTCCAACGGCGGCACCGTGAGCGCGGGCGGCGCGGGTGAAGGTTCGGCGGCTGCGAACGCGGCGGAAACCAGAAGCAAAAGCGGAGCGGCGACTAAGGAAAGTTTCACGAAAGTCCGATACCGTAGCGAAGTTCCGCGTGCGCGCGAACAAAATGCGCGGGGAATTGCGGAAGCAAATGGGCCTGGCTGGGCTCGAACCAGCGACCCTGCGCTTATCAAGCGCATGCTCTAACCAACTGAGCTACAGGCCCGCGAGCGGCGGCTCGCCGCGGATGGGAATAGTGATCGGTGATCGGTGATTGGTCAAGGGGCGGAGGGCGAACGCGTGCGGCGGAAAACCAGGCAAAGCGCAAGGCCAATGGCGGCACCGATGCAGTCGATCATAACGTCCCGCGGTGTGCCGGTGCGCGATGGAATAAAGGACTGATGAAATTCATCGAGCGCTGCGTAAAGAGCGGCGGCGACAAAAGCGAAAGCGGCGGCGCGCGCGAAAAGGTTACGACCCTTGCGAAAGGCGCGGAAGAGCAGCGCGGCGAGAATCGCATATCCCGCCAGATGCGCGCATTTGCGAACAAGCAATTGAATCGACGCAACGGTGGCTTCCGAAATGTTTGGATCGATCCAATGCAGAAAGGGGCCGATGAAGCGCGAGGTGTGTTCCGAGGACATGAGGTCGCCCGAAGCCAAAAAAATCAAAAGCATCCAGGCGACAACCGGAATCCAATATTTCAGAAGGTGGTGCACCAAAAACAAAACCACACGCGGGCCGCTTGTGCTAATTTCGCGGCGTGTCCAAACCCAATCTCACCCAGCCTCTCGTCTTCGAGCCGATTTTTATGGAGCGCGTTTGGGGGGGGCGTCGACTGGAGTCGCTCTACAGCAAACACTTGCCCTCGGCCGCGCTCATCGGCGAATCATGGGAGATTGTCGATCGCCCCGAGGCGCAGAGCGTCGTCCATGAAGGTCCCGTTCGCGGAAAGACCTTGCATCAACTTTGGTCGGAACACCGCGAGACGGTGTTCGGCAAAGTCCCGGATGCGCCGCGGTTTCCCATCCTGGCGAAATTGCTCGACGCGCAGGAAAATCTCTCGCTGCAAGTTCATCCCCCACCGGCGATCGCGGCAAAACTTGGCGGCGAATCGAAATCGGAACTTTGGTATGTCGCCGACGCTGCGCCGAAGGCGCGGATTTATGCTGGAGTGAAGAAAGGTTCGACCCGGGAGGTTTTTCAAAAGGCGGTCGAGGAGGGAAAAGTCGAAGACCACATTCATGCGCTCGATGTCGCTGCGGGCGATGCAATATTTCTCCCCAGCGGGCGATTACACGCGCTCGGCGCCGGCAATTTACTTGTGGAGATCCAGGAGAACAGCGACACGACCTATCGCGTTTATGATTGGAACCGAGTAAAGAAGGGCAGCGCTCCTCGGCAGATGCACATTGAGCAAGCGATGCAGTGCATCGACTTCGATGATCGCGAACCGGCGCTGCTGCAGCCTGTGGGTGAATCGCTCGTCAGGCACGAACTCTTTGAGATCGATAAATGGTTCCTGGACAGGGAACGTGAGATCGCCGACGCCGGCAGGTTTGCGATGATCGTTTGCCTGACCGGCGAACTGAAGTGCGCCGGGCGTCAATTCAAGCCGGGAGATTTTTTTCTTGTCCCGGCGCAGTTAGGCGATCGGCTGGTGCGCCCGCTCGGCGAAAATGTGTCGCTTCTGCGGGTGATGATGCCAAGGAGCGGCGGTTTGTAACCGCCGTTGTTTAAGAAAAAGGGCGATTGGAAAATCGCCCCTCCTTGAATTCAGATATGCAAACCTGCGGGCCGAAACTCACCCCGTAGCGGCTGCACGCCATTGATTTTCCACGCGCCGCTTTCCGCGATCAGGCTGTAGAGAAACGAGTGGACCGAACCATCGGCGCCCCGAAAGAACACCTGCACCACAGCCACGGAGCCGTTCACTTTTACCAGTCCAAATTCGATGTGTTGCGCACTGAACATATCGGCGAATTCGCGCCGGATTATGGCTTCGTACTGCGGCGCGGTGAACTTCTGCTGGATGCCGCTGGCGGCCTGGCGATAGGCGCTCGAATAATCCGCGAGGCGAACAGCGGCGAGCTGTTGTTCGACCACGGCAAAAAGCTGGTGCGGTACGGGCGGCAGCACCTGCGAACGCACGTGATGAGTCACCACAATCGCGGACGCGCAGAGTGAGAAGAAGAAGAACAGGAGCGCTGCTTTAACTGTCCCGGTCATGGGGAAGTAAACCTTATCAGAGCAGTCAAGCTCTTCTCAGTCCTGCTCGTGATCGTCATGCTGCTCGAAATCTGACTGTAGCCGCCGCCCTGTGGGCGGCGTGAGGGTTGCGTGAGCCTCTTCCAACGCTTCGCATAGCGAAGCAGCTACAGAAGAGCAGACGAGCGGGAGCACGATTACGACGAAGAGGGTGCCGTGAGGCGGCGCAGATAATGAAAGGAATAAAGGCCGGTGCTGTGGCCATCGGCCCAGCGGGGTTGCAGCGCATAACCGCCGATCATTTGCCATCCAACCAGGTCGAAACTCGACGGCGTGTAGCTTACATCCGGCCGGGATAGATTCCCCAGAACATCAGGCTCGCCGCCACAAGTCGCGCACGGGCAGGCGCGCCGCAAACGTTCCAACGGCAAATACGATTCCACGCCGTCGTTCCATTGCATGGCAAGCTCGTTGCCGATCAATTGCACATTTTTCAGCTCAAGAGGCATCGTGAGAAATTAAAGCTCGGTAGCACTGCGCAGTCGCGCGGGCGTTCGTTTTCCGAAGATCGCGGTGCCGACACGAACGAGGGTCGCGCCTTCTTCGATCGCGACCAGGTAATCACCGCTCATCCCCATGGAAAGCTGTGGCAGAGCGACCTGGAACTGCGCTGCGAACTGATCGCGTAGCTCACGCAGCCCGACGAAGAATTGCCGCGATGCTTCCGCCTCCGGCGCGAGTGGTGGAATGGTCATCAGTCCTTCGATCGTCAAGCGCGGCAGTTCGAGGAGCGCTTCCATCTGCGCGCGGAGCAAGTCTGGCGCGAATCCGATCTTGCTCCCCTCGCCTGCCACATTCACTTCCAGCAATACTCGCGGACGCAATCCTTCCTCGTCCGCGATCCGGTTCATGTCGCGCGCGAGCTCGAGCGAATCGACGCTGTGAAAAAGTTCGAAGAGCGGAAGCGCGTGCCGGATCTTGTTTTTCTGAAGCCGGCCGACGAAATGCCAGCGCGCCGCGGAAGGCAACAGCGGAATCTTTACTCGCGCCTCCTGAACGCGGCTTTCGCCAAACAGTTGCTGGCCGGCGTCGAAAGCAGCACGAACCTTTTCGGCCTCGTGCGTTTTTGAAATCGCAACCAGTTCGATGTCGCCGGAAGATCGCCCGCTTTTTTTCGCCGCGGCCGCGATCCGCGATCGGACGCGCTCCAGATTCTCAGCGATTTGATCCACAGATGAAAACATGTCGCAAGGAAGGGCGATTTCCAAATCGCGCGGTGACGAGTGCAGTCTTCTGTAGCCGCTTCGCTATGCGAAGCGTCCGTGTTGCTTGAGCCGGCGAAGCGTGAAATAGAAAAGCACCGATGCGCCCGCCGACTCCAGGAACTCCAGCAAAACGTGAAGAACGTTCCGCGCTCATCGCCGGGTTCGCCGCCTTCATCACCTGGGGCCTCATCCCGGTTTTTTGGAAGCTGCTCAAGACCGTCTCTGCTTACGAAATCATCGCGCACCGTCTCGTTTGGACCACCCTTTTCCTGGTGCTCCTCTTGACCTGGCAAGGCCGGTGGCCGGAAGTGCGCGCCGCCGCTCGCACCCGACGCATTCTGCTCTATTGCATCGCCAGCGGACTCGCCGTCTCGATCAATTGGCTCGTCTTCATCTGGGCGGTCAATGTCGGCCGCGTCGTCGAAACAAGCCTGGGATATTTCATGACGCCGCTGATCAATGTCCTTTTCGGCGCGATCTTTTTGCGCGAACGCCTGACGCGCTGGCAGCTGATCTCGGTGCTGCTCGCTCTGGCGGGCGTACTCAATCTCACCCTGGGCTACGGAAAATTTCCGTGGATCGCGATTGTGCTCTGCGTGTCCTTCGGCGTCTACGGTTTGTTGCGCAAAAAGTCGGGGACGCGCCCGATCCCCGGCCTTTTCCTCGAGACGACACTGCTCACGCCCCTCGCCATTCTTTATCTCGTTTATCTGCAACGCGCCGGCGCTCTGAGCTTCAGCGCGGTTGATTGGTCCCTTGCGCTGCTTCTCGTGAGCACCGGGGTCGTGACCGGTCTGCCTCTGGTCTGGTTCGGGCACGCCGCGCGGCATCTGCGCCTGACCACCCTCGGATTTCTCCAATACATTTCACCAAGCGGAAGTTTTCTTCTCGGCGTTTTTCTTTATCACGAACCATTCACGCACAAGCATCTGATCACGTTCAGCCTCATCTGGGCCGCGCTCGCCATCGTCACGACCGAGGCCGTTCATCGCTGGCATTCCGGTCGTGACCGCGCACCGGCCGCAGTTCCTCTCGGGGATCCGGCCCGCTGACTCCGCCGCTGCGTTTCCCTTGTGACCGTGATCGCCTATCGTAGCGCCACAAAATGACCGAAGACGATTTTCAATACGCAATCGAGAACACACGCGTCATCCTCGCGCCGGAACGTCAGATCGCGAGCTTCGGCACCACCAGCTTCCGGTTCTATCTGATCTCCGAGTTGATGGACCAGGTGAATGAAATCCGGGTGCGCGATGGACGCATTCATGCCGAACGTCCGCAGATCCTGACGCCGGAGCATTATTGCCGGCTGCTGTTGGAAGGCTTCGGCGACAAGGCTGAGAAGTACGTCGAACAACTGCGCGAACGCACGCGCGACATGGCGGTGCTTCGCTACGGATTTCAGTTTCGGAAAACGGACGTGGTCGAGAACACCATCCGCGACACGATGGAAGCCGTGATCGAACGGACCCGGCGTCAGGTCGAGCATTCCGAAGAACCGCTCAGCGCCGTGATTCAGGGCGTGGACGATGCCTGGGAAGTTTGCCTGCTAAAGTTCACGATCGACCTGATCGAACGCTCGAGCGGCGGCAACATGGGCGATTTTCGGCAACGCGGTTTGGTTTGATCAACGTTTCCGATACCGACGCATTAGCTTGAAGAAGCGGATGGTGTCGCGGACGGGATGAATGCTGCTGACCTCATCGGAGTAAACCGTGCTGATCGGAACTGACGCGATGCGGCAGTGTTTGCGGCTCGCGAGGATGAGCATCTCGGTTTCGTAATCGAAGCGGTCCGCGCCGCCGAGCAAATCCGGGATCAGGTTGCGATGCACCATGCGAAAGCCGCATTGCGTATCCGGAATCTGCTGGCCACAAAGCCGGCTGATCTTCGCGCTCATGTAACGATTCACCAGGCGGCGCACGAGAGGCATCTCGCGCACGTCGTTCATTCGAGTGCCAATCAGAAGTTCGGCGCGCGTCGATGAAGCAGCCGCAAGAAAGCGTGCGATTTCCTCGGGCAAATGCTGGCCGTCCCCGTCGAGGATCACGGCGTAAGCGAAGCCGCGCTCGAGCCAATGGCGAAGGCCGCTCTTGATCGATTCTCCCTTGCCGCGGTTTTGTTCGTGGACAATCACATCGGCGCCGGCTTTTCTGGCCGCGTCGGCGGTCGCATCGTTGGAACCATCATCAACCACGACAACATTCGCGAGCTGCCGCAGCGTTCGCGTCACCACGTCCGCGATATGTTTCTCTTCCAGGTAAGCCGGAATGATCGCCGCGACCGTGGTGCGATCAATGGCAATGGCGTCCGGGAGCGCCGCCATTTTCAGCGGACGACCGGATGAAAGTCGGCCGCGTGATAGGAACTGCGCACGAGCGGACCGGAGGCCACATGCTCGAATCCCTTGGCGCGCGCGATCTCGCCATAAGCATCGAAGCGCTCCGGCGTGACGAACTCGACAACCGGAAGATGCTGCGGAGTCGGCCGCAGATATTGGCCTAACGTGAGGACCTGGCAGCCGATCTCGCGAAGATCGTCCATCGTCCGGAAAAGTTCCGGCTCCGTTTCGCCGAGGCCGAGCATCACACCGCTCTTGGTCACGATCTTGGGAGCGAGCTCCTTCGCTTTGCGCAAGACATTGAGCGAGGTCCGATATTTCGCACGGGAACGCACGACGGGCGTCAACCGTTCCACCGTCTCCATATTGTGATTGAAGATATCGGGCGCGGCGTCGAGCACGATCTGGATGCACCAATCCTGCGCGTGAAAATCCGGCACCAGCACTTCGATGACGACGGAGGGATCCATCGCGCGGATCGCCTCGATCGTGCGGGCGAAATGATTCGCGCCGCCATCTTTCAGGTCATCACGCGCGACCGCAGTGACGACCACATGTTTCAAACCCATTCGTCGCACGGCCTCGGCGACGCGTTGCGGTTCATCCTCTTCGAGCGCGAAGGGTTTGGCTGTCGTGACGGCGCAGAACCCACAGGCGCGGGTGCAGCGTTCGCCCGCGATCATCATCGTCGCGGTCCCCTGGCTCCAGCATTCCCAGCGGTTCGGGCATTGCGCGCTTTCGCACACGGTGTGCAAACGCAGGTCGGAGATGAGCGCTTTGGTGGAAAAGAAAACCGGGTTCGACGGCAATCGAACTTTGATCCAGGGCGGCTTTTGCGCCTGGTGCAACGCCGGATCGATTTTCACGCAGGACATTAGGGAAGAAAGAGTGACATGTGACGAGTGACAAGTGACAAGTTATGACGCGCGACAGGCTCCTCTCGTCACTCGTCACTCGTCACATGTCACTCGTCACTGCTTCAAAGCTTCGTCCGGCCGGACAGCGCTTGGTAAAGCGTTAGCTCGTCGGCGGATTCCAATCCGCCGCCAGCGGGCAGGCCGTGCGCGATCCGGGTGAGCGGGACGGAAAATGGCTTCAGCAATTCGACGAGATAATTCGTGGTCGCTTCGCCTTCGACGTCAGCGGCGAGCGCGAGGATGATCTCGGAGAATTTCTCGGCCTGGACGCGGGCGACCAGTTCCTTAATTCGCAAATCCTCCGGGCCGACGTGGTCGAGCGGCGAAATGCGGCCGCCTAACGAATGGTAACGGCCGCGGAAGGCGCTCGTTTTTTCCAGCGGAAGAATATCGGTCGGCTGCTCCACCACGCACAGGAGATCGGCGGCGCGCGAGGTGTCCGAGCAGATCACGCAGATCTCGTTCATTGTGAAAAATCCGCAGCGCGGACAGGGGCGCACCGTTTGCCGCGTCGCTGTGATCGCCCGCGAAATATTTTCCGGCTGATCGCCGCGGGCCTGGACGATCCAGAGCGCGATGCGTTCCGCGGAACGCGGGCCGACGCCCGGCATCTGCCGCAATTGCGCGATTAAATCCCCGATCGCGGAGGGATATTCCGTTTTCCTCAAAGCCGGCTGCCCTTACTCGTCCAGCGGCGTGTTGGTCAATTGCAAGGCGAGCGGCTCGAGCCGGCGAAGATACAATTGCAGCGGCCGGTCCTCTTCCCCCTCGGGGCCCCGCGCGTTTTGAAATTGCGAGTACGCTTCCGCCCAGCGCTTTTCGCGGTAAAGCACCACGCCGTTCCAGAAGGCATCGCGACGACTGATCACTTCACGGGGCGCATTTAGCGCCAGCGCCACCGGTTCGTAAATTTCATGCCGCTCGCGCACATCCACTCCGCTCAGGAAATCGATGGGCCGGGCGACGAGAATTTTGCTGGCCAGCTCGAAGGTGCGGGGGCCAAGCAGAACCCGCGAGCCGTAAAAACGATTCGCGATGCAGAAGCGCCGAGCCAGTTCCACCGGTTCGCCGGTGGCAAGGAGGTTCCGCTGCCCGTTGTTCTTCACCGGTGCCATGATCATGGTCCCCGAGCTGACACCGGCGTGAACTCCCGCTATCCGCAGCGGCTCGATCTTGCTCGATTTGTTGGCGGCCGAAAATGATTCCGTCAACGCCATCGCTTTGCGCGTCGCTTTTTCGGCGTGCTGTTTGTCGGCTTCCGGGTAACCGAAAATAGCCACTACGCCCTCGCCGCCCGCCGATTCAATGTAGGCGCCGCTCGCCCGGAATGATTCGACGGCATGTGCGATAAATCGCTCGGTGATTTCGGCAAACATCGCCGGCTCGCATTCCTCCGCGAGATCGTGCTTGTTCGCGAGGTCGCAAACTACCGCGGTCACTTCACACGCGCGCGCTCCGGAATCCGCCGCGCCATCGCTCCGTCTCGCCCGGGCCCGCGGTTTCTCCACCACGACTGGCGCAGGCGTCACTACACTTGCCACGGACGCGACCTCTGGGATCGGCTTGGGTTTCGGCGGACGTGAGCGCCGCTCCTCCAGGTAGCCGACGAACCAGAGGTATCCGAGCGGCGCGAGAAAGCCGAGAGCCGCAGCCAAAAGCGCCGGCAGTGGCTGGAAGAAAACGTGATAGAGAGAACAGACCCAGGCCACTCCCACGACTTCGACAAGCAAAATCCCCACGATCCAACCCAGACGCGACCGCCGTGAGGTGGCGAGAGTCAGCCACGCCACGCCGAGGCCGAGCGCAAAAACGATGACGTATTGCCAGCGATCGCCGATCAGCTTCGTCGCCGAGCCATCGCGCGAGAGAAGATCGGTGAGCGCCAGTTCCGGACGCAAGAGCCAGCCGCTCACATGCAGACCCATGACGATGCCGCCAACGATCAGGCCAATGACCAGGGCTGAGACAAGCTGGCGTTTCATTTAAGGATTGCTCTCAACTTTTTCCGCCGGCGCAAGTGGATAGTGAGACTGAACCACGAGATCGCTCAAGAACCTATCGGGCGCATCAATCGCCACGCGATCAAGCACAAACGTTTTCTGGCCGGTGTTTTTCTGGATGAGGCTGAGCCCGAACTGGTAGTCCTTGAAAAGATGCGCGCACAGTTCCTTCATTGTCATCCGTTCGGCATGGGCGCGTTCGAGCAGGCGCGCGATCGCGGAATCGTCGAAGACAATCTCGAGGCCGTGCTCGCTACGAAACTGTTCCGCGAAAGCGCGCGCGTTTTGCTCGAGCGCGGCGTCTTCCTGTTTGTGGCCTTCGGCCATCAGACGATCGAGGACCTTCTTCGGCTCGCGCACCACTTCGGCCGAGACGCGTAACTGGCTTAGCCCGGAACCTGCCAGGAAATATTTGTAATCCCGGAACAACTTCTCCCAGACGGTGAGCAACCCGCGCGCGCCGGTTTTCTCCTTCGCGGCCGCCTCCGCCATCAAGTGCAAAGCATCATCCTCGAAGCTGATTTCGATTCCGTAGGCGCGGAAGGCACGTTCGTATTGCCGAAGGATGCTTCCCTCCGAAAATTTCATGATCTGGTAAAGATCGTCCGCCACCAGTTCCTCGCAGACGACCCGCACCGGCAAACGCCCGATAAACTCCGGCTCGAATCCGTACTCGATGAAATCCTGGGTCGTGACGTACTGGAACAACTCGTTATCCATCACCAGCCGCGGCTCGGCATTGAACCCGATCTGACCCTGCGCCAGCCGCCGCGAAACCTGCTGCTTCAAGCGTTCGAACGCCCCGCTCACGACAAACAGAATGTGACGGGTGCTGATCGTCTCGCGCTTCACCTTGCCGCCGCGTTTCTGGAATTCGAAGGCAGCCTGAAGTTGCGCCTGAAGATCGTTCGCGCTCCGTAACGGCACATCGGTCTCTTCCATTAACTTCAGCAAGGTGGTCTGGACGCCGCGCCCGCTAACGTCGCGTCCGACCAGATTCCCGGCCGCTGCGATCTTGTCGATCTCGTCGATGTAAATGATGCCGAACTGCGCGAGCTCCACGTCGCCATCGGCTTTGTCGACGAGCTCGCGAACGAGATCCTCCACGTCGCCGCCCACGTACCCCGTCTCGCTAAACTTTGTCGCGTCGGCCTTCACGAACGGCACTTTGATTAGTTCGGCGATGTGTTTGATCAGGTAAGTTTTCCCGACTCCCGTCGGACCCACGAGGATGACGTTTTGCTTCGAGTATTCCGTTTCCTGCGCGCGCGCCGCATCTTCCTTTTCCAGCCGGCGCAAATAATTGACGTGGTTGTAATGATCGCAGACCGCGATGGAGAGGACCTTCTTTGCTTCATCCTGCTTGATCACGAACCGGTCGAGATGGCCCTTGATGTCGCGCGGCAAAAAATCGAAGACGAACTTTTCATTCTGGTCGCGGGGCGGCTTCTCATCCCCGCCCGCTTCAGCCGGGTCCGGCTCGGTGTAAGTCGCAAACGAGACCTTGTCGCCGAAGTTCGTTTTCATGAATTCGGCAAGCTTGGATTTTAATTCTTCCGGTGAAGGAAATGGCGGATTTTGGGTCATGATGAGCACTCGCGGCAAAAGCGGCGGGTCGGAAGCGGGTAACTTAGCATCGTGGATTCGAGTGTAAACCTGGGGGCAGCGTTCAATGTTGGTTTTGAATTTGCGGGGTAACGAGGCCGTTACCATTGCGCATTTGCCAGTTGCTGGAAGCGGCTGTATTTTGTCCGCATGAAACGGTTATTACTGGGTGTGACTATTAGCGCGCTGGCTCTCGGCTCTGCCGTGGCCGATCGGCCTGAGGTCGAGCTGAAAAGTCAGAAAGATAATGCCGACTACGAGTACGTCACCGTGACGGGCTCGCACCTGAAGCAACGGATAAGCAAACGCAATATCATCACGACGACGCGGCACGGCAACGTCCTGACGATCGACCAGAAGGAGATGCAGCGGAACAGTAACGGACCGCTGGCGGATCAACTGAGCCGTTATCCCGGCGTTCAGATCAGCGGCAGCCACTAAGAATTGGTAAACGCAGACGATTGAGACTCGTGCGCCACGAGTCCTCCGCCGCTTTGTGGCGCGAACGCGACGGCTTTACGGATTCTTTCCTTCCGTGCTCCGGCGGGAAGCGACCTGATCCTTCAGCTTCGTTTCTTCTTCTTTGAAGGCGTCGCTCATGCGACCCCGCAGTTGCAATCGCCCCTGGGCGCTCCGCAACGTCGCCAGCGCCCTTTCCATTTCGGCCGCCGTCTTGAAGTCCTGCGGATTCTTTTTCCATTCCGCATAGACGCGATAATCCGAGAGGAATTTCTGGGCGAGCGGTTTGTAGTCGTTGATCCATCGGAAAGCGCCGGCCGGGTCGCTGGTCGAGAATTGCTGGAACAAAACGGCGGCGGTTGCAAAATCGCTCTGTTGCCAGTCCTTCACGGCATACAAAAAAAGGGCGAGGGCTTGCGGGCTGTTTGGATCGGTCGTGGGCGAGACGCCGGCCGGCACGCTTGCGGGGGCATTCATGGTCCGCGCGGTTTGGACAAAAAAGTTAGCGAGGGCGGCGTCTTCCGGTTTCGACGAAAATGGGCCGGCGCTCTCGAGTTCCTGAAACGACTGGCGCGCCTGGGTTGTATAACCACGCAGCAAATTTGCCAGGCCGCGATGAAGTCGGATCCAGCTCAAGAGCGGTTGCTTGCCTTGCGCTTCGTTGGCGAGACGGGCCAGCGTCGTGCGTGCGGAATCATATTTGCCCGCGGCCACTTCCAGCCGCGCCTGTTCGTACAAATGCAAGAGCGTCGCGCTCTCATTAGCGGGCTGGCTCGCTGCCGCTTTCGCAAGCCGTTCGAGCTTGAGTTTATAAAAATAGAGAGCGCCGGCGGAAAGCGCGACAACCAACAGCGCGGCGACCAGAACCAGCCGCAACCGTTTTGATTTTCGCGCTGATGGATTGAGCGCCTCGCGAGCGTGCTCCAATCCTTCGATCCATTCATCGTAGGAAGCGAAGCGTTGCTGCGGATCGGGCGTCACCATCCGGTTGATGATTCGGACGGTCTCTCGCCGAAGCCCGCGGGCCGCGACGCCGACGCTCAACGGATTGTTTTTCAAATCCCGCAGCGCGCTGGCGGAATTCGTTTCACCTTCGATTGGCGGCCGGCCCGCTACGGCGTGAAACAGGGTGGCGCCGAGACTGTAGATGTCGCTCCGAAAATCTTCCGGCTCATTGTTTAATCGCTCCGGCGCGACATAATAGGGCGTCCCCCAAATCTCATTCTGCGCTTCTGCATCTTGCTCCGCCGCCACCGCCAATCCGAAATCGCCGATCTTCGCCACTTGCTCGCTGCTGAAAAGAATATTGCCGGGTTTGATGTCCCGATGAATCAGGCCTCCGGCATGCGCAGCCCGAAGTCCTCGCGCCACCTGGATGCCCGTGTCCAAAACGCGAGGTTCGGACACGCGCCCTTGCTCTGCCATCAGGTCGTCGAGACTCCCGTGATCCACCAATTCCATCACGAGATAAAACTGGCCATGATCTGTGCCCGAGGAGAAAACCTGGACAACATGCGGGTCATTCACCGCCGCAGTCGCGCGCGCTTCCTGTTCGAGACGCCGGATCTCGGCTGGATCGGCGCTCAGCTCCGGGCGCAAGATCTTGAGAGCGACGAAGCGATCCAGCCGCGTGTCGCGCGCTTTGTAAACTGAACCCATGCCGCCAACGCCCAACGTTTCGAGAAGGACAAAATTGTCGAAGGCTCGCTCGACCCGAAATGATTCGCCGCAACTCGGGCAGGCGATTCGCGCGAGCGGCTCCTCGTTCGCCGTGTCCACAACGGTGCCGCAGGCGGGGCACGGCTGGCCCGGCGAATTAGATTCCATCTCCGGCATTGGCCGCCAGTCTAGCACCCGCATTCCCGTCCGAAAAGAAACTGTGCGCGCGCCTCGCTTTATCTTGCCATGCCGCCTGTAATGAAACTCGAGGTCGGCCGCGAATCTTCGCGAATGCGATTGGATCGCTTTCTCGCTGTCGCGCTCCCGATCTTTTCTCGCGCCCGTCTCCAGAATTTGATTCGTGCCGGTTTGGTCAGGTTAAACGGAAAGGCAGCGCGCCCGCGCGATTTGGTTCGCTTCGGCGACGTCGTGGAAGTGGAAGAACCAGCCGTCGAGAAAATCGAAGCGCAGCCGGAAGCGATGGCCTTGGAGATCCTCTTCGAGGACGATGATTTGCTGGTGCTGAACAAGCCTGCGGGCTTGGTGATGCATCCGGGTGCGGGTCATGCGCAGCACACGCTCGTGAACGCCCTGCTCGCTCATTGCAAAAATTTGTCGGGCATCGGCGGTCGCGAGCGGCCCGGAATCGTTCATCGTCTGGATAAGGAAACCAGCGGCTGCCTCGTCGTCGCCAAGAACGACGCGACCCACCGTGATTTATCGAAACAATTTGCCGCGCGCACGATGACGAAAATTTATCTCGCGCTGGTCGCCGGAATATTACGCAAGAATACCGGCACGATCGATAAAGCGATTGCCCGTCATCCCGTCCATCGGCAGCGCATGAGCATCGCCGCGCGGCAGGGGCGCTCCGCGCGCACGGAATACACGGTGCTGCAATCCGGGAACGACATTAGCCTGCTGGAGTGCACCCTGCATAGCGGCCGAACGCATCAGATCCGTGTGCATCTCCATCACCTCGGCCATCCGGTCCTCGGCGATAAGTTATATGGAGGAAAACGCGCGGGAACTTTCGCGCGCCAAATGTTGCACGCGTGGAAGCTGGCGTTCAATCATCCGCGCACGAAAGAACTGATGAAATTCGAAGCCCCGCTCCCCCCCGATTTCTCCGAAGCAATGCGGCAGATCGCACCGAGTCGCTGAGGGAAGAACTCACACGACGGTCACAAAGGTTCACAAAGGATTTTCGCTTTGTGTCCTTTGGGTGAAATCCAACCGAATCGGGGCGGGGCACGGTCGGAAAGGTGATCATCGCGAAAACTTTTTCTGCAATTCTCAAACAATTGTCTTGCATGCCTCCGGCGACCAACTAAAACACGGGACTCCCCGACTCTCTCCCCCAGAATAGAGCACCTCCACCTCCAGGATTATCTCACCCCATCTGCGTTCCCGCTCTGCGCTGCGCTTACTCCCTATGAAATCCATACGTAAATCAAATACTGCCGTGTCCAAACGCGGAAGCATTCGTTTTGGCTTCCGGTGGGAGTCAATCTCCTCCGCTCTCGGGCGGAACTTGTGGCTGATCTGTTTCCTCATTTTCGCGGCGCTCTCGGGCTCTGCTTTTGGTGCACAGCCCATTCGCTTGTATTATATCTGCGCGAACGGCGGCGTAGGCGGGTTTCAAAACTCAGTGGACGACGATGTAGGAGTCGTCCTTGTGCACACGACGCTCGTTGGGCCTGTTCCCGATGGCCGTTACAGTATCCATATAAATAATCCGTCCCAAAGCGGTGGAACCGAGACGTTCGTTGACGTGTACAATGGTGCGGTCACCTACGGTCAGGATTCCGTCGCCTTTAGGGAAACCGGGTTTTATGTCGGAGTAGGTGGTACGTTCGGCCCGCTCTCGGTAACGGAGGGAGGGCCTTTTTCTGGTGGTCCCCCAACTGAGGGCTTTGTGGCGGTGGATGGCGAGCATTTTGACTGTTGTTCATACGGATGCTCCAACTTCGCCACTTACTACCAGACGCTGGATGCTTACATCACTTTCGGTCCCGCGCCCACCCCCACCCCTACACCTACTCCCACGCCGACGCCGACTCCAACTCCGACGCCACCGCCTACCACCGGGCAACACACGACCGAAGACGACAAGAAAGAGCCGGACTGCCCGCAAACCAACGGCATGGCGGGCTACAGCGTGCACTCGATGCTGGTGAGCCTTAACATTCACGACACGCCAGTCGGCTACACGCCGCCGCGTGGGCCGAGGATGAATTTCACGGTCACGTACAACCAGCGGGAAACCCAGCAACCCGCGATGATGAATTACTCGAACCTCGGCCCGAAATGGACCTTCAACTGGCTCTCGTTCGTTTGGGACGATCCGGCACCGGGTTTCATGCCGCTGTCGACAGTTTATAGGGCGGGCGGGGGCTCCCAAATCTACGCGCAGACCGATCCGCCGTGGAGGCACCCCCAGAACGGCGCATCGTTGTCTTCAAGTGGCAACGACCCGCGCTACTACTTTCGCGAGTTGCCTGATGGCAGTGTGCAGACCTTTGGCTTATCCGACGGCTCGACGACATACCCGCGCAAACTTTTCCTGACCCGAGTCACCGATGCAGCCAGGAACGCGGTCGACATTGGCTATGACTCGCAATTACGGGTCGCCACGCTGACGGATGCGCTCGGACAGGTCACAACGATTTCTTATGAACTGTCCTCGGACCCTTATAAGATCACGAAAGTCACGGATCCGTTCGGTCGTTTCGCAACTTTCCAGTACGTCAACGGCCAGCTGACGACGATCACGGACGTGGTCGGAATCCAGTCGCAGGTGACGTATCTCCCCGGCACGGACACGGTCGATTCGCTCACGACGCCGTATGGCACAACCACCTTCCTAACTGGGGAGAACGGCACGCAGCGCTGGATCGAAATCACCGACCCACTCGGCGGCAAGGAGCGGGTCGAATATCGCGATCAGGCGCCCGGTATCAGCGCGAGTGATCCGGCGGCACCGGCGGCGCCGGGAATCGTCAATGCGAGCCTCGACACGGCGAATACGTTCTACTGGGACAAAAAAGCCATGCTCGTCGCTCCTGGAGACTACACGAAGGCGAAGATCACCCACTGGCTCTACGCCGATGACGGATCCCTTTCCGGAATCATCGGAAGCGAAAAGCAGCCGCTGGAGAATCGGGTGTGGTACACCTATGCGGGTCAGCCCGACTACCTGCACGCAGGCCCAAACGGAAAGCCATCTCAGATCGCACGCCTGCTGGCTGACGGCACAACGCAGTTGCGCACGTTTGAGTACAACCTCCGCTGGAACGTGACCAGGCAGTTCGATCCCATGGGACGCTCGACCAGCTACGTCTACGCCGCGAATGGATTCGATCTCGAGGAGGTTCGGCAAACCACCGGTGCGAGCAATGAGCTGCTCCTCAAGACCACCTATGATTCGTTCAAGCACCTCCCGCTCACGGAAACCGACGCCGCCGGGCAGGTGACCACTTACACGTATACAATCGACAGCCAAATCCAGACGCGTAAGAACGCGAAGAACGAAACCACTACCTACACGTACGGCGGGACGGTGTCGGCGGGGTATTTGGAGACGGTCAAGAGCCCACCCTTCAACAGCGTCTCCGCGATCACTCGCTTTACCTACGATAGCGCCAAGCGAATCCGGACGATCACTGATCCGGACAGCTACGTGGTGACGATTGATTACGACAATCTCGACCGGAAAACGAAGGTGACGTATCCCGACGCGACCTTTGAGCAATTCGGCTACACCGACAATGGAAGCGGCGCGATGACGCTCGACCTCACGGCAAGCCGCGACCGCCGCGGTCTCTGGACCTATCGGCACTACAACGCCAACCGGCAGATGGATTCCATCACCGATCCGGCCAATCGCACCACCCAATATGGCTGGTGCACGTGCGGCTCGCTCACCAGCATCACCGACCCGAAGAACCAGTCGACCGTGTTTAATCGCGACCTCCAGAGCCGGGTTTACCAGAAGGTTTTCCAGGACGGCACCACGATCGATTACCTTTACGAAGGCCAGACCGCGCCGAACACCGCGGGCGCGACCAGCAGGCTGAGGTCTTCGACCGACGCGAAGAGCCAGCGCACAAATTACCTCTATTTCGCCGACGACGCCGTGCAGCAAACCAGCTACACAAACCTCGCCGGTCAGCCGCTGACGCCCCCAACGCCGAGCGTCAGCTACACGTACGACCCGAACCACAGCCGTGTCGCCACGATGGTGGACGGCACCGGCACCACGACCTACGGCTACAACCCGATTGCCGTGCCACCGGCGCTCGGAGCGAGCCAGCTCGCCAGCATTAATGCGCCTTTAGCGAACGACACCATCACCTTCAGTTACGACCAGCTTGGTCGCGTCACGAATCGCTCGATTAACGGCACTGCCAACAGCGAGACCTGGACGTTCGACAGCCTCGGTCGCGTGAGCACTGAGGTGAACAAACTCGGCACCTTCACTACTACCTACGTCGGAGTGACGGAACGATTGAGCAAGCTAGCCTATCCCGGCGGCGCGTCAGCGAATTATCTCTACTTTCCGAACGCACAGGATAAGCGCTTGCAGCAGATCAAGAACCTGACCAGCGCAAATAAAAACAACCTAATTTCCCAGCAGGATTACACCTACGATTTTGAAGGGCAGGTGAAAACCTGGACGAAGAATTATACGGGTCTGGCGGCGCCGCAACGCTTCGATCTCGGCTACGACAACGCCGACCAGTTGCTCACCGCACCGCTGAAGAACGCCTCCACCAACGCGCTGATTAAGCAATACACGTTTGGCTATGATTTAGCGTCGAATCGCACATCGGAGCTCGTTGCGACCACGACGACGATCTCAACTCCGAATAACGTGAACGAGATCACGAACCAATCCGGCGGGGTGAATCGCACGCTGACCTATGACCTGAATGGGAGCATCACGAGCGACGGTGGAACGCGGACGTTCGAGTGGGACGGAGCGAACAGGCTTGTGGCGATCAATTACACCGGGTTTACAACTCGGAGCGAGTTCAGTTACGACGGCCTGAACCGCGTCGCAAAGATCGTGGAAAAGACGGGCGCCACCATTAACTCCACCCGCAAGTTCGTTTGGATTGGCCAAGAAAAGTGCGAATTTCGCGATGCGGCTGACGCCGTCACGCTTCGCCTCTATTCGCAAGGACAGTACGCTGGCACCACGGCATTCTTTTACACCCGCGATCACCTCGGATCGATCCGTGAAATGTTTACCGGCGGTGGCACCGTTGTTGCCCGTTATGACTATGATCCCTACGGCAGATCAACGACCATCCTCGGCACCACCCCCACCGATATAAACTTCACCGGCCTCTATCGCCACTCCAAGAGCAATCTCGATCTGGCTACGTTTCGGGCGTACGATCCTGAGCTGGGGCGCTGGTTATCCAGAGACTCGGCTGGAGAAGCCGGTGGCTTGAATCTATACGGGTATGTAAGCAATAATCCAATGAACCTCACCGATCCGCGCGGTCTTTGTCCTACGGATTCGTGGAATTGGGATAGCTGGCTGGACAACCTTTCCCAGCTTGGGGAACGCATTGATGATTGGTATTTGGACGGCAATGGGT
This sequence comes from Verrucomicrobiota bacterium, assembly GCA_041167545.1. Taxonomy (GTDB): domain Bacteria; phylum Verrucomicrobiota; class Verrucomicrobiia; order Chthoniobacterales; family UBA10450; genus AV80. Next base: position 21,491 of record JBEEHT010000094.1, read on the forward strand.
ACATGGAGAACTACCTCCGTCACATCGACACGTACTCCATTAATCCGAAGGAGTATGCATTGCTGATGGCAGGTGGCCTTTGGCCGAAGTCTCTTGTGCCTCGAACGGGCGGACGGATTACTCCATTCGGCGGCGGCACACCAAATCCACTCACCAGCGTGCCGAGAGCGGCCGGATTCCCCGGAGCGGAAACGGCGCCGGTCCAATACGTCGCTGAGGGAATTGGAGTACTGACTGTCGCAGGCGGGTTCTGGAATATTGGAGTTGCGGTTGGCGGACTTTATTACGCGGCTGAACCAAGACACTAATATGCATCCAGGGCTCATCGTGATTTTCGCGTGTCTCGGGATAGGTGGCGCTCTACTTTCCTGGACGCGATGGAGAGCTATCGGAAGGAGGGCCAATCTCCCGTTGGAAACACTCTATGGCGACAATGATCTTAAGGATGTCGTTCCTTTCGCAGATTTCAGCGCGACGATGAAGCTAGTAGGAAACGCTTATGGTTTTAAGCCTGGGAAACTGCGCCTCAACGATTCTTTTACCGGAGTTCTGAAGGTAGCCGACTCAGCATTGCTCGGTGACGCTCCTGAAATTCTTTGGGAGTCGATTTCAAAGAGATATCCCTTTTTGTCTGCGGAAGATCACTTTCATACAATCGAAGATCTACTTATCGCGGTGGGGAAGGGCGCGCGTGGCGAACGGTAGGTGAAAGAAAGCCGCAGGCGAAGCGGAGAGGAAACGCGACGAGCAACAACAATAATAACAAGAACCTGATTAGCACGATTACATCTACGATTTTGAAGGGCAGGTGAAAACCTGGACGAAGAATTACGCCGGGCTGGCGGCGCCGCAAGGCTTCGATCTCGGCTACGACAACGCCCACCAGCTGCTGACCGGGCCGCTGAAAAACGCTTCGACGAATGCCTTGATGAAACAATACACCTAAGATAACGATGCGGCAGCGAATCGAAACTCGGAACTCGTTGCGGCCACGACGAAAACATCAACGCCGAACAATGTGAACGAAATCGTGAGCCAGAGCGGCGGCGCGAACCGGACCCTCAGCTACGATCTCAACGGCAGCATCACGAGCGATGGCGGCACGCGCACGTTCGAATGGGATGGGGCGAATCGTCTGGTCGCGATCAATTACTCCGGATTCACCACTCGCTCAGAGTTCACATACGACGGACTCAACCGCCTTGTTAAACTCGTCGGGAAAACCGGAGTCACGATCAACTCCACGCGCAAGTTTGTCTGGGCTGGGACAGAGATGGTAGAATTCCGAGACGCCAGCGATGCCGTCACCCAGCGCAATTACAAGCAAGGCCAGTACGTCGGCTCGAAGTCTTACTACTACACCCGCGACCATCTCGGCTCCATCCGCGAGATGTTCGGCAGCACTGGGACAGTGGTTGCTCGTTATGACTACGATCCCTACGGCAGATCGACCACTGTGCTCGGCACCACTCCCACCGATTTCAATTTCACCGGCCTCTATCGGCACTCCAAGAGCAATCTCGATCTGGCTACGTTTCGGGGGTACGATCCTGATCTCGGCCGGTGGCTGAGCAGAGATCCGATCGCGGAACAGGGCGGTCTTAACCTTTACAACTACGTGAGGAATGGTCCTGTCGCGGGTGTGGATCTCACGGGCTTATTTACTGAGATCATCACTTTTGCCCCCGCAGGTCACGGTAAGTCGTCTTTCGGACATACTGCTGTTAACATTAACGGAACAATCTATTCTTTCGGCGAGAAAGGCTGGTACACGGATTCGTTTGGCCATTATATGAAATTGAACAGTTTCCGCAGTGCCGTTGGCCTTGTCTTAACGCTCTCGGAGGATAGAGAAGCCACTTTCGAAACACGAATTAAACAAGATATCGACCTCGCCCCGAAATGGACTCCCGCGAATAACTGCGCCGTAAGACTTCGCGTTCAGCTAAACGAGGCCTTGGACGGAGCGTTGGATTACGAGCCTCCCACATCACTACCGTTGGATTTCATGCGGTTATTAACAAAATTTAAAGATCTAGTGGAAGCCGTGAACTACTACCCCCCCGGGGCCATTAACGATCCGTCTTCACTTAAGATTGAGAGTCTGTGTTAATGAAATCTTATCGCCGGAAATTAATGATTGGTTGCGCCGGTATAGTAGCTTGTTATGTCTTTTCTTTTCTGTGCCTTTTTGAGGTATTGGGCGATCCAGTCCGATCGAACGCCGGGCAGTGGCTAGGTCCGGCGAAAAGGATTAATCCTCAGTTGATCGACATCGGCAAGATTTATGTGTACGAAGGTAGCGATATGGCGATTTATCGCGCCTACCGCCCGCTCTGCCTGATTTGGTTGTGGATAATGGGTTTTTAATGACCAGCTTGGAAAAGCGGAGGAGAAGTGGCCGGTTGTGATTCAACCGATGCCAAGAGCCAGCCAACTAATTGCCTTTATTTGCCGACAACACCGTCCGGCAAATCAACTACACGAACCTCTCCGGTCGGCCGCTGACGTCGCCGACGCACATACGGCGGATTACAAATCGAGGTGCCGAGGTTGCTCTTTCCAAATTTAATAAGCTCCAGTATGGGTCGGCTATGGAATGTGCATCCGTAGGAACATCTGATCCCTACCGTCCAATAACCAATGCATCGAATTATTTTTGACTTGTCCGCCCTCGCTCTCTTGTTGACTGCAGACTATTTGCTGGCTGCATTCGCCATGCACACTGGATTCGTGGTTACGCTTGGCCTCCCTGTCGCGGTTGGTTTCAGTCGCGGATTTGCTGAATGGCGTTACTTGAGCATGATTCCGTACTGGGTCAGGGGGATCGAGTGGACCCTGGTTGTAATAATCGAATACGCGGTGGCTTGCTACATTGCTGTCTTGTTGCGGCCAGTGGATAATTTTGAAACCGTGTTCGGCTTTGGCCTATTGATTATTCTCGTACCGAGCGTCGTATTCAGCTTGATTTCGTTTTCCCTCGGCTTTCACATCGCGAAACGACTCCAAGTTAGCTAATGGCGGCAGAAGGCGTCAGTCTGTGAATCTCGGCAAATAGACTCGGCCGTGATAGAACTTGGGAAGACAGAGAAGGGTGAAGGCGCCTGATGGAATTCACACGAAGGCCACAAAGGTTCACGAAGGATTTTCGCTTTGTGTCCTTTGTGCCCTCTGTGTGAGGCCGAAAAATATCGCTGAGACAAACACTGGAACAATGATGATGGTCCGCATCCAAGGCTCGGCGTGCCACGGCAATCTGAAGAGCCGCTCGTTCCAAAAGAGGAAATAGGCGAAGAGGGTGATCGAAAGAACAAACCAGGTCCGGGCGCGCCGCCATGCTGCCAACGGCAAGATCCAGGTGCAATACCAGGGATGGAAGACGGGTGTCAAAAACAGGGCCGTGCCGAGCGTCCAGATCAGACCGCGCTTCCAGTTGCGCCAAAACAAAAGCGACACGGCCGCGACGCTGATGATCAGGATGACGTTGTAGTGATAATTTTTCTGGTGCGGGTTCGCCCAGACGGTGTCTTCGATGAGCCACCAAAAAAGATCGTTCAGCCTCGTCACGTGAGCGAAGCGGCCTAACGACTCCCATATATCGATCCTCGGATAACCGTAAACCAGGCTGAGCAGGGCCGGAATACCGACGCTCACCAGCAGGGTGATGGCGCGCCAGCCGAGCGCAAAGAGGCAACTCCCGAGCAGAAGGATGGGGACGAGCTTTACCGATATGGCGATGCCGAAGGCGATCGAAGCCGCCAGAGCCAGGAGCCATTTTTGCCGTGATTGCGTCGCTGTTTCAACACGCGTCAGAAAAAGAACTCCCGCCGTCAGCGGCAGAACCATGAGGCTGTCGAAATGAGCGGCGCCGGCGAAGCTGTAAACCACCAGCGGATTCCAGGCGTACCAAGCCGCATTCGCATAGCGCGAGACGCCGCCTAACAAACGCAGAAGGACCGCAATCGTCGCGATGTCCGCAGCGGCAAAGATCAATTTGTAGAAAAGCGGGCTATCCGAAATCCGGCTCATCCCGGCAAAGATGATCTCGGCGCCGGGTGGGTAGATCGCGCGGAAATCGCGATGATTTATTTTTTCCCAGGCTGGATATTGCGCGCGGACTGCTTCGAGTTGCGGATCGTCCGGCGCATTCACGTATGGATTGAAACCGGCCTGCTGGATTTTTCCTTCCCATTGGTAGCGCCAGAAATCGTCGCCCGGTGCCAGCGGCAACGCGACCAGGCGCAAGACCACCACGATCAGCCAGAAAATGAGAGCCTGACCGCGCAACGCCAAAGCAGCACGCGCTACCTTTTGAAATTCCAGGACCGCAACGAAGTAGGCGATCCCGCAAAGCATCGCGGCGGTAACGAATTTGACGGGCATTTCCTGCAGCGTCCAATCGTCGAACCAGTTCAATGAAGCGCAGAGGAGGATCTCCGCCGCGAGCGCGATCAGGAGACGGATGAACTTCGGCCAGCGCATCGAGACAGATTCCGCTATCCCGCCCCTGCGACCGACCGCGGAATGCGACGCAGCCCGGCGCGGAACGCCGCCAGGTCCACCAGTTCCGCGACGCGCGATTTCAACCGCCGCGCGCGCACGCCCAGGAAAAGGAGAAAGAAAAAGTAAATCAACAGCAGCCAGAGGTCGAAGTGGCGCGCGTGCAGTTGATGATAAGCCATCAGGGAAAGGATGATGAGATTGATGATGACGGTGGTGGTCACGAACCGGTAGCTCAGCCCGGCCCGCGTGAGGCACTTCGGACCGCCGTGATATTCGGTCACCGTTTGCAACGTGATGCTCCACCAGAAGTTTCCGTAAATCTGGATGTCCCACTCGTTCCAGCCCGTGTCGGTGGAATAGCGCCAGTCCTCCTCGTTCAGGAGAGTGAAGATCGAGCCGAGCAAATGATGGCGGTCGCAGCCTTCCTCACTCCAGTAGCTGCGCTCGCGCAGACTGCTGGAAAATTCCGCGCCGCCTGGCAGCTCTTCGTGGGTGCTGATGACGGCGCGCGGCGTCCGTTTGAAATGAAGCCAGGTAAAATAGCGAGACCATCCGCGCACCAGCGGTTGCGCGAACGCCAGGAACGTGACGAGCAGCCGCGCCGCGATCGTGTCGAACCTCGGCTCGATCCGCGCGCGCAACATGTAGGAGATGGCCACACAAAGCGTCCCGCCAAACATGAGGTAGGGAACGATGCGCAAATCCGGCAGAAAGATTCCGAGACCGAAAAGAAAAACCGTAAGCGCGAACCATTCGATGCTGCTGAGGTAACCGGCGACCTCGGATTGCGGCGTCGGATATATCGATTGGAAAAAACCTTCGCCGAAAACGCCGTGATAAATGATCGGCCGGTTGATGAACCAACTGAAGCGCGGGGTCCCGTAAATCTGTCCGCGCCATTTGGCGGTGCCAGTCGGGCCGAAAAAGATGAGATGCTTGAAGCGCAACATCGATTCCGCTTCGCCGTAGCCTTCCTGTTGTTTGCGAAATGCACGGAGGGTGAATCGGCGATGATGCCAGACGACCGCCGTGGGACTGAACGCGATTTCGTGTCCGGATTGCTGCACCCGCCAGCAGAAATCGACATCGTCTCCGGCCTTGTGGTATTCGGGATCGAAGCCGCCCACGTTTTCAAAAACCCAGCGATACCATGCCATGTTACAACCGGGAATGTGCTCGGCGACGGTATCGGTGAGAAGAACGTGGCTCGGGCCGCCGGGCGCGGCCGCCACGCACGCCTGCACCCAGTTCTGCGCCGGCGGCGAAACATTCGGCCCTCCGACCCCGGCGAATTCCCCGCTCAAGAGCGTGCTCAGCAAGTAGTAGAGCCAATCCGGATCGGCCATGCAGTCGGAATCGGTGTAGGCAAAAATTTCACCCTTCGCGATCGCGGCGCCGTGATTCCGGGCGTGGCTGAGGCCGTGATTGGTTTGATAAACGTAGCGGATGTCCGGGAAGCCGGCCGCGATTTCGCGGGTGTTATCAGTCGACCCATCGTCCACCAAAATGACTTCGTAATGCGGGTAATCGAGTTTGCCTAACGACTCCAGACATTCGAGCAAAGTCTTGGCGCCGTTGTAGGAGCAGACGATCACCGAGACGAACGGATAGCTCGGCAAAGGGCGGTGCGGCAGGGCGGCGTTGTCCTGCCCGAGTTTTTCCCGCAAGGTGAAGAACGCTTTCTTCGGTTCCCGCGATCGCGTGACAATGCCAAAAGCCCAGTCGCTGATCTCTTGGCCGCCGGTAAACCATTCATCGGTCCAGGTGAAGAAAATGGTTCCGGCCAGCCCGCACTTCACCACGCTCTCGGTGTGCCAGCCGAGCATCTGCGCCTGTTCCTCCTGCGTGTGGCGAATCGTGTCCATGCCGAATTCGCCCAGAATGAGCGGGCGATCTTCCGACAGGTTTTGCAGCCGCAGCAGGTAGCGCTCGAAGGCGTTTTGATCGTGCAGGTAAACATTGAAGCAGGAGAAATCGCTGTTCTGCGGCAGAAGAAATTCGGTGGGCGGATAACTCGCGTAGGAGAAGAGAACGTTCGGGTCGGTCTCGCGTCCGATCCGGATGAGATGCTCGACAAATTCCGTGACGCGCCGTACGCCGAGCCAGCGGACCATCGTGCTCGAGATCTCGTTGCCGACGAGATAACCGAAGATCGCGGGATGGCCGTGATTTGCCGCGACCGCTGCCCGCACGCTCTCGCAAATCTCGTCGCGCGAACGTTTCTTCCGGAGGAATTCGACATGCTTCGCCCACGGAACGGTGATCAGCGCGCGCATCCCGGCAGCAGCGCAGCAATCGAGAAACCAGCGAGGCGGGACATGATAAATCCGAACGACGTTGAGTCCGACTTCGCGCATCTGCGAAAGATCGCGTTGCACCTGCTCGGGAGGACCCAGGTAATGCCCTTCAGCGTCCGGTTTGAAAGGTCCGTAGGTGACGCCCTTGACGAAAAACTTTCGGTCGCCTTCGAAGAAAAATTTCGCGACCGCGCGAATCGGACCCGAGGAAGGCGAGCTCACAGCGGAGCTTCGATAGTCTAAGCCACGGGGCGACGCAAAGCTTTATCTGGAGCAAGCACGGAGCGGCGGTTTCCAAACCGCCGATCTGTTTGCGCCGGCGGTCTAGAGACCGCCGCTCCTTGGGGCTAGCAGTAATGCTTCACGCACGGCGGCGGCAGTGCGATTGATTTCATCCATGGTGTGCGCCGTGGAGAGGAATCCGGTTTCGAATTGCGAAGGCGCAAAGTAGACGCCGCGCTCGAGGCACGCTCTGAAATACTGCGCGAACTTTTCGGTGTTGCTGCGTTTGGCGCTGGCCAGATCGGTCACCGGTTCGTCAGTGAAAAAGAGGCAGAACATCGAACCGACCCGGTGGAATACCCACGGCAACTTGAGGTCGCGAAGCGTCGCTCTCATCAATTCCTCGAAACGCGCCCCAGCCGTCTCCAGCAATTTCCAGCCATCGATGCGGTCGAGCTCGCGCAGTTGCGCGAGTCCCGCCGCCATCGCGAGCGGATTGCCGGAAAGCGTGCCGGCCTGGTAGACGGGGCCGGCCGGCGACAATTGATCCATGATATCGGCGCGCCCGCCGAAAGCGCCGACCGGTAATCCGCCGCCGATAACTTTGCCGAGCGCGGTGAGATCGGGCCGAACTCCAAAAAGTTCCTGAGCGCCGCCGCGCGCCACGCGAAAACCGGTCATGACTTCGTCGAAGATCAGGAGCGCGCCGTGTTCGGTGCATTGTGCACGGAGGGTCTGGAGGAAATTGTCGCGCGGAAAATACAATCCGGCGTTGGCCGGGATCGGCTCGACGATTACGGCTGCGATAGCTTTTGGATTTCCGGCGAAAGCGGCGCGCACGGCCTCGATGTCGTTGAACGGAAGTGAAATTGTCAGCGCGGCAAAATCGGCGGGGACCCCGGCGCTGTCGGGCCGGCCGTGGGTAAGCGCGCCGCTCCCGGCTTGAACGAGCAACGAGTCCACGTGCCCGTGATAACAACCCTCGAACTTGATGATCTTGTCGCGCCCGGTGAATCCTCGCGCAAGACGGAGACACGACATGGTGGCCTCGGTCCCGCTGTTTACCATTCGCACTTTTTCGATCGAAGGAACCCAGCCGCAGATCAGCTCGGCCATTTCGACTTCGAGCGGATTCGGGATTCCGAAACTGACGCCGCGCGATGCCGCCGCACGGACGGCCTCGACCACAACCGGAGGAGCGTGCCCGAGAATCGCCGGGCCCCACGAGCCGACGTAATCGATGTGCTCGTTGCCATCGACGTCCCAGATTTTCGCGCCTTCCGCGCGATCGACGAAGAACGGATCGCGCCCCAAGCCGCGGAAAGCGCGCACGGGGGAATTCACGCCGCCGGGGATTCGCTTCAGAGCTTTGGCGAATAATTCAGATGAATGAGAAGCCATGCTGAGCGGGGAACGTCCAACGTCCGACGCCCAACGTCCAACGTGGATATTGGAGCCGGCACGCCCTCGTGCCGGTGGCATCGACAATTCCCAACGGCCTGAGGACCGGCCGTCTCAGTTCGGAATCGGCCGCTGCGTTGACATGGAGATTCGGCGCTCCTACTCTCCCGTTCGCGATAAAGGGCGGGGTAGCCAAGTGGTAAGGTCGGGGTCTGCAAAACCTCTATTCGCGGGTTCGATTCCCGCCCCCGCCTCTCAGTTCATGCGGGCTCCGTTCCCGCCTCCTCTAATGAAACTCAGAGTGCAACTGCCGCCGCCTGGTTGAAAATACTCGACCTCGGCGGCTTCCTGAGCTTCTCTCGTTAGGTGCGCCAGTTCCCCGGTTTGGGATTCGGCGGCCCGCGGCTTCGCTGGGCCATCGTTTGCCTTTGCGCAGTCGTTGCCGCCGCGCCGGAGCGCGCGCGGGCTCGCGACTATTTCGTGAACCCGACCGGGGCCTACGGTGCTTTCCCGACGGTGCAAAGCGCAGTCGATGCCGTGGAGGGCCAGACTGAAACCAACCGGGCGAATATTTTTATCGCGCCGGGAACGTACGTGGAGCGCGTGCTCGTGGACAAACCGTTCGTGGCCTTCATCGGCCGGGGCGCGACTCCGGAGGATGTGACCATTTCCTTTAACGGCATTCCCAACGGGTTGCTGGAGTCCTACGGTGAGACGGTTTCGATCGGCTCTAACGCGACCGCGTTCATGGCGCGTAATCTCACTTTTGAAAACTCCACGGCCGACCGCGACATCACTGCCGGGATCGCGCTTACGTGTTTCGCCGATCGCGTGATTTTCGATAACGTGCGATGCCTTGGCTACCAGGACACTTTGCTCGTCGATGGGTGGGCGCGTCAGTATTTTCGCAATAGCTTCATTACCGGGGACGCGGATTTTATTTTCGGAAATGCGACGGCGGTATTCGAACGGTGCACGATCGAGAGCACCGACGCCGGCTGGATCACGGCGGCGGACACGGACAGGCTAACCGCGAACGGGCTAATCTTCCTCGATTGCGAGCTGGTGAAAGGCGCGGATCGCCACCCGGGCGTGGACGACGGAACGTCGGCGCCGGAGAACTCGGTATTTCTCGGCCGTCCGTGGTTTTGGTTGCCCTCGGAACAAAACCCAAGCGTCACTTACATTCGCACGCGAATGGGAACGCACATCGCACGGGCCGGTTGGGATCCCTGGGATGGGCTCATCGATCCGGCACTCGACCGTGGTCCGCGCACGCGAGTCTCCGAGTGGGGCAGCCTGAACCTCTCAGGTGAACTGCTGCCCGATTCAAATGAAGACGGCAAGCCCGATGGCCGCGTGCCGTGGGCCGACTCGATGACTGAGGCACAGGCTGCCAACTACACTCTCCAAAATATCTTCGGGCCGGTGGATTTTTGGAATGCGGTGCTGGCGCCGGGCATAGCTTACGAAACTCAGGGCGAGCCATGGAATCCCGAAGCGCAATTGCTCTGGTTGCCCGCAAGACCCGGCTCACGATCCCAACTCTTCAACATCTCGACGCGCCTGCGCATAGGCAACGGCCATCCGGGCATTGCTGGCTTTATTATTACCGGAGCGGCGCCGAAGAAAGTAATCCTTCGGGCAATCGGTCCATCGCTGCGCACTGCCGGATTAGTAGACGTGCTGGCGGATCCGGTCCTCGAACTTCACGGCAACGCGCAGGGCCACTTGATCGCGACGAATGACAACTGGCAGGACGACCCGGCCTCAGCCTCGGATTTAGAGTCAACGGGGCTGGCGCCCGCGGACGAGCATGAATCCGCGATGGCGGTGACGCTTGATCCGGGACAATACACGGCGGTCATCAGCGGAAACGATGGCTCGGAGGGGACGGCACTCGTCGAGATGTACGACGACGATCTGGCCGCGAGGTCGCAATCGGCGAACATCAGCACGCTTGGGTTCGTTGGTGAGGGCGACGACGTGTTGATCGCCGGATTCGTGGTCGGCGTGAATTCGGCGAACGTGGTTGTTCGCGCGCTGGGTCCGTCATTGGGGCCGCTGGGGGTTGCGAATGCCATTGACGATCCGACGCTGGAGGTGCACGACGGCAACGGTAACGTCACCAGCAATGACGACTGGCAGACGGTGGCGAACGCTGCCTTGATTCCCTCTTCGCTTCAGCCGCTCGATTCGCGCGAGTCAGCCATCCAAATGAGCCTGACCCCGGGGAGCTACACGGCGATCGTGGGAGGGAAAAGCGTGACGGGCGTAGCTTTGGTGGAAGTATATAACTTGCGGTAGCGGTCGATCGCACCGCAGTCGCCGCTCGCCGGCTGCGTCTTTATTAATCGGCCCGCCAGATCGCGAAATTCGGTTATCGCTCGGAACCTTTCCCATCCAAAGGCGCAAGGTCTAACGAATCATTAGAAGCGCGACTGAATAACGCAGAAGCGCGTTCCGTCACTCTTAATTACAACCATATGAAAAAATCTATTCTGTTGGGAGCAACCTTGGCCATCGTGGGTCTCGCCATTGCTCCAGCTCATGCTCAGACCCAAAGCACCACCACAACTACAACGGGCTACATCCAGAGTAGCAATGTCGTTGGTTCCAAGATCAAGGATTCACGCGGTCAGGACGTCGGCGTGATCAAGGATTTCGTCCTCGATCGCAACACGGGTTGCCTGGCCTATGTCGTCCTTTCGACTGGAACCGGCGGCGGCACCACCACCACCACTACGAAAACGGTAGCCGCGCCGTGGAGCGTTTTTTCCGCGAGCTCTGAACCGAGAGTCTATACGACACGGATCGAGCGCGAAAAAATCTACAGCGCACCGGTTTGGGAATCGACCCGCATCGAAGAGTACAGCCGGCCGGAGTACATCACGGGCGTTTACGGCTACTACGGTGTGACTCCGAGCTTTAGCATCGGCGTAACGAACACAACCGGCACGACGACCACCGGCGCTACGACGACGACGAACACCAACGCGTCCACGAATGCGACCGCCGCTCCTAGCGCAACACCGGCAGCGACCGCGAGTGTCGCAGCCAGCGCCACCCCGAGTACGGCCGCCACCATGACACCGGCGGCGACGGCGAAGCCCCTTCCGTCAGTTACTGCGACTGCGCCGGTCCAGCCACCGACTTCGACGACGAAGCCTTCGACAAGCGCGTCGGTCTCCTCGACCACGAAGAGCTCGACCAGCGAGAGCGCAACGAGCCCAACAAAGAAGAAGACCACTTCTGAGTCGACGAAGACCGAGACTGCTCCTGCCGATTCTACCAAGAGCACTACGAAGAAGACTGAGGCCAAGACTGAGAAGGCTCCGAAGAGCGACTCAACTGAAACCTCGACGGAATCCTCGACTTCGAAAACGACCAAGAAGCCGACTAAGAAAACCACCGAACCAGAAGCTTCTCCTACTCCGTAGAGATAAGGACGAGGCGAGTTCGCAATTCAACAGCAGGAGTGCCAGCCGGCGCTCCTGCTGTTTTTGTTTTTAGTTCGTTCTGGGGACATTTCGCTAGGCCGGCTTCGCGTTTTCTACTGCGATCTCCACGGCCGCGGTATCAGCCGCGAGATATTTCATTCCGGAGAGCCAGATAATTCCGGAAACGAGCATGGCGCCCGAGACGACGAGGAAAGCCATGTTCATGTTTGAATGGCCAGCGACAGCGCCGAGCAGCGGCGGCGAGAGAGCGTCGCCCAAGGCGTGGATGATGAGAATATTTACCGCGAAGGCAGTCGCGCGAACGTTGGAGCTAACGACATTCGCTAAAGCAGCGTTCGACGGTCCCGTGTTCAGAAAAACGAAGAAGACCGAGCCGAAAAGAAAAACCCAGGCCAGAGGAAACGGCGTATAGAGCATCGCGATACAAAACGGGAACGCCAGCAGCATGCCCATCCCAGACACCAGGAAGTAAGACCCGCTGAAACGTTTTTGGAGCCGATCGGCAATGAACCCTCCTAAGAGTGTCGAGAGCAGTCCTGCCACGACAGTGATGCCGCCAAAAATCGGTGTCGCCAGCGTGGGCGATTGACCGCGAAAAATCAGATAGGCCGACATCCAGAAAGCGAGCCCGCCGAGCGCGAACGTCATCGCCGTCTGCGCAAAACAATTGATGACGAAGGAGCGCGTCCGCAGCAGCGTGAGGTAATCTTCCTTGCGCGCACGGCGACGTTCGCTCTGTCCAGTCGTCTGCGTGCGGGTGCGCGGGTCCCTTTGAAAGAAACAAGCCAGCCCCAGGATCACGCCGGGAATGGCCACGAGATAAAACGCCCAACGCCAGCCGAGCTGGTGGTTAATCAATCCTCCGAGCACGTACCCCAAAGCGCTCCCGACCGGGATGGCCCCGCAAAAAACGGCCATGATGCGACCGCGCATTTGCAGCGGAAAATAATCGGCCAGAATTGTCGGCGCAGCCGGTCCATAACCGCCCTCACCGATCCCGACAAAAATGCGCGTGACAAACAACGCCGCGAACGTGATCGCGAAACCCGATGCCGCGGTGGCAAAACTCCAGAGGACCACGCACACCCCCACGATGGCCCACCGCGAAAAGCGGTCCGCGAGAAAACCCAGGACTGGCGCGGAAAGCATGTAAGTGACGAGAAATGCCGGCGCGAGCGTTCCCGTCATCACCATCGCGTTCGGATCGCCCGGCGCGAAGAAAGCCGCCCGGATATTTGGCTCGATTGCCGCGAGGACAAAGCGGTCGATGTAGTTAAACAGATTGATGCCGAGGAGCAAAGCGAGCGCGGTTCGCGCACCGGGGTTGCGGGGTGAATCGTTCGCCATCATCGAATTGCCGATTGCACGGAACAACCGGCTCCTTGTAAACCATAATCAATGGCGAAACTTTCCGGCTTCGAACGCAGCCTGCGCTTTGTCGGTCTGGGTTTTGCCCGACTCATTTATCGCGTTTCCGCGACGGGCCTCGAAAATCTTCCGCCCGGCGGTTTCCTCCTCCTGCCGAATCATATCACATGGGTCGACGCGATCGTGCTGTCGCTGGCCTCTCCGCGCCCGATTCGTTTCATCATCGATGAAGGCGTTTACCAAAACCGCATTTTGCATCCGGTCTTGCGAGCGGTGGGATGCATTCCAATCACCGCCCGGAAAGCGAAGGACGCGATGCGTGAGGCGGCCGCGCGCATTCGCGCAGGAGAAATTGTTTGCCTCTTCCCGGAAGGAGAACTCTCGCGCAGTGGCTCCTTGCTTCGACTGCGGCGCGGTTACGAAATCATCGCGCGGCAGGCCGAAGCGCCGGTTGTTCCGGTCTGGCTCGATCGCCTGTGGGGTTCGATTTTCTCCTTCAAGGGCGGGCGGTTTTTTTCAAAATGGCCGAACGCAGTGCCGTATCGGGTCATGGTCGCATGGGGCCAGCCGCTTTCGCCCGATGCCGCGGATATCGCGACTGTTCGCGAGGCCCTGCTAAAGATCGGGGAATTTTGCTATAGCCAGCGCCCGTTTCTGCGCGGCCATCTCGCCCGAGCGTGCCTGCGCGGATTGAAGCGGCATCCGTTTCGGACCGCCATCACCGATGGTCTGGATGGCTCCAGTTTATCCTGCGGCAAACTCATCGGCGCGGCCACGGCCCTTAGCCGGCACATTAGACAAACGTGTCCCGAGCGGCGCGTCGGAATTGTTTTGCCGCCCGGAAAAGGAGGAGTCGTAGCGAACCTGGCGGTCGTCTTCGCGGGAAAGATTCCGGTGAACTTGAATTTCACGAGCGCGCGCGACTCGATCCAATCGGCGATCGAACAGGCGGGCGTAAGCACGATCATTACGGCGCGGTTGCTGGCGAAACGGCTCGAGGATTTTCCATGGACACCGCAGGTGATCCACCTCGACGAAACCCTGCCGAAAATGAAACCGGCAATCCTGGCCTGGTGGATTCTCGCGCTCGCGCTGCCCTCCCGCATCATCGCCCGCGTCCTAAACTTGCCGCATGTCGGAGATCACGCGGAGGCGGTGCTTTTGTTTACGAGCGGAAGTGCCGGGAAACCGAAAGGCGTCGTCCTGAGTCATCGCAATATGCTGGGAAACGTCTCGCAATTTGCGGTCATGCTCGATGCGAAAAAGGAAGATCTCCTCCTGGCTTCGCTTCCATTTTTTCACAGCTTCGGCTCGACCGTGACACTCTGGTATCCGCTCATCGAAGGAGTTCGCAGCGTCAGTTATCCGAACCCGCTCGAGGCCGGAAAGATTGCCGCGCTCGTCGAAAAGCACGCGGTGACGGTGATGCTGGCGACGCCCACATTTTTGCGCGCCTACTTGCGAAAAGCCGAGCCGCCCCAATTGCGCAGTTTGCGTTTGCTCATCACAGGCGCGGAAAAGTTGCCCGATGAACTGGCAAAAGCGTTCGAAGCACAATTCGGAAAGGCGGTCCTGCAGGGATATGGGCTCACCGAAACGTCGCCGGTGGCGAGCGTTAATTTGCCGGACCTGAAGCCGACCAGGCCCGGCGAAGCGGTGCAACCCACCAACCGCCTAGGCTCCACTGGGAAACTTCTCCCCGGCATGGCGGCGGAGATCCGCGATCCGGACTCCGATCAAAAAAAGTCGCTTCACGACACCGGCATGCTCTGGCTGCGAGGGCCGAATATTTTCGAAGGCTACCTCGATGCGCCCGAACAAACCGCGGAAGTTCTTCGAGACGGTTGGTTCAAGACCGGCGATATCGGCCGCTTCGATGAAGATGGATTTCTCTACATCGAAGGACGCCTTTCGCGCTTCTCAAAAATCGGTGGTGAGATGGTGCCGCACGAAACGATCGAACAAAAGATCGTCGCGGTGCTCACCACCGAGGAACACTCCGAACGCTTCATCGCCATCGTGGGCGTGTCCGACGCGGCGAAGGGGGAAGCGCTTGTGCTCTTGAGCAGCATCGACGTCGATCTGCCGAAACTTCGCACCGCTCTTGCTGAAACCGGCGTCCCGAATTTGTGGATTCCGAGAATTATCCGCCGAGTCGATGCCATCCCGCTTCTCGCCTCCGGCAAACTCGACCTGGCGGGATGCAAGAGGCTCGCAGAACAAACTCCGCTGTAGCTTAATCCGCTATGGCCGGCGGCGGACCATCACGAACGCGAGGAACGTTTGCACTACCTCGCCATGTTGATTCGTCGTCACATTCCGGATGCGGATAATGCCGCGATCCGGTTTTGATCGCGACGCGCGCACGTCCATGATTTCAGTTTCGAGCCGAAGCGTATCGCCCGGCCGCACCGGTCGCGGCCAGCGCAATTCATCCACGCCCAGGCCGACAGATCCACCAGCCAGGCGCAGCCCGCCGGTTACGAATAATTTCATTGTCATCGCCGCCGTGTGCCACCCGCTGGCCGAGAGACCTTTAAAAATGCTTTGCTCCCCAGCCTTCGTGTCGAGGTGAAACGCCTGCGGATCGAAGTCGCGCGCGAACTGGATGATGTTTTCCTCGGTCACCTCGAAGGCGTCCGATTCAAACCGATCACCGACATGCAGGTCTTCGAGATATTTTTCGTTCATCGCATCCCCTCCGTCTACCCGTTGACACAATCAGCCATGGCGGTATTGAATTTGTCGCGAAAGCCAGGGTAGCTCAGCGGTAGAGCAGGGGACTCATAAGCCCTTGGTCGGGAGTTCGATTCTCCCCTCTGGCACTCCCCTTCCCCACCTCACTGTTTTTTCTTTTCCAAAAAAGGCTTGAGGCCGTCCTCGCTTCCTCGCATCGCAGCCATGAAGCAAACGCCGTTGCGCTGCGTCACCGCACCGGTCCAGCCTTCCAGTTCGACAAAACGCCAATCAGAAAAATCATTGATCTTGCCCTCCTTGTTCGGCTCGGCCGGGAAAAGAAAAAACTGAATCCGTTTCTCGACGACCCAAATCTGGGCCACGCGATGCACTTCCTCGTCATCAAAAACACGCGTCCCTAATGTTTTGAAGTCCGCGAATTCTGCCGGCACATCGTAATGTTCGAGCCGGTACTTCATGAAAAACAGATCGCTCAATGCGCCGGCGTCGGTCTTGAGCGGGTCAAGCAAAACAGACCGGGTCGAGGTCGCCACCGTCAAAAGCCTTCGCGCCTTGTCCGCGCCGGGGAAATCCCGCAGATGCTCGTGGACGCGATAGGCGAAGACGCCGCCGATCACGGCGAGCGCGAGCAAGATGGCCAGCACCGCTGGATTGAGCAGGATCTTTTTCCAACGCTGCCTGACGACCGGGATCAGCTTCTCGTTCGCGAACCATTCGGCGACTTCCGCATCGACCGGAATGGCGTGAACCAGCTTCGCCACGGCGCAATCGAACGCTTGTTGATTAGCGAACGCGGTCGCCTTCTTTCCGTGGCGCGCCCGTTGAATCGCGACACGCATCGCACGATCGATCCCCGGCTTTTCGGTGATCGGCGCGCAGTCGAGCAGCGTCTCAGGCTTGTTCGGCATCGAATACTTCTCCGTCGTCGTAGGGTGTGGTGGCGTCGAGCCACGATTGAAATTGGCGCCGGCC
Organism: Verrucomicrobiota bacterium; assembly: GCA_041167545.1. Taxonomy (GTDB): domain Bacteria; phylum Verrucomicrobiota; class Verrucomicrobiia; order Chthoniobacterales; family UBA10450; genus AV80. The sequence goes on from JBEEHT010000094.1 coordinate 38,412, forward strand.
GCTCGCGATCAGATTCGCGAACTCGGGGGCTTTCATCTCCAGAACCGAAAGCATCTCGCGCAAAGTGAATTCATCCAGATAGAAGAACGCGAGAGCGCTGCGCTGCGGCTCCGGGGCGGCCGAGATCCAGACGGCCAGTTGTTGCGGCTCGAGTTGTTCGATCTGCCGGGGAGCGAAGGGCGCAATCTCAGCTTCTTCGAGCGTGCCCGCTTCGGCCTGAATTCCCTGCTCGCTCGCCGCCAGGCACCGCCAGCGCGCATCGCGAAAAAACCAGAGCCGATCCGGCGGCGGCTCGTCTCGCGCCGAGCGAAGAGCCGCTTCGCGAACCGTATTCTGAAACGCTTCCTGCGCCTTGGCTGCATCGCCTGTCATCAAAAAGCAAAAGCGATAGAGCTGCGGAAGATTTTTGGTGGTAACCGGCATGTTGGGCTTTTGTTAGGCGCGAAATTTACCCACGCAGCGCTTATCCGACAAGCGCAGGTCTATGGAGCCGGCACGGCCTCGTGCGGGAAATCGCTGGGACAAGCGCCCTCAACGGTCCCGCGGCTGCGGCAGCAGGCCGTCTCCAACGAGCCGCCGCCCGACCTCTTCCGCGTTTTCACGGCTGTTGAAAGCGGAGATCCGGAAAAATCCTTCGCCGCACGACCCGAAGCCACTTCCCGGCGTGATAACAACGTTCAACTCCTGCAACATGCGGTCGAACATTTGCCAGCTCGTTAGGCCAGACGGTGTTCGCACCCAGATATAAGGAGCGTTGACGCCGCCGTAAACCTCCAATCCCGCGCGCGACGCCGCCTCGCGTAGAATGCGCGCGTTGCCCATGTAATGATCGATCAACGCTCGGGTCTCCCCCTGGCCTTCGTCAGTGTAGATCGCTTCGGCGCCGCGTTGAACCGGATAGCTCACGCTGTTGGCTTTCGTGCTCCACCGGCGATGCCACAAGGGATGGAGCGGTAGCTGCCGCCGATCGCTGGTCCGCGCGCGCAGACTTTTCGGCATCACGGTGAATCCGCAACGGACCCCGGTGAATCCTCCATTCTTCGAGAAGCTCCGGAACTCGACCGCGCATTCGCGCGCGTTAGGAATCTCGAAGATCGAGCGCGGGATTTCCGGATCGGACACGTAGGCCTCATAGGCCGCATCGAATAACAAAATGGTTTCGTGCTCGCGCGCATACTCGACCCATCGAGTGAGTTCGGCGCGTGAGGCAACCGCGCCGGTCGGGTTGTTCGGAAAGCAGAGATAGACTACGTCGACCGCCTCATTCGGCGGCTGGGGCACAAAACCATTCTCCGGGCCGCACGGCAGATAGGTAATCCCCGCATAACGCCCGCCCTCGCCGGCTTCGCCGGTATGCCCCGCCATGACATTCGTATCGACGTAAACCGGGTAAACCGGATCGGTGATGGCAATTCTATTTTGCGCTCCGAGAACATCGAGAATGTATCCGCAATCGGATTTCGATCCGTCGGACACGAAGACTTCATCGGCGGCAACATCGAGACCGCGATCGCGGTAATCGTGTTGCGCGATTTTCTCACGCAGCGATTCGAGACCCTGCTCGTGTCCGTAGCCGCGAAAGGTTTCGCGGACGCTGAGTTCATCGACCGCGTGATGCATCGCGGCGATGACGGCGGGAGGCAACGGCTCGGTTACGTCGCCGATCCCGCAGCGGATCAATCGCCTGGCCGCGTCTGGATTCGCCTCGCAAAACTCGCGGACCCGGCGAGCTATCTCGGGGAAAAGATAGCCGGCCTGGAGCTTGAGGTAGTTGTCGTTTAGGTAGGCCACCCAAGGAGCGGCGGCTTCCAAACCGCCGACACTAAAAGCAAAGGGCGATTACAAACCGCCCCTCCTTGTTAGTAGTTCTTCGCGACCGCGTCCCAATTCACCACGTTCCACCAAGCTTTGATGTAATCCGGCCGGCGGTTCTGATAGTTCAGGTAATAGGCGTGTTCCCACACGTCCACGCCGAGAAGCGGCGTGTTGCCGTCCATGAGCGGGCTGTCCTGATTCGGCGTCGAGATCACTTCGAGTTTTCCGCTCTTGTTTTTGATGAGCCAGGCCCAGCCGCTGCCGAAACGTCCGGCTCCGGCCGCCGCGATTTTTTCCTTGAGGCCATCGAAACTTCCGAAGGTCGATTTGATATCGTCGCCAAGTTTGCCGGAAGGTTCGCCGCCCGCGCTCGGGCCCATGATCTGCCAGAAAAAGGAATGGTTTGCGTGACCGCCGCCGTTGTTCCTGACGACGGTGCGGATGTCCTCGGGCACCGCGTTAAGATCCTTGATCAAATCCTCGACGGACTTGGCGGCGAGCTCGGGCTTGTCCTTGAGCGCGTTGTTGACGTTGGTGATGTAAGTCTGGTGATGTTTCGTGTGATGGATCTCCATCGTCCGCGCGTCGATATGCGGCTCGAGCGCGTCGTAGGCGTAAGGCAGTTTTGGTAGTTCGTAAGCCATAATGCGGACTGTCTCGCCGGGAAGGCAGCGCGTCAATTGGTGGGATTGGATTGGGTAGCGCGCTGTTCGCTACTGGAATCGCCTTCGCGATCGCCGGACAGAAATTACGAGCAGCGATAAAAGCTCGGGTAATGGCCGAGCCCACTTCGATAATTGATGTAGGTAGCCAGCGCGAGCAGCGGGAAATTTTGCCGGTACATGTCGTACTTCAAATAGAAGACGCGCGGAAAACCGGTGCCGGTGATCTGCGGCTCGTCCCAGGCGCCGTCCGGCCGTTGCGTGGATAACAGATAACGAAGGCCGCGCTGCACGCTCGGCCGATCCAATTCACCGCATGCGCAAATTCCCATGAGCGCCCACGCAGTTTGCGATGCCGTGCTCTCGCCTTTCCCCTTCAACACGGGATTTTCGTACGACGCGCAGGTTTCGCCCCAGCCGCCGTCCTCGTTCTGGCAGCTCTCGAGCCAATCGCGGCCACGCAAAATCCAATCCTGCGTCATATTTTCGCCGATGGCGCGCAGGCCACGCAGCACCTGCCACGTGCCATAAATGTAGTTCACGCCCCAGCGTCCGTACCACGAACCGTCGTCGTCCTGCGTATCGATGAGATATTGCACCGCCTCGCGCACCGAGCGCTGCTTGCCGTCGAAATCGATGTAACCGAGAAGCTCGAGCGTCCGCGCGGTCAGATCGCTGCAGGTCGGATCGAGAATCGCGTTGTGATCCGCGAACGGCATATCTTCCAGCCAATGCTTGGTCACTTCCTTATCGAACGCCGCCCAGCCGCCGTCGCGGCATTGGAAGCTCATCTGCCACGCGATCGCGCGCCGGAATAATTCGTCGAGCCCGTTCGGCTCGTTAGGCCGGACCAGCCGCAGCGCCATCAGCACCATCGCCGTGTCGTCGGTATCGGGATAATAGACGTTGTTATATTCGAACGCCCAACCGCTCGCTTCGGGATGCGGATTGTTGATTGTCCAATCCCCACGCACTCGCACTTCTTTGCTCACCAGCCAGTCCGCGGCCTTCTGCAAAGCCGGGCTGTCCGAGGGCACGCCGGCTTCCGCGAGCGAGATGATGTTGATCGCCGTGTCCCAGACTGGGGAGAGGCATGGTTGAATCCGAAAATCTTCTTCGTCATCCACGAACAAGCCTTCGAAATCGCGCTGGGCTTTTTCGTAAACCGGATGCTCCTTCGAGTAACCGAGCGCCCGCAAGGCAATGAGCGAATTCAACATCGCGGGGAAAACCGTCGCCAGGCCATCGCTGCCTTCGCCGATGCGTTCCACCATCCATCGCTCGGCTTCTTCGAGCGCGCGCTTCCGCATCGGCCGCCAGCCCAGTTTCGAAATCACCTTGAGCGCGTGATCGCCGCGCAGGAAAAAATTCCGCCAGGCAAAAAATCGCGGATCGCGCGAGAGGGTAAAATCTTTGTGCTCGGTGCCGAGCGGATAAAGCTCGTGCAGTTGTTTCATTCCGGGCAATTCGCGGGTCGGCTTAAAGTGATTGATGATCGCGAGCGGGATCAGCATCGCCCGGCTCCACGACGACATTTTGTAGATGTTAAAGAACGACCATTTCGGCAGGAGGATCATTTCGACCGGAATGGAGGGCAGATATTGCCAGGGAAATTGCCCGAGGAGCGCGAGGTAAAGTTTGCTGAAGGTGTTCATCTTCGGGATGCCCCCGAGACGCAGAATGTTCGCGCGCGCTTCCTGCATGAACGGCAGGTCGGCCGAGTGCCCGGCCAGTTTGAGCGCGAAGTACGCTTTCACCGACGCGTTGATCTCGCTCGGGCCGCCGTAATAAATATTCCAGCCGCCGTCGGGCAGCTGGCGTTTCAGGATGTGGCGAACGCAGCGTTGCTGAAGGGCTTCGTCCACTTCCCCGAGCCAATGCTGGAAGAGAACGAAATCGGAGCAAAGCGTGCTATCGACCAAAAGCTCGCCGCACCAATGTCCATCGGGCCGCTGCTGCCGCAGCAGGTTTTCCTGCGCGCGCGCGACGGCGCTGGCGATCTCCGCGTCGTCGGCCGGGTAGACGCCGACAAATTCAGGAACGGCGCTCGGCAGCGCGATGAGATTTGCGGGCATTGCCGTCTACGAAGCTTGCGCAGCGACTTCGGCGCGTTTGCCGGTCAGGTGGCCGTTGCCGGAAGTCACGCCGTTGAACGCCGTGATTTCGTTGCCTTTGCCGGTCGGCTTCGGTTTCGCGCCAAAATTGAACCGGACATTTTTCCAGGTATCGCCGCGCTGGGCGTTGCGACCGAGGCTCGCCGTCGGCTCGTATCCGCAATGCACCATGCAATTCTCGCAGCGGCTGTCCTTCACAACGCCGTTGACCACGCCGTATTTTTCCCACTCCACCTTCTCGAGCAGCTCCGCGTAACTGGAGTAATGCGCGTCCGTCATTAAATAGCAGGGGCCTTTCCAGCCGCGGATGTTGCGAGTCGGAATCGCCCACGCCGAACAACTGAGATCGCGTTTGCCGGCGAGAAATTCGAAATAGATCGGTGTCCCGAAGAGCGTGTACTTGCCCATCCACTCCTCGATCTTCTTGAACTTCTCGATCGTCATCTTGCGGGTGAGGAAAAAATTTTCCGGCTGCAGGTTCAACCGCTTGATCATGTCCTTCTTCGCGGCGTCGTACTCGTAACCGGGCGAGATGGTGTGGCCATCCACCCCCATGTCGGAAAGGAAATCGAACATCTGCTCGATCTCCGCCATGTCGGTTTCCTTGTAGATCGTGGTATTGGTCGCGACTTGGTAACCGAGCGCCTTCGCCATTTTCATGGCGAGCACGCACTCTTTGAAAACACCCTCGCGCTCGACGATCAGATCATGCGTCCGCTCCAGGCCGTCGAGGTGCACATTCCAATACATCCACCGGCTCGGGCCGATCGTCGGCTTGGCCGGATCTTTGGGGCCCTGGCGGATCGCCGTGGCGTCCTTTTCATTGATCAAACCGCTCGCGAGCAATTCTGAAAGTTTCGCTTCGACAAAAGCCGGGCGACCGGCGAACTGCGTCGCGAACCATTCGCGCATCTTTTTGCGCATGAACATCGCGTTCGTGCAGATGTAAACGATCCGCTTTTGTTCCAGCAATCCCTTCACGAGCGCTTCGATCTGCGGATAGATGAGTGGTTCGCCGCCGCAAATCGAGATCATGGGCGCGTTGCATTCTTGGGCGGCGCTCAAACAATCCTCCAGCGGCAGGATGTCCTTGAGCGAGGTGGAATACTCGCGAATGCGTCCGCAACCGGTGCAGGTAAGATTGCAGGTATGCAACGGCTCGAGTTGCAGGACCGTGGCAAATTTGTCGGTGCGGCGCAGCTTCTGGGTGATGATGTAAGCGGCGATTTTAGTGGTCAACGCCAGAGGAAACCTCATAAGTCCGAGGATAGTAACAAGGGGTCACCCCCTGTCAATACGTCCGGCCCGAACTCCCATGTCGTGAAAGCGAACAAACATCC
>JBEEHT010000095.1:0-6918 GCA_041167545.1 Verrucomicrobiota bacterium
TTTGAAACCCGGTTCTCGGGAACGGCTCTGTAGCTGGCAGTTTTTGCTCCAAAAAATAATAATGAAACTGTACGTAGGTAATCTCTCTTTTGAGACCACTGAAAACGATCTCCAGGATCTTTTCGAAACCCATGGCAAAGTCACTGACGTTGCCCTCATGATGGACCGCACCACTGGCCGCTCCCGCGGCTTTGCGTTCGTCTCCATGGCCGATACGACGGAAGCCAACGCGGCCGTCGCGGCGCTTAACGGTAAGGAAGTGCAAGGCCGCACTCTCACCGTCAACGAAGCGCGCGCTCGCGAAGAGCGTCCGCGTCAGTCGGCCGGCAATCGCTATTAATCTGGCGTTTTAGATTCTGCGGACCGGCGCTCTTCCCAGAGCGCCGGTTATGCAACTCCTAATGGATTCCAAAAAAGCAATCGAACTCGAGGGTAAAATCATCTCCGTCCTCGCCGGCACCATGTTCCGGGTCCAGCTCGCGAACGACCACCTCGTCCTCGCCCATATCTCGGGCAAAATGCGCAAACGTTTTATTCGCCTCACGACCGGCGATCGGGTAAAACTCCAGATGTCCCCTTACGACATCGACAAAGCACGGATCGTTTATCGGCTCGGCTAACCAATTTTATGACAACCCCAGCGGCTGCGAAAAAAACACCCATGATTAAACGCATATTAGTCCGATGCCCTGCCACCGCGAAACTCACCGCGACCGGCCTCACGATCGACGAAGAGCTTTACGCGGACACGCCGCTGAAAAATCACAAGCTGACCTGCCCCCATTGTCAGCAGGTCCACGCCTGGACCAAAAAAGACGTCGTCCTCGCGCGGTAGTTTTTCTGGAGACGGCACGCCCTCGTGCTGTTGATTTGCAACGGCGCTTCCTCCCTCCGGTCCCGCGGCTGCGGGAGCAGGCCGGCTCCATGCCTTGACAGGCGCACCGCCGACCCGCTACGACTCGCGTCGTGACTTCGCCGGGCGGCAATCGCAAAGAGCTCGATTCGATGGTGGTCGAGATCGAGCTGACGCTTTGCAGCATCATTCAGGGCGTCGCGCTCTACTTTCTGGTAGATAATGCGCGCCAGGTTCTTTCCGCGGGCCAATCAGCCGCCTGGCCGTATGTCGCTACCGGCCTCCTCATCATTCTGCTCTTCTGGTCGCGCTCCCTCATCCACACGCTCACCCTGATCCGGTGGCCGCTGGAATTCGTGCACAATTTTTTCTACATCGCCTGCGCGCTGATCGAGGCGATCGCCTTTACCCGCCTGAACGATCCCTTCATGTGGTTCGTCCTGACGGCGCTCTACGCCGCTGTGGTTTGGGCGCTGTTCGTCTATGACATGCGAATTGTGCGGCTGCGCGGACGCGACAGCGCCGGCGCGGTCGGCAGCCGCCTGTATGCGATGGTCGGGGCGGATCAACGGCTGAACATCGCGTTCATCATTCCGGTCATATTCCTTTTTAACGCCGGCAGCGCACTCGCCATCCGCGCCTGGCCCCAATTCTTCCTCCACCAAAATGGCCATCTGATCCTGATTGCGCTGCAAGCGATCGGCCTTCTCGTTTATCTCGCTTCGGTCATCCGCGCCTTCATCCGGTTCGTGCCGTTGATCTCCGCCACGCGCGAGGAATGGCGAGCCGCCGCCAGCGCCGAATCGAGCTAGGAAAACATTCGCTCGACTGCAGCCTCCGCGTGGATTCGCGTCGTGTTAAAAAACGGAATGCCGTTGTGCGCCGGCTCGCGCAGGATAAGCGGCAGCTCCGTTCCGCCGAGAATCACGCCCTCAATCGCCGTCTGCTCAGTCAATCGATCGACGATCACGAGCAGGCCGGCGCGCGTTTCCGGGAGAAAAATCCCCGGCACCAGTTCGCCCATGTATTTCTCGTGGATGTAATCCTGATCGGCGGCATCGGGCACGACGACCGCGATCCCTTCCCGCGAGAAAACGTCCCGATAGAACGTCGCCTGCATCGTGAAGCGCGTTCCGAAAAGACCAATGCGTTTCAGGCCGCGCGCCTTCGCCGCTGCGCATGTGGCTTCGACGATACTGATCAACGGCAGCGGCGACCGGCGCTGGAGATCGTCAAACACAAGGTGCGGCGTGTTCGCCGCCAGCAAGGCGAAATCGACCCCAGCACGATGAAGCTTCTCCAGCTCCGCAGCGAAATCGGCCGTGAGTTTTTCCAGCTCGCCGGCCTCAAACATCCTCACAATCCGCTGCATATCGATGCTGTTGATGACGAGCGGCGGGTAGCTGCCGTCCGGATTCCGTTCGCGATAGAGCGCGACGATCGTCTTGTAATAATCGATCGTCGATTCCGGTCCGATCCCGCCGATGATCCCCAAGGTTTTCATGCCCCTTTCAATTGAAGCGCATTTTGTTGGCGACCGCGAATTTCGGTTCTGGGGAGCGCAGGCTGCCAGCCTGCAGTAGCCGGCAGCTTGCCGGCTACATCTTGAAAGCGACGCGTTAGAAGGAGCGGACCGATTTCATCTCGGCAAGCTGCCGAGATGTGCAGGCTGGCAGCCTGCGCTCCCAAGACACCGCGACTCGGAAATTTTGAGTTGGCCCGGGCCATACTTCGTCCCATGCTAGGAGTTCATGTCGGCGCAACTATCCAACACCATGACCTCCCTGGACTCTCGGAACGGAGCGCGTCCCCGTCCCCAGATCCCGACCATCGATCAAATCATGATCGAGGAGCGCGCGGCTGCGTTCGCCAAACGCAGCATCAAGACCTCGGCCAAACTCGCCGGCTTGAAGATGGCGATCTCGATGATGGATCTGACGACGCTCGAAGGGAAAGATACGCCCGGCAAAGTCGCGTTCGTTTGCCGCAAGGCGATGCAGCCGATGGACCCGCGTTACAACGTCCCCTCCTGCGCGGCCGTGTGCGTTTATTCGAACCTGGTTCGCGCCGCGAAAACGTTTCTCGGAAATTCCGGCGTCAAAGTCGCCTCGGTCGCCACCGCGTTTCCCACCGGCCTCATGCCGCTGAAGTTGAAGCTGCAGGAAGTCCGCAGCGCCGCGCGCGATGGCGCGGACGAGATCGACATGGTGATCGACCGCGGCAAATTCCTGGCCGGCGAGCACAACCGCGTCTTCGACGAAATTGCCGCCACGAAAGAAGCGTGCGGCGCCGCGCATCTGAAAGTCATCCTCGAAACCGGCGAGCTCCAAACTTACGACAACGTGCGGGTTGCCAGCGACATTGCGATGCGCGCCGGCGCCGATTTCATCAAAACCTCCACCGGCAAAGTCACGCCTGCCGCGACAATGCCGGTGACGCTCGTGATGCTGGAAGCGATTCGCGATTACTTCTACGAGACCGGCATCCGCATCGGAATGAAACCGGCCGGCGGCATCAAGACCGCGAAGCAATCGCTCGCCTATCTCGTCATGCTGAAGGAAACGCTCGGCGACGATTGGCTCACGCCCGATCTCTTTCGTTTCGGCGCGAGCACTCTCGCGAACGACGTCCTGATGCAGATCGCCAAAACCGTCGACGGAAACTATCAAAGCAGCGACTACTTCTCGCTGCCTTGATCCATTTCCGCGCGCTCGCGCTCCTCCCGGGCTGCTGTTTCCTGGTTTTTCCTGGCTTTCGCTGCCGCTACGATTTCCAGGAAATGCCGCTTCTGTTCGACCGAGAGCGGCGCATTGGAGACCGCGGTTTTAGCCTCGTCAAAATCGAGGCTCTGATTGTTCACGAGCGCGCCAAGCAGTCGATCTCGAAGAACCGGATCAGCTACCTGGAGAATCGGCGCGATTTTTTCGGAAGGCGATTTATCAAATGCCGCGAAATATTCGTCGGCGACGGCTTCGCGGACTCCCGGCGGCGACTGCTGGATCCAGGACAACAGGTCGGCAGAGGCTCTCTCGTCGTTGCCAAAGAGACGACCCAGGGCTCCCTGCCAATAAGCCGGCGGAAATTCAATCATCCACGACGCGATGGCCTGTGGGGTCATTGCTGCGTCACCGGTGGCTTCTTCGTCGAGGAGGATAAGCCGACGGAATGCCTCCTGAAGCGCCTCCGGCTTCTTATTCTCGGGTAAACTTTCGATGAACTTCTTCGCTTCGTCCTTCGAATGGAAATACAAATTACGAAGGACGGCGCCGATCGCAGCGCTCATTTCCGGTTCCTCAGCATGAGTGAGGGTGTACGAAACCGCCGCGGCGCGGTCATTCTCATACCAGCCTTCGATGAAAAACTCACGGGTCTCCGAGCCGACCTCGTTTTCTCTTTTGTCGATCCACTGTTTCGCGGCTTTCGGATCGATTGCCGCCCAGCTGGAGAGCACTTGCTTCGTAGTGAAATACCGGCCCCGGCTCAACTCGTCGAACGCCTTCTCGTGGTCACCAATGAACCGAATGGCGGCAGCCGGATCGATCAGGGCCCATTCAAGCAAGACGTCCGAAACATAATCGCGCTTGCCGGTTAGCCGATCCTGCAAGCTAAGACTCAGTTCCGCCATTAACGGCAGCGCAAAGCCAGGAGCGGCATTGACCGCCGCTCCGAGCGCCAGTCTGAGCGATCCTTCGTTTTCTATCGCACCAATCGCTTTGACAGCGGCTTCCGGATCAAACTGAACCAGGAGCTTGTAGAACCCGGAAACTGCGGCCCTGCGTCGCGGGCCATCCGGCATAGCTGCCAGCTCACTCGCCCATTTTTCCCGGGCTTCTCCAGGCGCGGCGCGCAACGCTTCATAAAAGTCCGCGAAAGGCAGAGCGAAAATATCGGCGACGGCGAGCTGCTGATGGGACATCGAAAGAGCGGAGGTTGCAGCCGGTCCCGGCTGCGAAACGCGTGCGTTTGACTGCATCCTGGCCGCGAGCGCTTTTTCCTCAACCGTGCGGCCGGCAAAAAAAGCTGCGAACGCAACGGCGGCCAGCGCCATTACCGCCAACCATCGAAACCTATCGGACATTTTCGTTCTCCCTCAGGATTCTTCGCAGATAGGCTTTTTGTTCAGCCGGGATCGAAAATTCATCGAGGGCCTGGAGCGCCTCTGCGGTCGTGCGACCCAGAAGTCGGAGATACTCTGCCAGAGTCGTGGACCTCAGTTTTGGATCGCTAATCTTTAAACCGACTTCGATCACTTGTTGGGAGGCCACCTGGAACGCCTTCGCCTCGCGGAACATGCTCACAACCGTCACATCCCGCAGCTCTGGCTGGAGCTGGGCAAGCCATGCCTTTGCCGAATCGGGAGCGTCCTTGAGCCATCCTTCCGCGACTCTGCCAATACTCTCCTTCCACAATTCGACCGGCAAAGTGACCATCCAGCGCGCCACCTCCTCGGCAGGCCGTTGATAATTTGGTGGCCGATCAATATTGGGATCGATTTCGTGGGGATTGGTAACGTCGGCGACTTTTTTCAACGCAGCCTTCGCCGCTTCGGGTGGTAACAACAAGAGCAGCCGGCTCGCGTCCTCTTTGGCTGATCGGACGAATTCATAGACGAGCTCGTTGGTTGCTGCCTCGAAGTTCGGCCGCTGTTGATTCGCAATTGTATAATCAATGGCCGCTGCGTGATCGACCCGACCCCAACTCGTAAGAAATGCGCGGAAAGCGTCCGCCGTCTGACGCGATGCATCTTCCTCGAGCCACTTTCTCGCGGCCGCGGGATCGATCTCACCCCAGTTGCTCAGCAGCGAAACGACACGGTCGGACTCGTCGCCCGGAAGTTTCACGCCCGGGCTAAATTGATGTTTTTCGACAAACTGACTCGCTGCGACCGGATCCACTCGGCTCCAATTCGGAATAAGATTATCCTGGGCGTAGCCACGACCGGGATAAGGCAATTCCGCCGTCATTTCTGCCAGATCAGCCCAAATAGATTCCGGCGCGGCCTTCATCATTGCGTCGATCGCTGCGTCGCGGGCGAGGAGGTTTTTCGCGTGGAGCACCGCGTCGATCGCGGCGCGGTGATCGACTTGAATCAGACTCTTGTAATAAGCGGTGACGGCGGCGCGCTGGCGCGGGCCGCGTGGCATGCTTTCCAGATCGCGAGCCCAGACGAGAAGTTGTTCGCGGGATGCGGACTTCAGAACGTCATACAGTTCTGAGAACGGAACGGTTGCGATGTCGTCGAGCCTGATGCGATCGTGTTCGCGCTCAACCAGCATCTTCCTCTCGCGCGAAACGTCAGAATCTGGCTGACTCGGTTTCGTTGCCGCGATTTTAGCGACAGCTGCGGCATCGACAGTCCGGCGGCCCGCCTCAAATCCTCCGATGGCCAGAACGATTGCGGTCAGGCCGATAATCACGGTCTGAGCTCGCGTGGGGTTGAGTCCTGTGGGCGGGGCAGGCATGGCTGACTTCTACATTTTGCGTGCGGCTTGCCCATTAGCCAGTTAAGAAGAATAGATGCCGCGCAAAACTTCTCGCCGAGCCGAAGTGATCGTCCTGCCTCCGACGAGATCTCTCGACCATCGCGCGGCGCCACTCGCTCCGAGCGCGCGGCATCTGAGCTTTGGCGATAAATGGAGTTACGCGCCGGCGCCGGAAGCGCACGAATACATCAAGCTCCAGAAGCGTTACCAATTGTTCATCGGCGGGAAATTCGTCGCGCCGCGTTCGGGGAAATATTTCGATTCCATCAACCCCGCGACGGAAGAAAAACTCGCGGAGATCGCGGAAGGGGACGCGCGGGATGTCGATCTCGCGGTGAAGTCGGCGAGAAAAGCTTACAAAAACGTCTGGAGCAAAATGCCGGGACGCGAACGGGCGAAATTCCTCTATCGCATCGCGCGGATCATTCAGGAAAAATCACGCGAGCTCGCCGTGCTCGAGACGATGGACGGCGGCAAGACGATCAAGGAAAGCCGCGACATCGATCTGCCGCTGGTGGCGGCGCACTTCTTTTACTATGCCGGCTGGGCGGACAAACTTCAGTACGCGTTTCCGGGCCGGAC
>JBEEHT010000096.1:0-20836 GCA_041167545.1 Verrucomicrobiota bacterium
TTCGACCTACCGGGAGGAAGATGGCCTGAGCGACAGCTTTGGCTACGATGCGTCCGGGCAGCTAACCGGCATGAACTCACCACGGAGTAATCGGTGGATCAATTACAACTGGGACAACGCGGGCAACCGGACCCAGGTGAACGACAACGGCTGGGCATATTCCTACGGAGTGAACAGCCTCAACCAATACGCGTGGACCGGCGATGGCGGGGGAGTGGGCAACGGGAGCGAGCACGAGATTGGGTCGTATCAGGGGATAAGCTACGGCTACTACGGGGACAGGCGGCTGGCGTCGGTGAGCGGACCGGGCGGCACTTACAATCTTGCCTACGACGGCCTGGGCCGAACCGTGCAGCGGAGCCTGAACGGCGTGACCACCTACTACGTCTATGACGGAGAGAAACCGGTCTACGAGTATAAGGCCGACGGCTCTACGGCTGGCTGGAACGTGTATGGGAAAGGGATCGATGAACCCTTGCTGCGGGCCGACTACGTAGCAGCGCCCGGTGGCCAAGGATACTTTTACCAGCAGGACCACGAAGGAAGCGTGACGCACCTGACGGGCTGGGGCGGCGAAGTGATCGAGAGCTACCGCTACGACGCCTTCGGTGCGCCCACGACCACTTACAGCGCCGGAAACTTTAACAACCGCTTCAAATTCACCGGCCGTGAATACGTGCCGCAATTTGGCATCTATGAGTATCGGAACCGGGCTTATCACCCGGGCTTGGGCCGCTTCATGAGCGAAGATCCAAGCGGTTTTTCGGCCGGAGACTACAATCTCTTTCGCTACTGCGGAAATGATCCAGTGGATCGCAGTGATCCGACAGGCTTATTGGATACTGCCACTGCCATTTGGAACATGGCTAAATTCTTTGATAGCTCGAGCACCTTCCAAGGAGGCTATAATGAATTCATGCAGCACTTATCGCCCGCGGGGACGGATGGAGGTCAGGGCGGCGAGAATGGTGCCACCGTTACCGGAACGCCCACACGGCAGGCAAACCTTGCACCTGAGTCGGACACGCCAACCAGCGATAGCACAAAGTCAATGGAGATGACAATTGCCACGGACCCCGCAAACTCCGGGCACCAAAAATTTGAGGATGACGGCTATTACAGACTCTATTCTGTTCAACTCACCCAACCTAATGGGAAGGCGCAGGACGGACGGGGCTGGTATGCTCAGGAGGAAGTAAAGGTCAGGGCGAACCAGTGTGCCGGACCGGGTTGCCATGATGGAAAGTTTGACGTGCAGACTACCAACGGAAGACCATTGTATGAACTACCGCGTAGCGGCCAAGCCAGAGACAGAGTGGGGCTGCTTAACCCCCCTAAGCACAATACGTCAGGAAATGTTATTAAAGATCAACGATGGTGGCTCCAGCATGGGACCGAACACAGGTTCCTCCTTCCAGGTGTGCTAAGGCAAACGACGACGGTCAAAGATGGAAAATCCTATAACGGTCTCGCTCCTACTTCTGAACCATGGTAGGGTACAATATGCGTCAATACTCTTATCTCGTCGCGCTGATGTTCATTGTCGACTCGCAAGTCGCGATCGGCGAGAGCCCACGAACAAGGCAGGATGAGTCGCGAGCATCTAGTCAGTCCAGCGAAGACATCCGAGAGAAGAAGCTTCTGAATTTTCTTAAATCTGCTGATCCGTCTCGAGTGAGCTATCTCTTGGCACACAGCAAGAAAGTGACGATCTGGCGAGGCAAAGCGGGACAGCTTAGAGTCCTTGTGGGCGATGTAAGCGCCGAACTGCTAAGCACAAAGATCAGTCTGGTTTCTTTTAAGACTATCGAAAGATATAATGCCATTGAGGCCATCAACGCGATCACCCAGACGAAAGAGATTCAAGCTAAACTGGGCGAACTCGGCCTGCGACAGCCGGCAACAATCCCGCCTTCATACATTCAAATGCCCGAGCCCGACGACGATCGCCCCCTTCCTCATTTGCCGGCGTCGATCAAGAAGGTGACAATGGAAGAGGCGCTGGATCAGGTAGCGGAGACATTCGATTGCGTCATTATCTACGCCGGGTGGACGGGAGATGGCAAGCGTTGGTTTAGCGTGGACTATGCAGAAGGCGAAAACTTTGAAGGCCTCGGCCGAAAGAGAAAAGGGAGATAAGGGTCACAGTGGGCTTGCCCCAATTTGACGGACACTAAGTCAGAAGGAAACCCCAAAGCGGTCAGTCTGTGAATTACGTCAGAATCGGCTCGACGCGGCGAAGCGGCGCGAACGAATTTGTCCGGGTTCACGCCCCGGAAGGTCCGTAATATGAAATGGCGTAGATTTCAGCTCATGATGATCGCATTGATAGCCAGCTTGCATGGCGTAAGCGGGCAGGACGTGCGAAGCGAACGGAATAATGTCAGCGAACGCAACTGGCATCACTTCCTGCAATATCTTGCACCCGTGTTGAAATCCGCCGGTGGAGTCGGTCGGCTTTATTATCGCGCGGACTGTTGGACTGAGCGTGGAGACGGGATCTTATTTCCCTGGCTCGAATTAGTGGCTCCAGCAAAATCAAAGACCGGCTTAGCCGCGATACAGGATATGTTCAGGAAAGAGAAGCAAGTGACAGTCAAGGAAGGGCCGCCCGGGATATACCGAATTTCGATGGGAAATGTGAGCTACGAGCTGCTAAGTACGAAAATACACGTGCTTACCTTCACGCCGCGCCAACGCTACAACGTTCAGGATGCTATATGGGCAATCGAGCAAACAAAGGAAGTTGAAGGCAAGGTGCGTGAACTGAAGCTTGAGTACCCGCCCACAGTTGGTAGTTGGCGCGTATTAGAGCCGGCGGCGGGGTTGCCTCATCTGCCTATGTCTCTAAGAAATGTGACCATGGATGAGGCACTCGACCGAGTGGCTCAGACGTTTGGCGAACTCATTACCTATGGCGAGTGTGTCAACGGAGCCGGCACGCATCTGTATTCCATTGATCGCGCCTACATTAGGAAATAGAAATAGAAAGAGAAGGTAGAAGGGGTCGGTCTGTGAATCTCGGAAATCTTGGTGAAGTAGGAATTATATGATAGGGAGATAGGGGTCAGAGCTAACTATCGATACAATTGCCTAAAGAGCGTGAGGCGGGGTATCGGGTGAGGATGCTCTACGATCCCTCGCTGGCGGCGCCGCGATAATGCAACGCGCGAACTTTCTCCAGGGTGACCAGGCCGCCGGTGATCATGCCGTCGAGGACGGGGAGGAAGCTCTGGATCTTTTCTTCGCTGTCGAAAGAGCATCTGAGGGTCAGAGCTAACTATCGACACGAAAGAGCATCTGAGGGTCAGAGCTAACTATCGACACAAACGGAAAAAGGCAGAAGGGTCAGTCCTTAAGGTTGACATAGAGATAGGAAGATAGGGATCAGAGCTAACTATCGATACAATTCCCTAGAGAGCGTGAGGCGGGGCATCGGGTGAGGATGGCGTCACGACCCCTCGCTGGCGGCGCCGCGATAATGTAAGGCGCGAACTTTCTCCAGCGTGACCAGGCCGCCGGTGATCATGCCGTCGAGTACGGGGAGGAAGCTTTGGATCTTTTCTTCGCTGTCGATGATCTCGATGATCATCGGCAGGTCCATGGAAAGCCGGAGGATTTTCGAGGTATGCATCCGGCTCGATTTGCCGAAACCGATCGGGCCGCGCAAGGCGGTCGCGCCGGCCAGATGCATTTCGCGCGCTTTGAGAATGATCGCTTCGTAGAGCGGGCGATGCTCGTGCCGGTCGCTCTCGCCGATGAAGATGCGGAGAAGGGTGGCTTCGTGCGGGATTTCCATTAGTGGCCGTTTCGTTGTTCGCGGTTGATTCCAAAAACGATCGCGGGGAATCCGCGGAACGTGGTTTCCTTTTCCGGAGTCATTCCGTTTTTTTCCGCGACCCGGCGGGACGCTTTGTTCTTCGGATGGATGAGCGAGATGACGCGCGCAAGTCCCAGATCGTCAAAAGCATAATCGCGCACCGCCTGCGCGGCTTCGGTGGCAAGGCCGCGGCCCCAGAATTGCGGGTCGAGTCGATAACCAATCTCGAGTTCTTCCACGCCATCGACGGTTTGGAGGAAGAAGCCGCAATAACCGATCAATCGCGCCTCGCTGAGGAGAATGACGGCGAATTGAGAGGGCAAGCCTTCTCGGTCGCGATTGCCGATTCTCTCCAGAAAGTCCGCGGTCTGCGCACGCGAATAAACGCCCGAGGCAAAGCGCATGAAATCCGGGTTCGCCATAAGCGGCGCGAGATCATCGAGGTCGTCCTCGGAAAATGGGCGCAGATGCAACCGCGCAGTCTGGAGAACGGCCGTGGTCTTCATCGGCTTATGGCGGTTGCGCAAAGATGTCCGAGCCAGACAGCGCCGAGGCAAAGCGCGACCGAGAGCATTACGTTCGCCGCAGCGCGCAACCAATCGCCATCCGTAGCGAGGTTAAGCGTTTGCAGGCTGAAAGAAGAGAACGTCGTGTAGCCGCCGCAGACGCCGGTCATGAACGCGAGCCGCCATTCCGGCCGCATCAACGCGCGGCCTTCTGTTCCGGTGTAAGCCGCGAAGAATCCGATGGCGAGACAGCCGCTTACATTTACCAGGAGCGTGCCCCAAGGAAATGTTTCGCCGAAGCGCCGTCCGACTACGCCCGAAAGCCAGTAGCGCGCGATGCTTCCGAAGGCGCCGCCGCCTGCGACCAGAAGGTAATCGAGACGATTCATTGCAATTGCGTATAGCAAAAGCCGAGGCGCGGTTCAATCAATCAAGGAGCGGCGGTTTGTAACCGCCGTTGTTTGAAAAAGGGCGATTACAAATCGCCCCTCCTTGGGAAAACTTGCACGCGGCTGAAGCCGAATAGGCGAACCAATATTGTGGCCGCGAAATTTGTAGCGAAGGACGAACGCGATTGGCGGCCCGCGCCGACGCCGAAGACATCGAGCCTGACAATATTGAAGAAGGCTTCGAAGAGTTGCACCGCCTGCCATCTCTACAAACACGCCACCCAAACCGTCTTCGGCGAAGGCCCGAAAGGTGCGACCCTCATGCTTCTCGGCGAGCAGCCGGGCGATCAGGAAGATCTCGCGGGGAAACCGTTCGTCGGTCCGGCTGGCAAGATTCTCGCCCGCGCTCTGGAAGAAGCGGGCATCAATCGCGACGAGGTTTATGTGACGAATACCGTCAAGCACTTCAAGTGGGAGCCGCGCGGCAAACGCCGCATCCACAAAAAGCCGAACTCGCGCGAGATCGCCGCCTGCCGCCCCTGGCTCGAAGCCGAGCTGCGAGTCGTTAGGCCAGGGCTCCTCGTTTGTCTCGGCGCCACCGCCGCCCAGTCGATTCTCGGCCCCGCTTTTCGCGTGACGCGGGAGCGGGGCAAAGTTCTGGAATCAGAGCTGGCGCCGAAAGTTGTCGCGACCGTCCATCCTTCATCGCTCTTACGCCAGCCTGATGAAGAATCGAGAGCACGCGAGTACAAGCTTTTTGTCGCGGACCTTCGCGTCGCGCTCCGAGCCTCTGGGAAAAAATAATCTGGCGCTGGAGCTAGGCGGGAAGGGGAGGCGGCTGGTGCGCTCCCGAGACCGGTTGGGCGCGCCGTGCGGCGCCGGCGCGGATATGCTTGATCGCGACGAACAAGACCGCGAGCGCTACCGCGAGCAAGGCCCCACCGACCAGCGGCCGCGCCACCATCCAGGCGGCAGCAACGAGCAACGCCCAAATTACGATCGCACCAAGCAGGCTGATGAGAAACACACCCGCTTCGAAAATGCCGCCGAGAAAAGGAACGATCGAGCTCATCGTGGCGAGCGGCCCAAGCAGGAGGAAGAACCCAAAGAGTAACATCAGAAAGCCGCCGGCCCGCACCAGCCAGGTGAAGGTGCGGTTGGCCGAGTGCGCAGCGAGAAACATATCCGTCGCGCTTTTGGTTCCGGAGTCGATCAGCGCGATATCTTCGCCTGCCCTGGCATGGAATGCGGCCAGACGATTGCCCGGTCCCTGGCCGGCTACAACACTAACCGGACCGGTCGGAACAATCGTCTCAGTGATTCGCAAGTCGCCTACCGCCGGTGTATCCGGATCGGCGCCGATGTAGATCATATTGCGGGAAAGCTGGGCGCCGTCGGGCAGAGTCACCGAACTCTCATCCAAAGTAATTGACTTCGTGTCGCGCAGCTTGCCCGTTAGATAAGGATCAAGGACGTAAGCGCCCAGAGTTACCTTGTCCGCGGGAAAGGACTTGGACTGATACTTAAGCTCTGACGGATTCTCATGGTCCTCCGGCTGCTTGAACTTCGAACTCTTCGGCAGCGAATCGAGCCACTTCTTTTCATAAGTATAAGTCTTCTTGGTGGTCTTGGTTCCCGACCCACTGGTTGAAGTGGTGGACGATTCCTTTTCGCTCCACGCATAGACCTGGACGGCGCGATTGAGACGGATACCCGTGCTCTCGACGCCGAAGTCCGGGTCGCGCAAGGTCTGATCGGTGGCGGTATCGCCGGTCAGGTGGAGCAATTGACCGTCATTCTTTGGATCGAAGTCCGCCGCCGCGATCTCCCGAACATTGGCCGCGCCTTCCTTGAGACTCTTGATAACGCGGACTGAGTGAGACTCGTTCCAGAAGATCAACCAGACCGCGGCGATCAACAGAAGCGGGCCAACCAGGAAACCGAACAATGCATTTCGGATGCGACCGAAGAATGAAGTGCTTGAGATGACGGAGAACGTGTCAGCCATGACTTACCTCCCTAACCTGAAGCGGGTTCTATCGCCTATTTCCAGGTAGCGGTAGCGTGGTCGTTCTTGTAGTGAAGCGTGACCTCGCTGATTGTCGACAGGTCCAGACCGGTCCAGTAGCGATACTCCTTGTCGGTGAAAACAATTTTGATGTCCCATTTGGTGGTCGCCTCATGGGCCCGATCGAAATGAATTTTCGCGGATTTGCCGTCGGCTAACGTGTCCTGGCCCAGGATATCGCTGCCCCATTCTTCAATCTTGGTCGGCGATACGTAAACCTGGTCGATCTCGTAGCCGGTATCGTTGACGAGCACGAAATCCAGCGCGCTCTCGGCGGAAGCAGTTACGGGCAGGAGGTTAAATGCGAAGGAACAGAAGGCGGCCAGGATGGCCACGGCGGGAATTAATTGCGGCGGTGTTTTTTTCATACGATCGGTCTTATGGCAGGGTTTGGGTCTTGCGGACTTGATGACAGGCGCCGAAAGCGTTGTCGAGGCTAATCGCCTGCAGCACATGAATCGCATCGACACGTTAGATGGCTTTGGATGGAATAGCTGCGATGAAAAACAGAACAAGCCTGGGCCTTTGCGGGCTGCTGGCGATCGCGGCCTCACTCACCGGCTGCGATATGAAGGTGAGCTCCAACTCTGGTCCTGTCAGCATCACAGAGGCGACGCTCGCCAAAGGATACGACACGGTCAAACACGGCGCCATCGATCCGACGACAACGTTTAGCTCGAGCGACAAAGTTGTTTACTGCGTGGTGAAGTTGGGAAACGTGCCCAAGGGCTCGAAAGTAAGAGCGGAGTGGATGGCAGTGAAAGGCGAAGGTGAGTCGGCTTCGGAGCAGGCGCTGCTAACGAAGGACATCGACGATATCGGC
Organism: Verrucomicrobiota bacterium; assembly: GCA_041167545.1. Classification (GTDB taxonomy): domain Bacteria; phylum Verrucomicrobiota; class Verrucomicrobiia; order Chthoniobacterales; family UBA10450; genus AV80. Next base: position 7,607 of record JBEEHT010000096.1, read on the forward strand.
GGAGAGCTGAATGTCGTTTATTTCTTTTTAACGGCGGAGAAGGGGTTAGGGGCCGGAGATTACAGGTGCAACCTTTACCTCAACCCTAAAACGGACGAAACCCGGAAGCCCGGCAAGTCGCTCGACTTTACGGTTAAGTAGTTAGTTGGCTGCAGCCAACTACCGCGGCTGCATGGTGCCCTTTTCTTTGCGAAGGGTCTTTTGCTTCATCGAAAAAATTTTCGGGATGCCGTCGTTCGGCACAGTAATCTGCAAATCCACTGCTACGGCGCCATTGATCCACTCGCCTCGGCTGGCATTCTCAACATAGTAGTCATGCTCGAAGCTGGCGGTGTAAGTGCGATTCGGCGCCTTCTCACCTAGCCGCACGTCTCCGCGGATCGTAGCTCGACGCGTCGGCCAGCGCGCGTTGTAAGACTCCACGTCGCGCCGGATCGCATCGGCCGGTTTCTTGCCTTCTTCGAACAGATCGACGTTGGCCGCGTAAAACGATACTGCCAGGTCCAGGTCGTTCGATTCGTTACTGGCGATGAAGTTATGCACGAACTCGTCCATCCATACCTGCCACGCCCGATTGTTTCGCGGCGAGGGCTCTTTCTTGTTCACCTGCTTGGGGGTCGGCGATGGCGTCGCTTCCACCGGCGGTTCGGTAGGAGTCGGCGATGGAACAGCTGCGACCGCAATGGGAGTAGGTGTCGGCTGGACGACAATCGTGGGCGTGGGCTGAGCGCTGATAGTTGACGTTGGCTCGACCGCAGCGCTTTTCGTTTCCGCAGTTCGCGTGGAGCGAAATGCGAGAGCAAGCGCCAGGGCAATCGCAAGAAACACCAGCGCGGCGATGGCAAACGGCTTCCATTTTGCGGAAGATTTTTCTTCTGTTGCCGGAGCTCGATTCTTTGCGACGACCTCAGCCGGCGCAGCACTGGTCGTCGCTGCTCTTGCATTATCTTCGGCGGACTGCTCGAGCAGTTCTCTAATGGCCGCTTCGAGCCGTCCGATATGTTTTGAGAGCGGCGTGGTTAAGGCATCGAGGTATTGCGGCGTGCTCAGATAATATCGCAGATCGTCGCTCAGGGTTATGTCCTGGATCCGAAGCCGCACGATCGGCACATGGCAATCAACGGCGAGCTGGACTTCCCGCAGAACCTGCTCGGAGCTGTTGGAGTGCTTCGAAAAAATCAGCAGCATCACCTTGGTCTGCTGGAGGGCGCGCGTGATTTCACCCGGGAACGATTTTCCCGGCCGGACATCGCGCGGCGCGACCCAGCACCGGATGCCCGCATCTTCCAAAGCCGCGCAAATCGTCTCGGCTGCCTTTTTATCCTGCGCTGAGTGGGAAATGAAAACGTCACGCGCCATATGGATAGCCAGGCCGGTTTGTACTTGTCCCTCGGTGAACAGGCAACGGAATTCACTGCGACGCGCTCGGACTCACTTCGTTCTCGCCAAGGTTTTCGGCGCGGCCTAGAAACGGCGGGAATGCCGCTCCAACTCATCAGTGCCTTGGGCCTTGTCGTGCTGCTCGCCTGCGCGTGGCTTCTATCCAATAAGCGCAAGGTGTTTCCATGGCGCACCGTGATCTGGGGGATGATCCTGCAGTTTGCTTTCGCGATTTTCATTCTGAAAACGCCCATCGGTTTGCGGCTCTTCCAGGGCGCCCAGGTCATGATGGATCAACTAAACGCCTGCGCTTACACCGGCGCGAAGATGGTGTTCGGGCCGTTGGGCGATGCCGACATGCTGCGCGGGGCATTCGGTCCGGGCGGCGCCTATGTTTTCGCCATCTCGGTCACGGCGACGATCATTCTCATCTCGTCGCTTTCATCCCTGCTCTATTACTGGGGCGTCCTGCAAAAGGTCGTCGCCGGCATGGCTTGGGTGATGATGAAGACGATGCGGACCAGCGGCAGCGAAAGTCTCGCCGGCGCGAGCAATATTTTCCTCGGGCAAACCGAAGCCGCGCTCGTGATCAAACCGTACCTGCCGAAAATGACGCAAAGCGAAGTCATGGCGCTGATGACGACTGGCATGTCCACGATCGCCACCGGCGTCATGGCCGTGTATGCGGGAATGGAAGGATTGAGCGCGGGACATATTCTGACGGCTTCGGTACTCGGCGCACCGGCGGGTTTGCTCATCGCCAAGATCATGTTTCCCGAAACGGAACCGAGCGAGACCGGCGAGCGTTGTCATTTCGATACGAAACGGACGGCGACCAACAGCATCGACGCGCTCTGCAGTGGCGCGAGCGAAGGGGTGATGCTCTCGATCAACGTGATGGGAATGCTCATCGCCTTTGTCGCCATCGTTGCTCTGTTGAATGGCCTGATCGTTTGGCCGCAACACGCCGTGGGGATCGCGACTCCGCTCACCATTCAGCAGGTCCTCGGTTGGGCGAACGCGCCCTTCGCCTGGCTCATGGGGGTGCCATGGAAAGATTGCCCGTTCATCGGCGGAGTCCTTGGCGAACGGATCGTGCTCAATGAATTCGTCGGCTATCTCGATTTGTCGAACTTCGTCAAAACCCATCCCGGCGAAATCGACCAGCGCTCCGTCACCCTCGCGAGTTATGCGCTCTGCGGGTTCGCGAATTTTTCGAGCATCGCGATCCAGATCGGGGGAATCGGGGCTCTCGCGCCCGAGCGCCGCCACGATCTGGCGCGTCTCGGGATGAAATCGATGATCGCGGGCGTCCTCGCCTGTTATTTGTTCGCCGCCGTGGTCGGGGTCATCACCTGACGGGCGCTGATTCCCCTGCGTTAAACTCGGATTTTTTCAGCAAGTTCCGCGGCGTTCAAAAATAATTTCATAAAATCGCATTTTTTTCTCGTGGGGCGTCCGTTCACACAGTAAAACCGGTCCTTCATGAGAAAATCTACCTTAACCTGGTTTCTACTTTTCCTTTTAACGAGCCTCCTCGCACTGCCCGCGCAACTCCGCGCGCAGGGTGTCACGAGCTCATCCATCGGAGGCGTCGTCACCGACGCATCCGGCAACCCTGTGGCCGGCGCGTCCATTAACGCCGTCGATACCTCATCTGGGACGGCCTATAGCGCGGTCTCGCGCGAGGCCGGCCGTTACGATATCCCCAACGTCAGGACGGGCGGACCGTTTCGGATCACGGCCTCCGCTAACGGCCAGACCAAGACAAGATCAGGCATCTTCACCACCCTTTCTCAAACTGCCGAAGTCAATCTGCAGTTGAGCGCAGCAGCGGCCACCGGGCCGACGGCCCCGACGGTCACTGACGAAGGCACTACCACGGAGCGTGTCGTCGTGTCGGGCACTGCCGTGGAGGATTTGTATAGTTCGGACCGTACGGGCACCAGCACTTACGTGGACCGGAAAGAAATCAACAATCTGCCGACGATTACTCGCAGCCTTAATGATTACATCCGGCTCACGCCGCAGATCAGCACCCTCGGCCGCCAGGGCGCCTCGGCCGCGGGACAAAATAACCGTTCCAACAACATCCAGGTGGATGGCGCGACGATCAGCGACGCGTTTGGCCTCGCCACCGCGGGCGGCGGCACGGGCGCGCCGACCGAAAGCGCGGAGCCGATCAGCCTCGACGCGATCGATCAGTTTCGCGTCAACATCGCGCCTTTCGACGTGCGCGAGAGCAATTTCGCCGGCGCGTCCATCAATGGCATCACGCGCAGCGGCGACAATACCTTCAAGGGATCGGCTTATGCCTACGGCCGCAACCAGGATTTGGTCGGCGAAGGCTCGCGGATCCGAATGCCGGTAGCGGACTTCCACGAATATACCTACGGCGGGCGCCTGGCCGGACCGATCGTGAAGGACACTCTCTTTTTCTTCGCCAGCTACGAAGCGAAACGCGCCCTGATCCCCATTATCGGCGATACGTCCAACTTCTCCATCGCCGGCGTCCAGCGGATCATTGACGACACAAATACCCTCTACGGCTTTAACCCCGGCGGCACCGGCACCGAGACAACGATCATCGAAGACGACAAGTGGCTGGCGAAAATCGACTGGAACATCCTTCCGGGCCACCACGCCACGCTGACCTACAACCACGTCGAGGGCACCAACGCGTTTGGTCTCGGCCGGAGCGCGGCGTTTTTTGATCTCAAGAGCCGCCAATACACGAAACCGATCATCTTCGACTCGACGACGCTCCAAATCTTCGACACCTGGAATGAGAGATTGTCTACGGAGACGCGTTTCGTTTTCAACAATACCATCGCCGAGCGCGTGCCGAATGGAATATTCCCTTCAGTGGCCGTAGCTGAAACGTTCGGGACCGTTAGCTTCGGATCGGAGCCATTCAGTCAGGAAAACTCGCTCAAACAGGAGCAGATGGAGCTGACCGTCAATGCCAATTATGTGATCGGCAACCACGAGATCACCCTGGGGACGCAAAACGAACTTCTCGCCTTCGAAAACAAGTTTCTCCGGGATTTCTTCGGAACGTATACTTTCCGATCGGGCGGCGGATTCACCGCTACCCAAAACTACGAGCGCGGCGCGCCGACCAATTATGCCGTCAGTTTCCCCACGGTGCCGGGCACAATCCCGATTACGGAAGTGCGTTTGTTCGATTTCAGCGGGTACCTTCAGGATAAGTGGAAGATTCGTCCTAACCTGGTGCTGACGGCTGGCATCCGCGTCGACACCCACGTTTATCCGGACGATCCGTTCTTCAATCCGAAATTCGCCGCCGACTTCCCTGGCCGCAGCACCTCCCAGATCGAGGGCGACCTCATTTATTCACCCCGTATCGGATTTAACTGGGATGTCTTCGATAACAAGAAGACGCAGGTGCGCGGCGGCACGGGTATTTTTGGCACCCGGACGCTTGGCGTTTTGTATACGAACCAATACGGCGGCACCGGCGTGGATTTCAAACGTGTCTCCCAAACCTTCGGCGGCACCGGTCAGGTGCCCCTCACTCCGGGCTTCTTTAGCCCCAGTACAACCAATCCGCCCCAACCAATTCCGCTACCAGGCGGAGTGATTACCCCCTTGGCGCCCGAGATCGATATCACCGATCACGACTTCGAGACGCCTTCCAGTTGGCGCAACAGTCTGGCGGTCGATCAGAAACTACCCTGGTTGGGCTTGATTGCGACGGTCGAAGGTCTCTACACGAAGTCCCTTAACGCCGTGACCGAGAAGAATCTCAACCTGGCCCCGCAAATCGGGTTCCGGCCCGAAGATGGCCGTCCGATCTACGGTGGATTTAACGGCGACAAGAGCTTCGATCGCATCATCCTGCTCACGAACACTCATCGCGGTTATTCCTACAACCTGACGGGGCAACTCGAGCGGCCGGACCCGGGCGATGGTTGGTACGGCAAGTTCGCCTATACCTATGGGCACGCTTACGATGTAAACAGCACTACCTCGAGCCAGGCCTCGTCGAACTTCGGTTTCAACCCCGTGGCCGGCAATCCCAACACGCCCGTCTTGAGCACGTCGGACTTTGAATTGCGCCATCGCTTCCTCACCGTCCTGACCTACACCTATGCTTTCCGCAAAGGTTGGGATACCACCATCGGCGCAGTTTACGAAGGAGCCGCCGGCCATCCTTACAGTGTCCTCTATAACGGTGATGCCAACGGCGACGGCCAGTTCAGCAACGACTTGATCTACGTCCCGACCGGACTGAGCGATCCGATCGGCGCGAAGTTCGTTGGAGGTGCAGCCGGCGCAAACTTTGCCGCCTACAACGCCTACATTGATAACAACGAATTCCTGAGGCAGCATCGCGGCGGCATCGCCCCGCGCAATGGTGGACGCGATCCATGGATCAATCGTCTTGACCTCCACTTCGCGCAGAAGATTCCGCAAATTCCATTCCTCAAATGGATCAACGCGGAATTTACGGCCGACATTCTTAACTTCACCAACATGCTTGATGACAACTGGGGTCAAATCAAACGCTACAGCTCATTCGGCACAGCCCAGCCGATCGCTCTCAGCACCGCCGGCGTCTACACGTTCAACAACGGAACCAGCACAAAACCGACCATTCAATCCACCGAAGATCTCGATTCGCGCTGGAAAATTCAGCTCGGCATCCGGGTAAGCTTCTAAGGAAACTCGATCCGCATTCGCCTGTAAGTTGATCCGCCGCGGCCTCTCCTGGCCGCGGCGGATTTTTCGTTGCCCTTGTAGCCACGGCAGTGCGGACCGTGTTTTCCCGCGCGATCAGGCGACAATCCGAACGGCCCACCGGGCCGTTCTACCATTGCGGCCAGGACCCGTTACGATTAACGAGGAGCTTTTGCCGCCGTCAGCGTGACGGAATAAGTCTCGCCTGTCGGGCGCTTCAGTCGCAGATGAATGGTGTCCCCGACCTGTTTTTGGAGGAGCGGCTTGAGCTCCCACGCCCGGCGTCCCGGAACCGTCGTCTCTTCGACCTGAATAATCTCATCGCCCACGGCAATGGATTTCTCCGACGCAGGCGAGTGCGGCGCAATGGACTCGACCGTCACCGAGTGAACGGTCAAACTTAAGAATCCACTGCCTTCGACCTTCAGCCCAAATCCAAACCAGCCTTTTTCCGCCGCGACAAGGCTCGACGTGAAAACCAAGGCAAGCGCCAGAATAACGAGGAGCAGTTTCTTCATAGGGCAAGAGTTTACAGGGTTAACGGCAAACGGAAATCTCTCACCAAAGTTTCGGCGGGAACTAAAAATAACGGAACATGGCCACGCAAAAGATTTCAGTCGTCACGGGTGGGGCGGGGTTTCTCGATTCGCATTTGAGGGATCGGTTGCTGGCCGAAGGGCATCGCGTCATTGCGATCGATAATCTCATTTCGGGCAATCCCGCCAACATCGCCTAGCTGGCGGGCGGATTTACCAGGTCCTGTTCAGCCGGACATCATCGAACCACACAGTTCCCGTCGTGGTCGAACTATAGGCACCCAGCTGCAATTGCACTTCAATGTCGATTGCCTCGTCCGTCGAAAACCGCACCGAAGCCTGCCGCCAGTCATTCGTGTAGAAGAGCGGCTCAGAATGTATGGGGTTTTGCGGGGGCGATATGAACTGGATGGCGATGTTGGCCCCGCGATCAGCAGCTTCGCCTTGCGCAGAATGGGCAACATCTTGGGTTCGAACCCACGCCGTCAGAAGATAGTTTGCATGAGCTTCAAGCCGTAATCGTTGAACCCAGCGTAAATGGTGTGGCTGTGGAGCCCAAATCTTGAAGCTTCTTGATCCGCGACGTGCGTAGTCGACGGCGATTTCCAAGTGACCGTCTGCCCCCTCAGTCCACATCGCTGCATTCCAAGCAACATCGCCCTCTTCTGCAGATCCATTTTTTATGAGGTTGCATTCTTGTCTTAGAACAAATCTCAGTGGAACAAAAAGAATGACCAAAAGGGTTATGAGCAGAATCGGCCCGGCAATTCTCAAATTGCGTGCGGATGTTTCAGAAACCTTCGGCACTTTTAGGGGCCCGACATCTTGGCCCGCCAGATAGGGCGTAGCGACGATTGCCAGCGCCATTAGCACAAGCGCGGTCGTCAATGAATCAGGGATGAATTTCGACAAAGCCTTATCCAAGCAGCTTTCGACTAAATGGTAGGCCACAAACGTGGGAACAAATATGGCAATTAGCGCCAGGAACAGAGGTTTGCGAAAATCCGATCGGGCCCTCGCGGAAACCTGACCAGTCCTGGCGGTTAAAGATTCGGAAGGCGACAAGTTTCGGGGCGGGCTCGGATCGGTTTGATGCATCAGGTTCTTCACGGCCACCTGCAATTCCGCAATATCCGCGGACGGCGGAGGAATTGACGATTGAATCCAAGTCCTCCCGCCAAGGTTGTATTGTAAGCTGCCGAATTCGGTAATCTGCTCGATTGCAAACGTGACGATTGGCACCTCACAGTTTACCGCGAGCTCCACTTCGCTCAGCACCTGTGGAGAGGAGTTTGCATGATTGGAAACAATAACCACCATCGCCCTGCATCGCTGAATGGCTCGCGTAATCTCGGCCGAAAACGCGCGACTAGGACGCAGATCGCGAGGAGCGATCCAGCAAGTCAGTTCTGAACTCTCCAACGCCTGGCATATTTCCTCAGCCACAGATTTGTCGTGTGCCGAGTGCGAGATGAAAACGTCGCGCGCCATGGGGAGGGAGGTCGGTTTCGTTTTTAGGCGTCTTTCATCGAAGACGCAACGGAATTTAATGAAGCGCGATGAATGTCACTTCGTTCGCTAAGGATTTTTGCGGGGAACTAAAACCAGCGGAACATAGCCGCGCCAAAAGTTTCAGTCGTGACCATTTGTCCAAGCCGAGGTAATTGGAGACATGACTTTTTGGGGCACCGTCGGCGCATCAGTGTTGGCCGTGGCGATTATCGGCGGGCCTTTGGCCTTGTTTTTGAAACATTGGCTAGAGCGTCGGCTTGCGAAATTAAATGGTGAGCTTCAGCAACAGCTTTCGAGGTTTAATCGGCTGCATGAAGTCTTGGCTGAGAAAATTCCGGAGATATTCACTCGCGTCATTGAAATTGAGAGGATCGTGGAACAGTGGTTCATATCACGGTTGTCCCTGTTGGTAACGGGTGACACGGAACGGGAATCACGTTCACGCGCAATCCATCAGGAATTAATGGATCGACGCGAGGCTCTTCAACGGTATGTGAGTCAAAACCATGTTTATTTTGGGAATTCTCTAAAGGCTGCTTTAGAGGAATTCGATATAACGTTTACCCAAATCACGATTGATATTGCTCAAATCAAGACCGGCGATGCTGGTGACGATTTGAGGAAGAAGTGTATCCCAGTTTGGGAACGCCAGCGCGAACTGAGAAATACCATTTCGGGAATCGAAGCCAGCTTCAAGCGTCTTCTTGGGGTGCAGGGTGATTAATTAAATTCTTTCTGTACATGCTCTACGCCATCGGCCCACGACCAAAGCTCGCCTCAATCCGCCGCCGAAGGGCAAGTCTAAAGTCGGACAAGGCCGATAACTCCCAGGGAATGTGGTTGAATTGGCGAGTATCAAAGTGCACGCCTATTAAGTGATCCTTGCGGATCGTCCAAATCACCGGCTTCCCCAGACCCTGCGCGAAACCTGCCTCGTAGTAAACGCCCCCTCGCTGTTCCGTGAAATCTGCCACGACGAATTTCGAAGCGCGGATGGAAGCTAGTATTTCATCATCGATCTTGTTGTTGTGTTCTTTCTTATCGATGCGCGAAGGCGTATAGCCGGCCTCTTTGATCCCGGGATGAAACGATTGCTCCCAGACAGCGTTCATTTCTGGCGCGAACCACATTGCGACAAAACCAACCGCGCCTGTGCCAGCAGGTGCGATATCAAGATGCTTCCATCCGCGTGCCGTTATTGTTACCGACAACCGCGATCCAGCCTTGTCGACTTCAACAAACTGTTCTTCTGTTTTTAGATAGCCCTCGAGCAAGAAATCGACTTCGGCTGGACTCACGCTCGAACTAACCGCTAGTGGATCGAGAAAACCGGCAAGTTGCTGGGCCCGGGTCTCTGTCATTCCCTGTATGTCTGCGCCACCGGATCGTTCGAGAAACTGGTGAATGTGACGCCCGTGTGGGATGTGAATCTTTTCGCCTACGACGGGATTTTGCTTTGCAAGCCACAAAAGCAATTTGGTTGCGCGCGACGCCACGGAAGGTGGCCGCAAGCTTCGAAGAAATGGCAATGAGGACGTTGTAATCGTTATGCCTTGATTGTCTCGGATGTAACCGGAGACGTTTGCGGCTTGCCGAGCATCGAAGGAAGCACCATCCAGCAGCGCTGCTGCCTCGGCGCTGATGGTGTAATCTCCACACCGAATGCAATCCATAAGATGGATGCCGGTGAATCGCTCCTCGGCGGCAAATCCACAAATCAGGCAATGCCTGTAGATCGGCGGCGGGGGTATCACTCCTCAATGTTGTGTACCGCACCCAACGTGCAATCACAAACCGCTCGCCAATTCCCCCTTGGCGAATTAATAACAGCGGAGCATGGCCGCGCAAAAAGTTTCAGTCGTCACGGGTGGGGCGGGGTTTCTGGGGTCGCATCTGGCGGACCGGTTGCTGGCCGAAGGGCATCGCGTCATCGCGATCGATAATCTCATCACCGGCAACCCGGCGAACATCGCCCATCTCGGCGGGAACGAGAACTTCCGCTTCATCAAGCATAACGTCTCGAGCTACATCCTCGTCCCGGACGAGATCGATTACGTTTTCCATTTCGCTTCGCCGGCCAGCCCGATCGATTACCTGGAATTGCCGATCCCCACCCTGAAAGTGGGCGCGCTCGGCACCCATAACACGCTCGGGCTCGCCAAGGCGAAGAAGGCGACCTTTCTCCTGGCCTCGACCTCGGAGTGCTACGGCGATCCGCTCGTCCATCCGCAGACGGAAGATTATTGGGGGAACGTGAACCCGATCGGGCCGCGCGGCGTTTACGATGAAGCGAAGCGGTTCGCCGAGGCGATGACGATGGCTTATCACCGCTACCACAAAATGGACACGAAGATCGTCCGGATCTTCAACACCTACGGGCCGCGGATGCGGCTGCGCGACGGACGCGTGGTGCCGGCGTTCATCGGGCAGGCGCTGAGCGGGACGCCGCTCACGATCTTCGGCGACGGCTCGCAAACGCGCTCGTTCTGTTACGTGTCGGATTTGATCGACGGAATTTTCCGGCTGGCGATGAGCGATTTTCACGAGCCGGTGAACATCGGGAACCCGAGGGAAATGACGATCAAGCAGTTTGCCGAAGAGATCATCCGGATCACCGGGACGAAAGCGGAGATCGAATACAAACCGCTGCCGGTGGACGACCCGAAAGTGCGGCAGCCCGATATCACCCGGGCGCGCAAAGTCCTGGGCTGGGAACCGAAGGTGAATTTTGACGAAGGAATTGTGAAGACGATCGATTATTTCCGCGGCTGCCTCGAGCGCGGCGACCTCGGCGAAAGATTACAATGAAGGTCGTCCCTGCCTCGGTGCGAGCGATCGCTGCGATAACGCTGTTGATCGTTCGCGATCCGGTCGCCGCGCAGACCCGGCCGGGCGCGGAGTTTCAACTCACGAAGATCACGAAGAACCTGATCAGCACGCCGCAGTTTGCCTACACCGGTTGCCAGTTCACGATCCGAAAGTGCCACAGCCCTGCATTACGAGGGCATATCGAGTTGATGGCTAGAAACCGCGGGTCAATTTTGGAGAAGGCTCACGATCCAATATTTGGGCAACGCGACTCCAATGAGTGACGAACTTTTCACTCCGTCCGAACTATTGCTTTATGCAGATCAATTCTGCTCCAGGATGCACCTCGCCGGAAAGCGAGTTGCGATTCAGGCGGATCGCGAAGAGCTGTTTCTAAAAATAGGCCAAGGTCGTGCCCTCGTATCTGAGTTGCAGGCAGCGTTCGATCAAGACAGACTGAGCATGGAAAATGTGCTGATTTGCGAAGAATTCCGGTGCCTGATCCTCACATTGCATTGGGTAGCGTTTTATGGCCGCACTGTCATCGAGCGATCAGCGTTTAAAAAAATGATGTTGCTGGAAGCGGGGTTGAGTCGGCTTCTTATTGATCAAGGAAAGCTGGATTCGCCCGGAATACGATAACGGTCGCCCCAAAGTTGATTTCAAACGCACAAAAGAATTAAGCGGCCGGCGCGTAAATAGTTGATTCGTAGTGTTTTGATGTAACAAATCCACTTTCAGGGAATTTCCATACAATTTGATTGACAAGCTTTTCCGGAATTGGTCGGATGCGCCGGGCAAAATTCTCAACGAATGACTCGCACCTTTCGCACTTCAGTTCTGATTTTGCCGCTTATATTGGCGTCCGTTGTTCCGCCGGCGGTTCAGGCGATCACCCTGCCGGACAGTGAGGTCTCTTGGAGAATGGAGTCCCTAACATCAGACGAGCTAGCCAATCGCGATTTCTCTTCCGGTTTTCATTTGTTTTACGCAGGTCCCGATTGGTTTCTCAACGCGCTTTCAAATCCGCGTTCTCGAAACCCGTTTGTTGCATCGTTCATATACGATAGCGCTGGCGATCGATTGGGATCCGAGAACGGCTACGTTGGAACTTTACGCGATGTCTTTGATGCTGGCGTCTTCGGCAATATCACTTTCGCAACAGGAGCGGGGGGATTCAAAACATCCACCGTCCTAATAAGCTCCGCGAACACGCCGTATTACTACGCAGGCGCAGGCGATGCTAACTGGGGGACTGACGGCACGTGGGGTCCCGGCCCTTCTCTGCCAGGCACGACGGGGTTTCCAAATGGGGCCGGTGATAGCGCGCTCAATTTTCAGGAAATCAATGGCCACGTAATCCAAAACGTTTCCGGCGGAGTGACGGTCGGCCTAATCGACAACCTGCCTACTACGGCGGGGAATTCCGGACAAGCCGTTTCTTGGACCATCACCACCCAGGAACCAATCATGTTCGACAGTAACACCGCGGGACCGGCTCAAATCAACAATTCCCAAGCAGTTGGCAATAGTTCACTCACTATCAATACCACCACTGCCAACGGACTGCGGCTCCTCACGAATCTTGCGATCACCAATGCCAATCCCGGCGGACTGGTTACTATTTCAGCTCCGATAAGCGACGTGACGAACGCGCATACAGTCACGACGATCGGGCCTGGGACAACGATTTTGTCTGGTGCAAATACGTATCAGGGCGGAACTACAGTCAGTAGCGGCACGCTTCTCGTAAACAACACATCGGGTTCGGGCACGGGTAGCGGTGCGACGCAAGTCAACAACAATGGCAAGCTTGGTGGTAGCGGCTTTATTGTCGGCGGAGACGCAACCATCAACGATGGCGGTATCATAACAGGAGGGACAAATGGCGCGGTCGGCACTCTGACGCTCACGGTCCCCGCTCTTAATTTCGCCTCCGGCTCTATCTACCAAGTAGATCTTGGAGGGGCGTCCGCCGACCGCCTCACTCTGACAGGAGCACTTAATATAACCTTGGGTGCGACACTCAATTTCAATTCAATCTCGGGGTTGACGCAGAGCAGCTATATTTTAGCCACCTATGACAGTTGGAATAACGTAGAATTTCTCGCCCCGACTGTGCCTAATGGATATGAGCTAATTTATGGTCCAGCCTCATTAACCCTGTCGGAAATTCCCGAGCCGAGCACATGGATCGGCGGGGCACTGGCGTTCGCCGCGGTCGGGTTCACGCAACGCCGGCGGATTCGCAATTTGATTTGGCAGCGGGCGACACTTTAGGCTTGCTCCG
>JBEEHT010000097.1:0-33518 GCA_041167545.1 Verrucomicrobiota bacterium
GATTTCTCAGAGCCCAGCCAGATCCCACTTGCGGATTGTTTCCTGGATTAGCTTCGCGAGCTTGTCGTTTACTTTCGCGAAGTAAGTCTTCGCTTTGGCGAGATCGAATTTCGGGTAACCCTGCCCATCCTTGTAAAGGGTAATGCTCGATGGATTCGGGTACGCGCTCCAAGTCCCGGGCGGCGGGTTCGCCGTCACCATGTCCTGATTGTAGCGCTCGCGATGCACGAGCGACGGGTCGATCGCCATCATAAATGCATTTTCGTTTTCGGCGGCGTGGCCCCCGTCCTCGCCGAAAACTTCGATCGTGACGTCGGTGCAATAGGCCCACCAATTTACCACCAGCATCCGCGTGCCAGTTTCGCGGCCGACCTCCTGGCTCAACGCATTCAGGATCGCTGTCTGCCCGCCGCCGTGCCCGTTGATCAGGATAATGTTTTTGAATTTATTCTTCGCGAGTCCGACGAGAACGGCGCGCACATAAGCGCGATACGCATCTTCCGGCACGGTAAAGCTTCCCGGATACGCATCCATCACGCCGGTAAATCCGTAAGGGATGACCGGCGCGATCATCGCGTTCAAGCGCGGTGCAATTTCCTTCGCAATGGCAACCGGCGCGATGATATCGGCGCCGTTCGCGGTCACTCCGTGCGGTTCGATTGTGCCGAGCGGAAGGAGAACAGTGTTGATCTTACCTGGCACCCATTCTCGAAACTCCATCCAGTTGATGCGCTCCATCTCGCGGGTGCTGAGTGCGGGTGGATCCGCGGCGTAAGCCGCGATCGCGATTACGGAACCGAAGAGAAGGGTGAGACGAAGAACTAGCGTATTCGCCGCGCGCACTTCTATTTTTTGCTCTTCGGCTCGACCTTGCGATAGAGCGTCGCCATGCTGATGCCGAGCATGCTCGCGGCCTTTTCTCGCGAACCGCCGCACTGGGTCAGGGTCGCGTCGATATAGCCGCGTTCCTGTTGCTGGATGAATTCATCGAGCGTCTGACCGACGGGCATGGCCGCGATCGCCTGTTCGGCTTTTTCTCCCTGGGCCGCCGCTACAATTTGCGGCGGAAGATCGGTCGTCAAGATCAGGTCCTCTTCGCATAAGGCACAACCGCGCTCGATTGCGTTCTCCAGCTCGCGCACGTTCCCCGGGTAATCGTAGTGGCAAAGAATATCCACGGCTTTGGGATCGATCTTTTTCGGTTCGCCGCCGGAGGCGCTCGCCTGTTTTTGCAGAAAATGATTCACCAGCAACGGCACGTCCTCGAGCCGCTCACGCAACGGAGGAATCTCGACCGGGATGACCGCGAGCCGGTAATAAAGATCTTCGCGGAACGAGCCATCCTTGATCTTACCTTGGAGGACTTCGTTGGTCGCGCCAACCACGCGAACATTCACGGGAACGCTTTTATTGTCGCCCACGCGGCGCACTTCGCGTTCCTGCAGAACTCGGAGCAGTTTCGTCTGCAGCGGCGGCGCCATCGAGTTGACCTCATCGAGGAAAATTGTCCCGAGATTTGCCTCTTCGAAAAGCCCGCGCTTGTCGGCCACGGCTCCGGTGAACGCGCCTTTTTTGTGACCGAACAATTCTGATTCGAGCAGGTTCTCCGGCAAGGCGCTGCAATTGATCGCAACGAAAGGATGATGCTGCCGGTTGCTATTGAAGTGGAGTCCGCGCGCAACCAGCTCCTTGCCCGTGCCGCTTTCGCCTTGAATCAAAACGGTGCTGTCGGTGTCGGCGACCTTGTTAATCAGGTTGTAAACCTGCTGCATCTTCCGGCTGGTGCCGATGATGTTCTCGAACCGGTAGCGGTTCTTGAGTTCCTTGCGGAGATAAACGTTCTCGCGCAACGCGGCCTGGTAATCGAGCGCGCGCTGCACCGTCATCTGTAGCTCGTCGATCTTGAACGGCTTCGTGACGTAATCGTAGGCGCCCATCTTCATGGCCTCGACGGCGGTCTCGACCGAAGCGTAGGCGGTGATCAAAATGACGGCCGTTTGCCGATGGTGCTCGCGGATATGGCGAAGGACGTCGAAGCCCGTCATCGTCTCCATCTTGATATCGGCGATCACGACTTGCGGGCCGATGGCATCGAGCTGCTCGATGGCTTTGGGGGCCGAGTTGAAGGGGAAAACCTGGTGCCCTTTTTCCCGGCAGAGCGTCACAATGACCTCCACCATCGCGGGCTCATCATCGATAATTATGATCTTCGCCATAGTCGCAAGGCGGAGAATATTTCAGAATTGAGAAAAGGAAAGCACAAACGAGAAAACTACGAAGGGCGCAGCACCTCGCCGTTTACCATCATCCAAGGGACGGCTTCCTCGTAGCCAACGATGTTTTCAAAGACGTCGTCTCCAGAGGCCACGGCCGGAATGCCAATCAGGTCCGCGTGACATCCTGCCCCGATTTTTCCGAGCGAATCCGACTGACCAAGGGCCGCGGCCGCATTCACAGTGACCATCGCCAATGCATCGCGCGCCGGCAGCCATGGCTCTTTGCGCATTAATTCCCGCATTTCGGCAAAAAGGCTCAAGCTCGAATTGCTCGCGAGGCTGTCGGTTCCGATGGCGATATTGAACCCGAGCGCCTGCAACTTTTTCCAAGCGAACGGCGCATGACCGAAAAACGTGTGGCTTCGGGGGCAATGCGCGATCTGGAATTTCGGGCCGCGCGCGAGAAACTCGAAGTCGGATTCGGTCAATTCGTTCAGATGCGCGATGATCCAATGTTCGTCGATCGCTGCCGAGCTCATCAGGGACGACAGCGGAGTCCCGGCCTCGGACATCGGGCGGCCGATGCTCTTCAGAAATTCAAACAGGGGGCCACTGGCATCGCGAAACATCTGCATCTCCTCGCGAGATTCGGCGAGATGCGTCGTGAACGGCAGGTGATTCGTCCGCGCGATTTTTGCGGCTTCGGAATAAAGTTCCGGCGACGCCGTATAGGGCGCGTGCGGAGCCAAACCAAAACCACCGAGCCAATCCTGTTGGGAATGAAACCACGCGCGCAACGTTTCGACGACTTCATTCACGTCGACAGTTTTGCGAAGATCAATCATCTCCGCGCACCACCAGACGCGCAGTGGCGGGCGTGGCAGTCGCGGGAGCAGTTCAGAAAACGCTTCCAGATTCAAAACCGTCGTCGTCCCAAATCGCCTGGCTTCCGCTAATCCATCGGCGATCGATGCAATGTAATCCGTGTCGCTGAGCGCAGCCTTGTGGTTGTTGATCGCGAGGATCCAGTCGGCGAACGAGCGCGCCGGCGGGATTTTGCCCCGCAAGATTGTGTAATCGAGATGGCAATGGGCGTTGATCAGTCCGGGCAACAAAACCATTTCGCCCAGATCAATGACCTCGCCGTGGTGATTGGCCTTTACATCTTCAAAGCGGCCTACTGCCGCAATTCGTTTTCCATTGACCGCCACCGCGCCATTCTCAATCGGCTCGCCAGCCATCGGCACCACGACGCGTGACCGGATAATCATCGACCTGCCTGAACTACCTTTCGCGCCTCGGCAACGAGGAGGTTGCACGCTTCCTGACAAAGGAGCGGTAATACCGGCTTTCCGCCGCCGGTTTGATCGTGAGTCGGATTGAATTTTTCGGCCGGTAGTCGAGTGGAGGCAACGGTCCCCTGCGCATCTCGCCGCCAAAGAATCGTGCGGAGACATCCACCATCGGAACGGCAAAAACTGCCGGCCAGTTCATCCGCTGCGGGATCGTCGATCTGCGCGGCGATTCGATACATGCCCGATTGCCGGCCGAGCGTTCCCCGCAGCGGCGTCGTGACCAGTTCATGCTTTTCGAAGGCGAAGAAAGCCGCCAGCCGGCCGGGGTGAAAAAGGTCGAGCGCCGTCCGAAGCTCGGCCACGCCGCGCAAAGTCAGCCGCCATCCATGGCGTAAATTCGGAGCGGTCTTGAGCGGTCGGTAATTCCCGGCATCATCAAATCGCGCCAATTCAGCCGCATCCTCTGTTGCGTGGTAAACCGCCAGATCATCTCGCGCCGCGTCATCGCGATGCACGAGCATGAAGCTTCCGTCATCCAGGCACTCGATCGCAATTTGCCCGATGTGACGCAGACCCGCTGCCACCGATTTGCCGAGCGCGATTTCCTCCGCGACCGCGCTCACTTCAACGCGCGCGCAATGATAAACGCCACGTGTTCGAGAAAGTCCTTATCGCTCTCGGTAAACGCATCCAGCTTTTCGCTCTCCACGTCGATCAGACCCACCGCTTTCCCCGATTCCGTCATTACCGGCACGACGATCTCCGAGTTCGTGCTGCCGAAGGTCGGCAGATAGCGCGGATCTTTGTGCACATCCGCCACCATCACCGCCTGTTTCAATTCGACCGCCGCCGCCGCCAAACCCTGAGTGATCGGAAAGCGCGGATAGGCCGGCGGTTCCTCGCCGGTCCTCGCCACGATCACAAAATCGCCGCGGACAATTTTATAAATGCCGACCCAGCGATAGCCGCAGGCGGCGCGAATCATCTCCGCGATCTCGCACAATTCCTCCGGCTTCCGCGCGCCCGCGAGAACGAACGCGCCGATCTCCTGCAGCTTTTTGCAGTTTGTGCTGGTCGCTTCCATTTAGAACCGTAACTGCGCGCGGATGAATTACGAGGCCGATTGCGGCACCTGTCTTTTCCACCCCTTCGCCTGTTGGATGATCACGTCGGCAAATCTGGAATCGGTTCCGATCGCTGTCGAATAAAAGAGTGAGCGGCCGTGAACCGGATGGCCCTTCTCCGGTTGAGTTTCGATTCCGAGCAACGCCGGGATATCCTCGTAGCTGTGCAATCCATCGGAAATAAAAAAGGGCACGACAACGACGTTGCGTGTCGTGGTTAAGTTCAACCAATCCGAGACCAGCGGCGGTTCTTCCATGTAAACGTTGAGGACGGCCGCGTAACGGCCGAGCGCGCGGATCTTTTCCACCTGTTGTTTCGCGGCGAGCGCACTGTTGTCGTTCAGTTCCGTTCCATGACCCACGATCAGGAGCGTGGTTTCCGCTTCCGGGACGTCAGGCGCTATTTCATATGCCCGCTGCAGCAACCGCTCGGTCATGCTCTCGTGGCTCCCGACCGGCTCACAATATTTCCAGAGCTGCCCGCTCGGCCGCGCTGTTTCCAAGCCGGTTAACTCCAATTCCCGCGGAATCACCGTCCGCGTGAAATATCCTTCACTGATGAAGTTCGGAACGACGTAAACCTCCTGGATCGCCGGATCGCGAAAAAAGAAGAGCGCATCGCGCAGGCTCGGTTCCTCTTTCCAAAACGAACAGCCGACATCGGCGAAAATTTCACGGCGTCGGATCTCGGCGGCGTGCGCGAGGGTCGGCGCGCTGGAGTCGGCGTTAACGGTCGAGCCGTGGCCGACGATGAGGAGCGCGCTGCTCGTGCGGGAGATCATGGAAACTGAAACGTCCAACGTCCAACCTCCAACGTCCAACGTCGAATTACAGACTTGCCGAGTGTTGCGAGATATCGCTCCGTCCTGCTAGATTTAGCCGATGCGCTACCGCACC
The DNA here is from genome assembly GCA_041167545.1 of Verrucomicrobiota bacterium. Lineage (GTDB taxonomy): Bacteria > Verrucomicrobiota > Verrucomicrobiia > Chthoniobacterales > UBA10450 > AV80. The sequence goes on from JBEEHT010000097.1 coordinate 5,533, forward strand.
TACAAAAACACCGACCTGCGCGTGAGCGAAGTTGGCTTTGGACTTTGGACGATCTCGACTGGCTGGTGGGGTCAGTTCACGGAGGGCGAGGCGATCGCGCTCATGCATAAGGCGCTCGATTTGGGCGTTACGTTATTCGATGCCGCCGATACCTACGGAAACGGTCTGAGCGAAGAATTGATCGCGAAGGCGTTTCCGAACCAGCGCGACGAAATCGTGGTCGCGACGAAAGTCGGCTACGATTTTGTGACGCACGGTGAATCACGCGGCCGGGGACAGCGCGAAATTCCCCAGGATTTTTCGCCGGATGCGATCGTGCGAGCCACCGATGCTGCGCTCAAGCGTTTGAAGACCGACCGCATCGATCTCCTGCAATTGCACAACATCCGGATGGAACAGATTTACGACGATGCGCTCTGGACCACGCTGGAAAAATTAAAAGCGAGCGGGAAGATTCGGTATTCCGGCATCGCGCTCGGGCCGGCGGTCGGCTGGCTTTACGAAGGGATCAATTGCATCCGGGAACGCGAAGTCACCAGCGTGCAGCATATCTACAATATGCTCGAGCAACACCCGGGGCGCGCGATGCAGGAGGCCGCGACCGAGGCCGGCAAGGACACGATGTTCCTCATCCGCGTGACGCATTCGTCCGGAATGCTCGAAGGCAAATACACGCCCGATACCGTTTTCCCGCCGAACGATCACCGCAATCATCGGCCGCGGAGCTGGCTTTTGAACGGTGTGAAGAAAATCGATCGGCTTCGATTCCTGGAAGCTTCCGATCGCACGCTCGGCCAGGCCGCCTTGCAATGGTTGCTCGCGGACGACCGGGTCGCCTCAACGCTGCCGAACATTTACGAGGAAGCGCAACTGATGGAGTTCGCAAAAGCGCCGGAGTGCCCGCCACTTACAAGCGACGAGATGAAGAAGATCGCCGAGCTCTACGCAGAGAACTTCGGTGTTGAGCGCGAAGAACCGAAGTTCAAAGGCACGATGGAATTGCCTGAGCGGGCTGAAGCGGCCGCGGTGTGAACCGGTTGTCATCCCGAGGCTGGCGAAGCGCGCCGAGGGATCTCGCAGCTGCCTTAGCCGCTTTCGCGCTTCATGGTCGCGACGTCTGCGATCAACGCGACCTCGCCTCGCGATAGCGGTTCTGCGACTGCGAGGTCCTTCGCCGTCTGCGCGGCTCAGGATGACAAGCGGTAATACCGCGCGCCCTCAATCTCCCTCCTCTTCCACCGGCTGAGCGCGTTTGACCGGTGTCTCTCCCGGCTCAGTCGTCCGTCGCTTCTTGGTTCCGTTCTCCTTGTAGATGTCCTTCAAAATCATCCCGATCATCGGCGCGGCGAAGCTGCCTCCGTGCGCATTGGCGCCGACATCTCCTTCATACAGCGCTGCGAACGCGTACTGCGGTTTCTCCGCCGGAACGAAGCCGGCAAACCACGCCGCGGTGCGCTCCTTGTTCTTCGGTCCCCACTGCGCCGTCCCGGTTTTCCCCGCGACCTCCACGCTCTCGAGACTCGATTGATGCGCAGTGCCGGCCGGCGCGTTCACCGCGTTGATTAACCCGGTTCGCAACTGCGCCATCGTATCCGCCGATGCGCCGAGCGTCTTTTTCTCGCGCACCTGGAACGCCGTCACGATTTCGTTATCGACTGTCTGCACCTGTTGCACCAAACGCGTCTGATAAAACGTCCCGCCGTTGCCGATGATCGCCATGGCTTGCGCCATTTGCAGCGGTGTCGCCTGAGTGTCGCCCTGACCGATGGAAAGATTCGCGATGTCGCCGTTGAGCAGTTTCCGGCCGTGCGTCGCTTTCATGTATTGGTCGTTAGGCACGCGCCCTTCCACTTCGCCGCGCAGCGGGATCCCGCACTTCGCGCCGAACCCCAGCCGCTGCGCCCAATCGAGAATCGGGTCCGCGCCGGTCTTGATTCCGACCTGGTAAAACCAGGTGTCGCAAGATTCGGTTAACGCCTCGATGAAATTCAGCGCGCCGCGGTCGGTTTTCTTCCAGTTGTGAAAAACGATGTTGCCGATCGTGATCGCCGGCACGCAATCGAATTGATCGTCTGAGCGGACGGTGCCGCTCTCCAGGGCCGCGATGCCGACGGCGACCTTGAAAGTGGACCCCGGCGGATACGACGAGCGGAACGCGCGCGGCAACAGCGGAATATCCGGGTCGTCCTGGAGCGCTTTGAATTTCTCGGCGGAAATCGTCGGTGTGAACGCATTCGGATCGTAGGTCGGCCACGACGCCATCGCCAGGATGTCGCCAGTGTTCGGTTCAACTATGACAATCGCGCCGCGCTTTGCTTTCGCCTCGAGCGCTTTCTCGGCGAGCTCCTGCAAATGAAGATCGAGCGTGGTCACCACGGTGTGCCCCGGCACCGGCGGAGTCGTGATCTTCTCGGAAGTTTTACGGCCGTCTTTGTCGAACGTGATTTTGTATTCGCCGTGCTTTCCGGTCAGGACCTGGTTGAACGTTTGTTCGAGCCCCTCCCGGCCCTCCGTCTCCGGCCAGAGCACTTCGTGGTTGTCGATGATGCCGTCAGGATTTCGCCCGGTCTTGCCGCTGTAACCGACGATCTGCCCGGCCGTTTTCCCATTCGGATAAACGCGCACGTAATACGGGCGCAGCGCCATCCCGGTGGGCAGCCGCGATTTGATCTGCTCGGACTCTTTCGTCGTGAGGTTCTGCACGATCTCGAATGGAAGGATGCCGCGGTTGCGATAATGGCGTTTGATCAGCTCATCGGAAATCTTCAGCGACCGCCCCAGCAATTTTTCCGCGGCTTGAATTTTCTCGCGCGCGAAAGCGAGCAGTTGCGGATCCGAGAAATCGAGCGGCGTGGGGAAACTGATCGCGAGATTGTAGCTCAACCGGTTTTGCGCGAGCGGCAGTCCATTGCGGTCCGTGATCAAACCGCGGGGAGCCGGAATATCGAGAACGTAAGTGCGGGCGAGCTTCTGCGTTTCAAAAGTTGGAACGATCGTCTCTTCGAAAGGCGCGGTGCCCGGCGCGGGCGAGGGGCTTTCCGACTGCGCGGCGAGCCGAGGCGCTGCCAGCGCTGCCGCGAGGGCGAAGGCGACTTGCAGAAGGTATGCGCGTGGCAAAATCACAACGGCAACTGTGCTGGCCGCGCCCTAATCGACAAGCGGAAAGGAGCTTAAAATTTCAATGCCGCTCCAGAAATCGATGCACGTCCTCGGCCAGCTTCGGGCCGATCCCTTCGGTGGCCGCGATCTGCTCCACGGTCGCTTTGCGCAGCCGGTTCACGGATCCAAATTCGCGCAGCAGCAGATTTTTGCGGTTCTGACTTACCCCGGGGCAATCGTCGAGAATGCTTTCGCCGATCCGCTTCTTCATCAGGAGCTGGTGATACGTGTTTGCGAAACGGTGGGCCTCGTCGCGAATACGTTGCAACAAACGGAGCGCGCCAGAATCCGGCGGCAACACGAGCGGCAGGGCGCGCCCCGGCCGGTAAATTTCTTCATACTCCTTCGCGAGACCGATGATCGGCAGTTCGTGCAAGCCGAGCCGCTGCAGTTCGCGGCAAGCGGAGGAGAGTTGGCCCTTCCCGCCGTCAACGATGATCAAGTCGGGCAATCGAACCGGCGCAAACGTAGCTGCGCCGCGGTCGAGGGCTTCGGTCGGATTTTCCTGCGAGAATTCGGCCGCGTCCGGATTGGCGTCCCGCGCTTCGAGCAAGACCCGCGAATATCGCCGCCTAACGACCTCCGCCATGCTCGCGAAATCATCCTGGCCTTGCACCGTGCGGATTCGGTAGCGCCGATAATTGTCCTTGTCCGGAACGCCGTTGCGAAAACAAACCATCGAGGCAACGACGTGCGTCGTCGAGATGTTCGAGATGTCGAAGCATTCCATGACCACGGGCGAACGCGTGAGCTGGAGCGCGCCGCCCAAGGCGTGCACGTCGCTGACCGGATCGATCGAACTCGGCAGGCTATGGCGAGTGAAGCGCCGCGTCGGCTTCGTCGTCCGGCGCAAGTCTTCGAGCATGTTCCGGAGCTCCGCCGCCTTTTCGAAATCCAATTTTTCCGCCGCCTTCTGCATTTCCTCTTCGACCGCGTTGATCATCTCCCGCGAATGCCCCTCGAGAAAATCACATGCCTGCGCGACGCGCTCGCGGTAGAGCTCCGCGCTGATCTCGCTCAAGCGGCTCGGGACCTGGTAGGTCGCCGATTTGAGTTCGCGCTCCGTCGGCGAGCCCCGACCGAACGTGAGCACGCCAAATTTCTTGCGCATGAAGTTCAACGTTTGTCGCAACGCGCCGGCATGGGCGTACGGTCCGAAGTAACGCGCGCCGTCATCTTTCTTGAAGCGCGCCAGGCGAAATCGCGGCCACTCTTCCGTCGGATCGACCTTGACGACGAGAAAGCGTTTATCGTCGCGGAATGAAATATTGTAGCGCGGCCGATATTCCTTGATCAGCTTTCCTTCGAGGAGGATCGACTCCGGCTCGCTCTGCACCGTGTGGGTCTCAAAATCCCAAACCGCATCGAGCATCGCGCGCGTCTTGATATCGGCCTGGGCCAGCTTTGACGGCATGAAGTAGGAGCCGACCCGTTTGCGCAAATCGCGCGCTTTCCCCACGTAGATCACCCGGTTGAACCGATCGCGCATCAGGTACACTCCGGGTTTATGCGGCACTTCGTGCACCTTCTTCGTCAGGTCAGGTTTGTCTTCTTTCGGCACGGCAATCTTACTCTTGCGCTTAATCGCGAATCGGCAAAACCCAAGGAGCGGCGGTTTGAAACCGCCGTTTGCTTCGGTCGGCGATTGAAAATCGCCGCTCCTTGAGGCGCACACTGCTCGCTATGACAATGGCTCATGTTCGATGTAGCGATTGTCGGAGGCGGACCGGCTGGATCGAGCTGCGCCGCTTTTTGCGTTATGGCGGGCCTGCGCACCGTAGTTTTGGAACGGGAGCAGTTCCCGCGGGAAAAAGTCTGCGGCGATTGTTTGAATCCCGCCTGCTGGCCAATCCTGCGGCGGCTCGAACTGGCGGAACGCGTTCGAAGTTCCGCGCACGGAAAGCTGGATCGCGTCGAATTCGTCGGGATCAACGGCCGGCGCCTGAGCATCGAACTTCCGCGAGGGGACAACGCGGAGATCGCCATCAAGCGCAGCCTGCTCGATAAACTTCTGCTCGATCGCGCGCGCGAGTTAGGTGCGACGGTTTTTGAAAATACGACGGTCACCGCGCTCTCCTCGCCCGATCCACGGAACGATCATTGGTCGATTTCAGCCGGCGAGCAGACCATTCGAGCGAGAGCTCTTGTGGCCGCGGACGGCCGCAACTCTACGGTGGCACGGCTTTGCGGGTTGCTGCCGCGAGGCCCGAAGGAGCGCATCGCGTTGCAAACTCACCTGCCGTTGCCGCCAGGGTTCGGCGATAAGGTAGTGTTGGAATTTCGGCCGGAAGGTTACTCCGGCCAGGCACCGGTCGGCGGCGATGAATTGAATCTTTGTCTCGTGAGCATTCCGCCGAAGATGCCGGCTCTGCGGGGATGGGCAGAGGCACGATTCAAAATTTCGCCGGGCCACGCGTGGCGAACGATCACGCCGCTGACCCGCGCCCCGATTCCCGCCGGTCATCAGTCGCTTTTTCTTGTCGGTGATGCCGCGCGCGTGGTCGAGCCGTTCACGGGGGAGGGGATCTATTATGCGCTCGCTTCAGGAGACCTCGCGGCGAAGGCGATTGTCTTGCAACGCAATGGCGGAACGGCGCAGGAAGTATCCGCGGCCTATTCCGCGGCCCACGCGCAATTGTATGGCGGCCGGCTTTGGGTCAATCGGCTCGCGCGGGCGGCGGTCTTATCGCCGCGAGTTGCTTCGGCATTCCTGGGAATTGCGCGATTCCAACCCGCGCTGCTTCGTTTCCTGGCAGCGAAGATTGTCAGGTGAGCCCCAAGGAGGGGCGCTTTCCAAACCGCCCTGTTTTTCGGTCGGCGGTCTGGAGACCGCCGCTCCTTGATGCGGCTAGTGCGATTGCGTCTGCCGGCATGCTTTAACCGTATTCGCCATCAGCATCGCGATCGTCATTGGACCCACGCCACCCGGTACCGGTGTGATGGCGGAAGCTTTGGCGGATACTTCATCGAATGCCACATCGCCGACGAGTCGGTAGCCACGCTCCATCGTCGGATCTTCCACACGATTAATTCCGACGTCGATCACCACAGCTTCGTCGCGCAAGTGTTCCGCTCGGACAAATTCGGGCTGGCCGATCGCGGCGATCAGGATATCGGCAGTGCGCGTGATCTCTGCCAGACGACGACTGCGCGAATGAACCACGGTCACCGTCGCATCTCCGCCGCGGCCTTTCCGCATTAGCAAAAACGCCAGCGGCTTTCCCACAATCATGCTGCGCCCGAGAATCACGACATGCGCGCCGGAAATTTCGATTCCGCTTTCGATAAGCAGACGCTGACAGCCGAGCGGCGTGCAAGGAACGAAGCCGCTCTCATCGCCCAATGCGAGCTTGGCGATATTCGTCGGATGAAAGCCGTCGACATCCTTCGCCGGATCGAGCGCGCGCAGAATCGCGGCTTCATCGATCTGCTTCGGAGGCGGTGATTGCACCAGGATCCCATGAATCGCCGGATCGCCATTTAGCTCATCGACGCGCGCGAGCAATTCCTCCTGCGAGGTGTCCGCCGGCAATTCGAGCTTCACAGAATGCAGCCCGAGGTCGCGGCACATTTTGTCCTTTGCCCGCACGTAAGCGCGCGACGCGGGATTGTCGCCCACGAGAACGACCGCGAGACCTGGCGTGCGGCCGCGCTTCTTGAGTTCGACGATTTCGCCCCGCAATTCCGCGTAAACTTTGTCGGCAATCGCGCGGCCTTCGATGAGATGGGACATGAAGCAGAGATTCTACGAAGGACTTATTCTTCTTCCACCAAGCTCATCATCGCATCTTGCAAACGGATCCGCTCGGCCTCGGATTGGTCGGCATTCTCCAGCGGTGGCATCTGGATCGGTGCGCCAAAAATCGCTCGCAGGGTGGCGAACGGCCGTGGCACGACGAAGCGGTCCCAGCTCTTCAGACGCCAGCAGCTTGAGTATTCCATGTGGATCGGGACCACGGGCGCGCCGCTTTTTTGAGCAAGAAAAACCACGCCCTGGCTCGCTTGATAGACGGGCCCGCGCGGACCGTCCGGGGTCACGAGGACATTGCCGCCGGCGGCGAGAGTTTCGACCAACTGGCGCAAGGCGATCACGCCTTTGCGCGAGCTCGAGCCGCGAATCGTGCCGTAACCGGAGCGCTCGATAAAGATCGCAATCAGGTCGCCGTCCCGGCTGGCGCTGATCAAGCCGTAACTTTGCCGGGTGGGAAAAGAGGGATCGAAGACCCGCGGCAACATGAGCAGGCGATTGTGCCAGATGGCGAAGATGACCGGTTGCTTGCGGACGAAACTCATGACGTCGTGCGGATCTTCCACCTGCAAACGAAGCGTGCGCGCCCAGAGCCGATACAAGCCGAAGCCGAGCTCGATCAAGACGCGCGCGCGCCAGCTATCGAGCTTCACTTTGATTTGGAGTGCGCGCCATCATCGCGCCAGCGATACGCGGAAGGATTAGGAAGGCCAAGCTGATCCAGGATGCGCCAGACAACGGTATCAGCAACTGCGTCGACCGAGCCCGGCCGGCTGTAGTATGACGGGATGGCCGGGAGGACGATGGCGCCCGCTTCGAGGAGCGTCACAACGTTGCGCGCGTGGATGAGGCTCCACGGTGTTTCGCGCGGGACGAGAATGAGCTTCCGGCGTTCCTTTAAAAAAACATCGGCCGCGCGCAAGAGCGCCGTGTCGCTGCACCCCGACGCGATTCGTCCCAGCGTCGCCATCGAACAGGGCGCGATCACCATCGCATCGAAGCGCGCGGAGCCGCTAACGAATGGCACGTTTAGATCGTTGTCAGCATGCTCCTTCACGCCCGCGGGAACGACGAGGCGATCGACTTCCTGCGCCGCGACCTGTTTCGCGTGGCCGCTCATGACGAGATGGACTTCGTTCGCCGCGCAATCGATCTGCGAAAGCAACCGCTGCAGATAAATCGTTCCGCTGGCGCCAGTCGCGGCGATGACGAGTTTCATCCGCCTAACCAATCACATTCGGGGAAGGAACACTAGTCGCGCGGCATTTGTGTTTGAAAATCCCCGGGAGCACGCGCAATTAGTGACCGCATGATTAAGAAGCTTCTTCATACCCGCTATCGGGTGACCGATCTCGAAAAGACCGTCGCGTTTTATCGCGATGTTCTCGGGCTGGAGGAAACGCGCCGCCACACTTCGGACCGCGGCTCGCAGCTGGTGTTCTTCAAAGCCCCGGGCAGCGAGGAGGAAATCGAGATCTGCAAGTTCGATCAAAGCGGTCCGGTCGTGGTCGGTCCCGACCTCACCCATCTCGCCTTTGAAGTGGACGACATCGAACAGTTCGCGCGGGAGAGCGCGAAAAAAGGCTATCCACTTTCCGACGGTCCTCATCCGAACGGCAAGAATGGCGCGATTGCCTTCATCGATGCGCCGGAAGGCTACGAGATCGAACTGATCCAACGCGGAACGGACGATTAGCCGCATGCGAGCGTTTGTGCCCACGGAAAATCCGCTACATTGCTGCCCATGAGACGCCGACACGGGACGATCGCACTTTGCGCACTGCTGTTTGCGCTGCCCTGCTTCGCCGAAAAGTCGACACACAAATTCAAGCCCGTTCGTCCAACCGGCATCCCGGATTCCATTTCGGAATCGCCGAGGGCAGAGGCCGTCACCAATGTGCCTCCGGGCGCAGTCTCAAAAATCGCGCCGCAAACGCGCGCGGCTGCAGTGATGGTGATCGATGCGAGGACCGGTGAAATTTTCTACGAGAAAAACGCGGACGCCCCGCGGGCGGCGGCGAGCACTCAGAAATTGTTGACCGCGTTGATCGTGGCCGAACGCGGGTTTCTCGATCGCACGGTGATGGTCCAGCCGGTGGATACCCAGGCCGAGCCGGTAAAGTTGAACATCAAGCCGGGCGAGACGTATCAGCGGATCGATCTGTTGCGTGCGCTCCTCGTGAAAAGCCCGAACGATGTGGCTCGCTGTCTGGCGCGCGACGCAGCGGGAAGCGCGGAAGACTTCGCGGAACTGATGAACCAAAAGGCGCGGCAACTGGGCGCGACGCATTCCCATTTCGTGAACCCGAACGGTCTGCCGATGCCCGGGCAATACTCGTCGGCGCGCGATCTCTCCATTATCGCGAAAGCGGCTTACGCGAACTCGACCATTCGTTCGATCGTCTGCCTGCCGAATCTTGTTTTCCGCTACGCCAATGGCCGCACGCGTGAGCTGGAGAATACGAACAAAGTTCTGAAGCGGCTTTCCTACTGCAATGGCATGAAGACCGGATACACCGAGGCCGCTGGCCATTGTCTGATCGCGAGTGGGGCGCGACCGGGCCGCGATATTATTGTGGTCGTGCTCGGCGACAGCAAGGCGGGCGTCTGGCAGGATGCCTCAGCCCTGCTTTCGTGGGGCCTTTGGATGTAGTTTCGTCGCGGCGCAACCGAGATGCGCGCGGTCGCGAAGAAACTAACCGAACTTCTTCGCCCGAATTACGGGCTGCCGGCTGCGTTGACGCGCAGCAACGGCGATGGGACCAGGGCCGGATTGCGATTCGGATCGCGCGGGCCTTCCGCCGGGATATCCTCGGGTCCTTCAGCCGGCGGGGCCGGCTCGTTCAGATTGGATGAAGTGTCGTTGCTGGCAAGGCGAGCGCTGTTCATCTCGCGGAGGGTCGTGCGTTGAGTTGTTTTGGTCGTCTCGCACGAGGCAAGAAAAGTTACTGCGAGCAAACAGGCGGCAATTTTGATCATCATTTTAGGAACTCCGTAGTGGCTTTATTCGCCGGGCTTCCCCCGACGGTCTTTATAATTACTATATTTTCGTCCCGGTTGGCAAGAAGGATTTTTGCAAACCGCGACTCATTTTTGCGAGACGGCCATTTGCCTAGGTAAACCGGCCTAAAATCGCTTTGAGATTATCCCTTGTGGAGGCGGGCCAGAGCTTTCGATCGGTCACTAATGCGGAATCGAGAGACCGATGTTCCGGCCAGTTAGGCTCGGTCGGGATGCGGGGAATGGCTTCAGGTAGAATTTTTTTCGCCGTTTCCGCGTTCGCCACCAAATGCTCGAAAACGGTGTGCGCCGAGACCGGCTCTTCGTCGACCTTCCAGCAATCGTAGTCGGTGATCATCGCCATCGTGGCCAGAGCGATCTCGGCCTCGCGCGCCAGCTTGGCTTCGGGCAGATTCGTCATGCCGATGACGTCGAAACCGTGGCGGCGATTCAACTCGGACTCCGCGCGCGTCGAAAAGGCGGGGCCATCCATGTTCACGTAAGTTCCGCCGTTGTGGATCTTGATCGCCAGACCGCGGGCCGATTCCGCCAGAATATTGCGCAAATTTGTCGAGATCGGTTCCGCGAAGCCGACGTGCGCCGCGATGCCATTCCCGAAAAAGGTGTGACTGGTCCGCTGGCTGGTCCGATCGTAAAACTGTGACGGCAGGAGGACGTCACGCGGCGCGTATTGTTCCTGCAAGCTGCCGACCGCGGTGACGCAAACGATCCAGCGGACGTTGAGCGAACGAAGCGCGTAGATGTTCGCGCGATGATTCAGCTCGTGCGGAAGCAGGCGATGTCCGCGTCCGTGGCGGGGAAGAAAATATATCTGGCGCCCGTGCATTTGCCCGCCGATGAGCGCGTCGGAGGGATCGCCGAAGGGCGTCTCGATCCGGCGCTCGGTCGCATTTTCGACGCCTTCCATTTGATAGAGGCCGCTTCCGCCGATGATGCCGATTGCCGGTGCGTCTTGATTCATGTTTCAGGCAAGTAGCGCAAGCTTCCAGCGGGCGACCGGGTCAAGGCAAGCCACAAGGTAGGTTAACGTCGATTTTATTCGTGCGTGAGTTACGGATTCGATTCAATCATCAAGGTATGAAAGCGTTTCGATTCGTTGGGGCGATTGCCTTTGCATCTTTCCTCGCGTCCTGCACTGGTCCGGAAGTCGCACCGAGTCTCAGTCGGTCCTCCACCGCTCGGGATAGCGCGGCGTTCTCTCAGCCGCCCCACGATCGGCCCGGGCTCGGAACAAAATGGGGTGAAACCCGAATCTCCCGCGTTGCGTCCACGGCGTTCGACCGCGCGAGCAAGCAGCCGCTCGCATTCGCCGCCATCAATTACAACGATGCTGCCGGAATCCGCGCCATGGCTGGAGCGGTGGCGTGGCGCCGCGGGTGGCCGCTCCTGCGCAATCCAGCGGGGAGCTTGATTTCCGTCGGCTTGCGCGATCAAAGCGGAAGTTTTCTGCCGGGACTGAGTATCGGCGACCGTTGGTTTGTCGTTGGGGAGGAGGGCCGGCGATATTCCATCGTCGTTCGCAATCGCAGCGATCTTCGTCTCGAAATCGTCCTTTCCGTGGACGGGCTCAATGTGATCGATGGCCGCACTGCCTCGTTTGGAAAACGCGGCTATCTCATTGATCCGCACCGGCAACTGGTGGTGGAAGGTTTTCGGCAAAGCACGGAGGCGGTGGCCGCTTTTCGTTTTGGGCCCGTGCGGGAATCCTATGCGAATCAGAAATACGGCGAGACGCGTAATGTCGGCGTCATCGGCATCGCCATCTTTAACGAGCGCGGGACGAATCCCTGGACTGACCGCGAGGTGGAAAAGAGGTTGAAGGCCGACCCCTTCCCGGGCCGCTTCGCCACGCCTCCTTAATTGTCGCTTCGAGCGTGCGAGATGGCGCGCCTTCGCTGGTTGTGCCATTTTCCCGTCCGCCAATGCCGAAATTTTTCATCAAAACCTACGGCTGCCAGATGAATGAGCGGGACTCGGAACAAGTCGCTCACTCGCTCATTGCGCGTGGTTACGAACGCACGGCCGAAGAAGCCATGGCCGATGTGGTGCTCCTGAACACCTGCAGCGTTCGCGACATGGCGGACCAGAAGGCGCTCGGGAAAATGGGAATGCTCGGCCAAATCGCGAAGCGCCGGCGCGACGTCGTCTTCGGCTTTCTCGGTTGCATGGCGCAAGCGCGCGGCGCGGCACTCCTCAATGGGTTGCCTCACGTCGACCTCGTCGTCGGGACGCAAAAATTTCATCGCGTCGCGGATTACATCGAAGAGTTGGTCGAGAAGAAGCGGACGCGCGGGATGGACGATCCGCGCTTTTCCATTTGCGACACCGAAGACGAGGCCGGTTCGGTGGAAACCATTCGCGATCACGACCTCAAAAATCGCCAGGCGACTGCGTTTGTTTCGATCATGCAGGGCTGCGACATGCATTGCACCTTTTGCATTGTGCCGCGGACGCGCGGGTCCGAACGCAGCCGCGCGATCGAGGAGATTGTGCGCGAGGTTCGCGCTCTCGTGGCGGGCGGCGTCAAAGAGGTCACACTTCTCGGCCAGATCGTGAACTTGTACGGCCGGCATGAATTCCCGCCGGTGGATGGCAAGAGTCCGTTCGTGCAATTACTCGAAGCCGTTCACGAGATCGATGGCCTCGAGCGTCTCCGCTTTACGTCGCCGCACCCGATCGGATTTCGCGACGATCTGCTCCGCGCGCTGGCCGACTTGCCGAAGCTCGCCGAGCACGTCCATCTCCCGCTCCAATCGGGCTCGAATCGCATCCTCAAGGCGATGCACCGTCCGTATACCTCCGAGAAATATCGGTCGTTGGTGGAACGCATCCGGCAAACTCGCGACGAGATCGCCATCACGACTGATGTGATTGTCGGTTTTCCCGGCGAAACCGAAGACGATTACCGGCAGACACGGGATCTGGTAGAGGAGATCCAGTTCGATAACGCGTTCATCTTCCGCTATTCCATCCGCAGCGACACTCCGGCCGCGGCGATGGAGCAGATCGACGAACGCGTGAAAGAGGAACGCAACCGCGACCTGCTCAGCGTCGTCGATGCCTCCGCCCATCGGGCGAACGAGCGTCTCGTCGGACGCGAAGTGGAAATTCTCTGCGAAGGACCGAGCCGCACGAACGCCGCGCGAATGATGGGACGCACCCGCACGAACAAAATCGTCGTCTTCGAAGGAAAACCGGAGCACGCGAGTCAAATCTTCGACGTGAGCGTGACGCAGGCGAACGGATTCAGCTTGTATGGAACGCCGGTCATGCCAACGTCCACGGTTTTCGCATGATCTATCATTTGTCGCTTCAGATGGCGGGGTTGATCGCCGGGTTTTTCCTTTTGCTCGTGAGTCTGCCGGGCCTGATCAATCCGAATCGCTCGCAGCAAATCGCCCGGAGCCTCCCGCGATCCCGCGTGACCGGCTTCGTTCTTTTGACCGTCGGTTTCCTGTGGAGTTTCTGGCTCCTGGCCACGATGGAGATGGGAGAATTCTCCACCTTTCGCAAGCCGCTCTTGATCATCCTGCCCATCGGTTTTCTTCTTGTCCTGCGCTTCGTGGACGAATTCCTTGCCGTGCGCGCGCTCGGAATTCTTTTTTTGCTCGGCGCCGAACCACTCCTCGACGCCGCTTTTTTTCGAAACGAAAACAGCCGGCTTCTCGTGACGGTGTTTGCGTATCTCCTGATCGTGCTTGGCTTGTTCTGGGTCACGATGCCGTACCTTTTGCGCGACCAGATCAACTGGAGCGCGAGGACTACGGGCCGTTGGCGTTTGACCCACGCGCTCGTTTTGCTTTACGGGATGGCGATCCTCGCCTGCGCGTTCACGCGCTATTGAACCGGATTCTTGTCATCCGCGGCGGCGCGATCGGCGACTTTGTCCTCACCCTGCCCGCGCTAAAACTCTTGCGCGATCGTTTCCCGAACGCACAGCTTGAGATCCTCGGTTACAAACACATCGCCGCGCTGGCGGAAAAGCGGTATTACGCGAACGCGGTTCGCTCGATTGAATCGGGACAACTGGCGAGGTTCTTCGCGAAAGATTCCGAGCTTCCGGCCGAGTTAGTCGGTTACTTCGCCAGTTTCGATTTAATCGTCAGTTATCTTTTCGATCCGGACGCGATTTTCGAGGCCAATTTGAAGCGTTGCCGGATCAGGACTGTCGTTGCCGGGCCGTCAAAGCTGGATAACCGGAAACACGCAGCGCGTCAGCTCGCGCGTCCACTGGAAGCGCTCGGTTTGCATTTGGAAGATCCAGCCGCCCGAATTTTTCCCAGCGCAGGCGATCGCACGTTTGCCACGAGTTTTCTTAGCGATCATCCCGATCGACTTATCGCGTTTCATCCCGGCAGCGGAAGCGAGACGAAGAACTGGCCGATTGAGAACTGGAAAAAGCTCGGAGACTTTCTCCTGTCGGCTGGGCGGGACCTTCTTGTGATCGCAGGCGAAGCTGACGAAGAGCGTGCGCGCGAGTTGGAATCCGCGTGGAATGGCCAGCCAGTTCGCTTCGCAAAAAATCTGCCGTTGCCTCACCTCGCCGCGCTTTTGGAAAACACGGTCTTCATCGGCCACGACAGCGGGATTTCGCACATTGCCGCGGCTGTCGATGCCCAATGCGTTCTTCTGTTCGGATCGACCGATCCCGCGATTTGGGCGCCGGCCGGCACGAACGTGATCGTTCTGCGCGCGCCCGAAGGAAAAATGCATTCGCTCGGGGTCGAAGCAGTGATCGCAGCCATCGGCTCCTAAGTAGGTCATCCCGAGCCGCGCAGACGGCGAGGGACCTCACAACGAAACTGTGGGCCATCGCAAATAGCGAAACGTTCAACCACTTGTCTGCGTGGTGAATCTCTCGGTCGTTCGAAAATCGCTTTGCGATTGCGAGGTCCCTCGCCCTCTGCGCGGCTCGGGATGACAGCGCGCGAGAAAAAACAGAGCTCTTTATGAACTAATGCGCATCGGCATCAGGACATAGAGAAATGGCGTCTGAATTTTCAGCACGCCCGGGCTCATTTCATCGATCAAATCGAGAAAGACCTCGTCCTCGGTCAACGCCCGGAGCGGCGCCATAAAAAATTCCGGGTTGAACGCGATCGAGAATTCGCGGCCCTTATAGACGACTGCCAGCGATTCCTTGGCCTCGCCGACTTCCGGGGTGTTCGCGGTGATGTCGATATTGTTTTTAGTGAAATTCAGTTTGATCGAGTTCGACTTGTCGCTCGCGAGCAACGAGACCCGCCGAAGGGAGTTGAGAAACGTCTCGCGCTCTAGCGTCACGCGCTCTTTCGTCTCCGAGGGAATCACCTGCTTGTAGTTCGGATAATTCCCTTCGATCAGCTTTGATACCAGGAGCGTGTTGTTCAGATCGAATGCGATCTGTCCGCTGCCGACACTGACTTTCACTTCGCCGTCATCCGTCAGCAGCCGCTGCAATTCCGTCACCGCTTTGGTCGGCACGATGATGTCCGCTTCGTGGCTCCGCGGAAATTCCAGCTCGATGTCCACCATCGCCAGGCGCCGTCCATCTGTGGCCACGAGCGTCAGCTTATTTTCCTTCAGGCTGAACAGGAGGCCGTTGAGAACGTAACGCGTTTCATCGGTCGAAATCGCGTAGGAAGTTTTGCGCAAACCGTCGCGCAAATCCTTCTGTCGAATCGTGACGACTTTCGCGCTGTCGAATTTCGGCAACGGCGGGAACTCCTCTTCCGGCAACCCGAGGATCTTGAAGAAACTCTGTCCGCTCCGGATCGACGCCGCGTTTTTGCCATCCACTTCCACCTGCACTTCGCTCGACGGCAGTTCGCGAATGATCGTGAACAGGCGGCGCGCGGGCAAAGTGGTCGCGCCCTCCTTCTCGACGTTCGCTTCGAAACTTCCGCGCACGCCGACGTCGAGATCGGTCGTGGTCAAATGGACTTCGTTGCCTTTGGCTTGCAAAAGCACGTTGGAAAGAATCGGAAGCGTCGTCCGCGTGCTAACGACGTTCTGCACCTGTTGCAAACCTTCGAGCAACTTTTCTTTCGTGGCGCTAAATTTCATGACGGAGGCGGAAAGCTAAGATGTAAGGCTTACGATTTTATTCGGCAACCGCAATCTCGCTTTGGGCGCGGACCGATTCTCCATGCATCAACGCTGGAGCGCGCTGTCGATGAAGGAGATCGTCTGGCGGATGTTGTCCTGCTCCTGCATCCGCCGCTTCACCAGCTTACAGGCGTGCAGAACGGTGCCGTGATCGCGCCCGCCAAACGCATCGCCGATTTCGTTCAGCGACGCTTTGGTTAATTCGCGCGCGAGGTACATCGCGATTTGGCGCGGGAAAGCGATGTTGGCCGGGCGGCGTTTGCTCGTCATGTCCGCAAGGCGCACGTCGAAGTGCTCCGCCACGCGCCGTTGAATCTGCTCGATCGTGACCGCGTGCCGGGCCTCTTCCTGCAGAATGTCTTTCAGCAGATGCTCGACGACCTCGTTCGTCAGTTCCTTTCCCATGCTGAGCGACGCGAACGACGCCACGCGCATCAGCGCGCCTTCCAGCCGGCGGACATTTGTGCGGATGCGAGTCGCCAGGAATTCGAAAATCTCGTCGCGCAATTTAATCCCGAGCGTGTCAGCTTTCTTCCGCAGGATCGCCATCCGGGTCTCGACATCGGGTGGCTGCAATTCCGCGGTCAACCCCCATTCGAAGCGCGAGACGAGACGATGCTCGAGATTGGCGATCTCGGAAGGCGGCCGATCGCTCGAGAGGACGATTTGCTTATGTCCGTCGAAAAGGGTGTTGAAGGTGTGGAAAAATTCTTCCTGCGATCTTTCCTTGCCGCCGAGAAACTGGATGTCGTCGATGAGAAGCAGGTCCGCCTGGCGATAACGCTTTCGAAATTTGACGAGGTTGTTGTGCTGGATCGCGTCGATGAATTCGTTGATGAACACCTCGCTGGAAAGGTACATGACCTTCGCGTTCTTTTTGTTCGTGCCGACGTACTGACCGATCGCCTGCATCAGATGCGTCTTGCCGAGGCCGACGCCGCCATAAATAAACAGCGGGTTGTAGGTGCGGGCTGGCGTTTTGGCGACGGCGAGGCTGGCGGCGTGCGCGATCTCATTGTTCGGGCCGATCACGAACGATTCGAAGTTATTGCGCGGATTGAGTCCGAGCGCGGTGCTCGATGCCTTCGCCTGCCGGGCAGTTTCGCGAGCCAGTTCCTTCGCCGAAATTTCCACGACTTCTTCCACGTCCGTTTTTGTTGAGCTGTCCGACGCCGAAGCAAACTTAATTGCGCGCGGCGCGCCTAAAGCGACGACGATGGCGTTCTGCAACGCGGCCATGTGATTACTCTCGATCCAGAATTGGTAGATGTTGTTCGGAACGCGAAAAGTGAGGGCGTCATCCGTCGCGTGAAGAAGCTTCACGGCGGAAAACCAGCGCTTGAAAGTATCGGGACTAACCTGGGGTTTTAGCGCTGCCGACAGTTTCTGCCATAGCTCTGAATTCTTCTCGTCCATACCGACTTGTTAACAGCGTTAAGCAACCTGCTTCGAGAGGAGCGAAGGCGAGAGTTGCCGGGTGAAATTCAATTTAGTCGCTTTCGCTGTCGTGAAACGGGAAGGCGTGGTTTGCAGGGAGATTGGGGCGGAAATTGGAAAACACGAGGGGAAAACAGGATGCGCGCTCTGGGAAAAACAATTCGACCCGCGCAAAGGGAGAGGAGAGGCGACGGCTTTGGTCACTCGGGCGGATGTTATACTCATTCTAGCTCTTCGTATTCTTGGAAAACTGTTCACATGTTGTTAACACCAGCCCTCGTTGCTCCCTGCCAGCGGCTTGAGATTAGAAACGACGCCAAGATGCGACAAGAAAAAAGCGGAAGTTTATTTTTGTTCGCGAATCAAAAAAATCTTGACGAAAAAATCCTGCTGGCGCTTGCCCCAACGCACCCAGCGGCGTCCATCGGCGAAGTTGACCCGATCCTTTCGCTCGCGCAACATTGCCTCTCGGATTCGCGCTGATTTCACGCGAGGCACGCTCGAAAATGCCGTTCCATTCATTGCGCAAAACCAAAACAAGGCCGCATCCGGCTCGCTTTCTCCTGCCGGTGTTGCTCGCGTTTTTGTCTTCGGCTAATTCCGCTTTGGCGGTCGATGACATTCCGCCGCCGTTCGGTTTCAAGTGGAACGATTCGATGACGAAGATCGAGCAGGCGCTCCTCGGGGCCAAAGCGAAGATCATAAGCCGCGACCGAAAAGAGAAGCGCGATGTCTGGACGGTCGAAGGCCTGGTCCAGCCCGGGCTGAAGCGAACGCTCTTCACTTTCAAGGAAGGCTTTCTGGTCGAAGTCGAGTTGCAGTACGAATATCCGGAGTGGACGATCGAGCGCTACAACGAACGGATGGGAGAAATCCGGCGATACTTTGACGCGAAGTTCGGCACCGGAAAACTTGTGTCGCGCTCGCGCGATACCGACTCGGACGTGATCCAGACCCTGGTCGGCTATCAATGGATTGTCGGCGGAACGATGCTGGAGCTTTTCTATTTTTCCGCGCAACGCGACCAGATGCTCTTCCGCAGCATCACCGTCACGTATAAGGCAATTTGATTGTAGCTGCCGCCGTCTCTGGCGGCAGGGGGGCGAGACATCGAAGCTGATCTGCCGCCAGCGACGGCGGCAGCTACACCTGCCTCTGCGTTTCTTTTTGCAGCCGCTTCAGCCGGCTCGCCATACTCGCCTTGGCCGCGGAGCTCATTCGATCGATAAATAAAATGCCGTTCAGGTGATCGACCTCGTGCTGCAAGGCGCGTGAGAGCAATCCCGACGCGTCGATCCGGATCGTTTTCCCATCGAGCGTTTCCGCTTCCACTTCGACCGAGAGGGCGCGGTCGATCTCGGCGGTGATGTCGGGAAAACTCAGGCAGCCCTCGTTCCCCGAATCCTTCTCGCCGCTCAGGCTCAATTTCGGATTGAGAAGCACGAGCGGCATCGCGCTGGCGGGATCAACCGGCGTTCCATTCAACTCCATCGCGCTCGGCCGGTCTTCGACTTGCGACACATCGAGCACGGTTAACTGCAGCGCATGTCCCACCTGCTGGGCGGCGAGCCCAACGCCATTCGCGGCGTGCATTGTTTCCAGCATGTCCGCGGCGAGAGCGCGAATGCGTTCATCCACTTCCTCGATCCGTTTGCCTTTGGCGCGCAGGATCGGATCGCCATATTTCCGGATCGGCAATTTCATTTCTCGCCGTGGGTGAACGCCGGCAGATTCTTTACGCCCGCCAGTTTCAACGCATCCATCACTTTGATGATCGTGCCGAACGACGCCTTCTTGTCGGCTTGCAACGCGAGCGCAGATTTGCGCGTGGCCGGCAAATTCCGCACGGACGTTTCGAGCTCCTCGACATTCACGACGTTGCCATCGAGCCGGATCTCATCGCTTTCGTTTACGCTCACGATGGCGTGCTCCAGCTCGGATGCCGCTGTCGTCGCTGTTTTCGAGTCCGGCAAATTAATCTGAACCTCCGGCTGATCTTTTTTGAATGTGGTCGAGACGACGAAAAAGATGAGCAGGATCGTGAGGATATCGACGAGCGAGACGATAATGATGGAAGGCGCGCGCCGCTTGCGGACTGCGATCTTCATCTCAGGAGAACGGGCGGCGGCTTCACGCGACCGGCGCGCGCGCCGGAGCCGGCATGGTTGATCGCGAAGTCGGCATCGCCTCCCCGCTCGGAACGCGGCCATAGTAGCATTTCGCGATGAGATCGGAAACGAGCGATTCCATTTCCACCGACATAACCTCCACCTTTTTCGAGAAATAACTGAACGCGATCAACGCCGGCACCGCGATCGACAAGCCGAAGATCGTGCAGTTGAGCGCTTCGGAAATGCCGAGCGCGACGGCCTTCGTGTCCGACGCGCCGCTGCTCAGGCCGAGACCGGAGAAAACATGGACGAGGCCGGAGACGGTGCCGATCAGTCCGATCAACGGCGCGATTCCCGTCACCACCTCGAGCACGATCAAGCCGCGCTCGAGCCGGACGAGCTCGCGGCGCGCGCGGGTTTGGACCGACTCAATATTTTCCGCGCGCGGCCAGCGCATATGCTGGAGCGCCGTGCGCACGACTCCGGCCAGCGACGATTTGTCTTCGTTCACGATGCGCATCAAACGCTCGGCGCTTCCGCCAGGCACCAGCCTTTCGATTTCGCTTTCGATCACCAGCGGCAACACCTTTTTTTCCCGCAAAGTCAGCGTCGCCAAAACGATGGTGGAGACGGCGACGATGGAACAGAGGAGCAGCGGCCACATGAAGAGACCGCCCTTGGTGAAAAAGGTCACCATGGTATGGAGTGTTTCCGTCATGGGCGGCGCGCGAAGTCGGACATCGTTAATTCTGGTAGTTGGTGAAGGAAAAATCCAAAGGCAATCGGCCCTGTGGCAAGGTGGCAATCAGGTCGGGCGGAATGGGAGGAATGTGCGCGTCCTGAAATGATTGCAAGCAGATGTTAGCGAAAGCTTCGTTCGCATTGTTTGAGACGACCCGCAAATTTTGCAGATGCCCCTGTGCATCCACCTCCGCATAGATGTGCGCCGTCCCGATACTGGCCAGGTCCATTTTCGAATTCATATAATAATACCAGCGCGAGCCGATCGCATCCGACACGGCTTTTTGATAGCGCCCCAGCGGCGTTCCGACGGCGTTGACGGCAGAGGGGCCGCGATTAGTGATTCGCCCCGTGATCCGCGTCTCCTGGGTTTGCGCCCGAAAATCGGAAGCCGGATTCTCCGGCTTCGGCCGCGGAGCGGGCGGCGCCGCAGATGCTGCGACATCCGGCGGTGGTGAAGGCTCGGTTTCGTCCGGCGCTTTGAGCGGCGGCGGCGGCGTGGAGGTGAGCATTGCGAATTGCTCCGGCTCCGGTGTCACGGTGGGCGCAACCGTGGGCGTGGTCTTGGGTGGCTCGGAGGCCTTTGGTTGCGGCGAAGTCGGAGGCTTCGATTCGGGCGCTGGCTTTTGTTGCTGCGCGGGCGGCTGCGGTTGCGATCCCTGCGTCTGAAGTGAAAAATCGTGCGTGTCGAGTTGGGTGAACGGGCGATCCTTCCCGTCCTGGCTCGGCAGCGGAAGATCGCCTGTCGCCGGCTTCTTGCTGGCCGCGAGCGAATTGGCGTTCGACTCAAACGTTTGCTCCTTCGGTTTCTCCGCCGATTCCTTCGAGGGATCGGTCTGCATATAAGCTGGATTCTTCGGTACGAGCGGTGGCGGCGGCGCGGAGAGATCCACGATCGTCAATTCGGAAGGCGTATCGTCCGGCGGAGGCGTGGGCTTGAAGACGCCCCCGAAAGCGGCGAGCGAATATCCGATCGCCAGATGGAGAAAGAGCGAAATCAGAATCGCCAGCGCCAGTTTTCGCCGCTCTTTTGTTTGTTCCATCATTCAGTCTTCACGACCGCGCCGTCCGAGAGCTGTTTCGACACCGACGATTTTCGTCGCGGCCAAATCATATCGCAGATCGCGAGGCCTAACAACCGCGCGCCGGATTCTCATTTGGTCGCGCCGCCGCCTTTGCGCGCGTGGTGAAAGAGATATTGCTGCGCATAGCCGCCATGTTCGCCGAAGTAAGTTTCGCAAAAGGCGCGAAGCTCCGCCGCACTTACCTTGCGTCTCCGTGAAAAATATTTTTGCTTCAGGACGCGCTCGATCCAGACATCGATCGGGAAAGCGCGCAGCCGCTCGTAGGCAAAGAGCATCACACAATTAGCAACCTTCGCACCCACGCCTGGAAGCTCGCCCAGCCGCGCTTGCAATGATTCGTCGGAAAGCCGGCTCCATGCGTTGAGATTCGCCGCGCCGCTGCTGACCAGGCGCGCCGTCGCGAGTAGATTCTTCGCCCGATAACCGAGCGCGCAGGCCCGCAGATCTTCCTCGGTAAGTTGGGCGATTCGGGCCGCTGACGGGAAGGCGTGGACCGCGCAATCTGATATTCGGAGCGGCTTGCCATATCGTTGCCGCAGCGCCCGCGACATCTGGCGGATGTGCGCCACCTGCTTCATCGACGAGGTAATGAAAGTGGCAAGACATTCCCAGCGCGGCTGCCGGATAATGCGCAAGCCCCGGCAAAACTCACGCGCCGCGGACATCGCCGGGTCGTTCGGAAACGCGCGGCAGATTTCTGCGAGCGGGTGATCAAGCGCGAAATATCTCGCGAGCGTTTTCGCATTAACGCCCCGGACGGAGAGCGTGTCGTTCCGCTGCTCCACGTACACGGCCTTCTCGTCAATCGCTCCCACAAATCCCGCACCGCACATTTCCCAATGGAACACCTGACCGGAGTCCAGGGTGCGCGCGAGATCAAAATCGGGGGCTGGAAGTTTCTCGAGACGCATCCGGAAACGTCCAACGTCCAACGTTCAACGTCCAACGTTCAACTGAAAGCGACCGGCGGGACTTTGCTTTCGCAAAAAGCGCTTTGCGCGTTTTGTTAATTTCTGTCACCTAAGACGATATGGACACGCGCCTCGCCATCGATATCGGCGTTCTCCTGCTCTACTTTATCGTGATCATCTTCATCGGCCTGCGGATGGGCCGGAAGGAAGATAATCTCGAGGACTTCGCGCTCGGCGGCCGGCGCATTCCCTGGTGGGCGGTGCTGGCTTCCCTCGTCGCCGCCGAAACCAGTGCCGGGACATTTTTCGGAACGCCGGGCGAAGGATTCACCCATCGCGATTACACCTACCTGCAGCTTGCGTTCGGCACGATCATCGGGCGCATCATCGTCAGCTACGTTTTCATCAAGCCGTATTACGACTACAAAGTTTTTTCGATCTACGAATATCTGACCGCGCGTTTCGGAGTGGCGAGCAAAAACGCGGCCTCCGCGGTTTTCATGATCACGCGCCTGCTCGCATCCGGGACGCGGTTATATGTCGCGGCCATCGCGCTCGCCCTGGCCTATGAGATGATCAGCGGCGCTCGACCGAATGAAACCCAGACTCTCTGGATTTATCTCGGCGCCACGATCGCCATCGTCATCCTGACCACGATTTACACGACATTCGGCGGGATCAAAGCGGTTATCTGGACCGATGTGATTCAAGCTTCGATCATGATCGGGAGCGCGCTGATCGCTCTCGGTTTGCTCTACTTCTCCATTCCCGGGGGATGGGATGAAATCGTGCAACGCCGCGGTGATTTCCATATTTCCGATCTCATCGCCAGCGGTCTCGATCCCGCCCGGAGCGGCTGGGACAAATGGAAGGGCATGTTCGAGACGGAGTACACGATCTTTGCCGGCTTGATCGGCGCGGTGTTCATCACCATGGGCACCCACGGCACCGATCAAGACATGGTGCAGCGAATGTTAACCGCGAAGGATATCCGCCGGAGCCGGCGCTCTCTCATTCTCTCGGGGCTCGCCGACATCCCGCTCGCGTTCACTTTCGTCAGCATCGGGTTGCTGCTCTGGGTTTACTATCAGGCCCATCCCGACCCGACCCTGCCGAAGAGCCCAAACGAAATCTTCTGCCATTACATTCTCTACCAAATGCCAGTCGGCCTGCGCGGATTGCTTTTAGCCGGAATTTTTGCCACCGCCATGGGCTCGCTCAGCACCGCCTTGAATGCGCTCGCCACCAGTTTTACGCGTGATTGGTACGAGCCTTACATCAACCCGGCCGCGACCGACGCGCAAAGCTTGCGCGCCGTGCGATGGGCCACCGTCTGGTTTTCTGTGCTGATGATCGTCGTGGCCTCGACCACGGCCTATCTCGTCATCGTGCATCCCAACGTCCGGATTATCCCGATCGTGCTCAGCATTTTCGGCTACACCTACGGCTCGTTGCTCGGCGTCTTTTTTGCCGGCATGCTAACGAGAACGCGCGGGAATGATCGCGGCAATATTCTGGCGATGATCAGCGGCTTCGTGGTCGTAGCGATTCTGAGCGGGTTGCCGAACAAGATTGGGGGAATCCTCGGGACCAAATTCTACACTCAACCGGTTTGGTTGCCGGAGATGGAATTCCCGTGGTGGATCTTCTTCGGCACCGTCGTCACATTTTGCGTGGCAATTCTTTTCCGGAGCCGCCCGCATACAGTGCCCGATGGGGTGTAATCGCGTGGAGTCTCGCACAGCGTGCTTCAATCTTTCGCCGCCGCGCTCCACGCATCCTGCAACCCGCGCCGCGTAATCTCTTTTTCCAACACATCCCGGTCGATTTTCGTCACCGCGAGCATTCCGCGAATGTCGCGAAGATGCTTTTCGCTGCCGCCTTCTCGGAAAAATTCGAGCTTGTGCAGGATGACGTATTCCGGAGGTGCAAGCCAAACCGGTGTTTCGCCGGCCACTAACGGCTGGCGATTCTCAAAGGCCCAGCGCTCAAACTCACTTCCGGTTGCGATATAAATGTCGGCTTTATAAATGGAATGGTGATGGATGAGATTGAAATGTCCATGCTCGGGTCGGACCGATTCGATCTCGATAACGTCGGCCGGCGGACAATAAAAATCCGTTTCCGGAAAAACGCTCAGAAAACGCGCAGCATGTTGTTTTCCCACCACGGCAACCACATCGACATCCAGCGTGCTTCGCCGTTCTCCGTACGCGCTCGATGCAATCGAACCGACCGCCATCCAGGGCACGCCGAGCGCGTTCAGTCCCGGAGCGAAAATCGCCAGTGGATTATCTTCGGGCATTGCGACCTTCTTCGCGCAACGCCTTCTCCACCTGATCCGCCGACCAATCAGGATGTTCGACGTGAATCATCGCCTTGCGCAGGGCGCCCGCACTCGAGATTCCCGCGAGGGCGAGATCGAGCCTGCGTTGCAGCGGCATTCGACGCAGCGCTTTAATCTGCTCGGGATGCAAGGCGCCTTCGACGAACATGCCGCAACTCTAATCGCTCTTTTTTTCCGACGCCAGTTTGATCCCTAGCTCGCGTAGCTGCCGTTGATCCACGTCGCTCGGCGACTGCGACATCAAATCCATCCCGCGATTGTTTTTCGGGAACGCCATCACATCGCGAATGGTTTGCTCGCGGCAGATCAGCATCACCAGCCGATCGACCCCGAGGGCAATGCCGCCGTGGGGCGGCGCGCCCAGTTTGAAGGCACTGAGCAAATGCCCGAACATCGTTTGCTGCTCTTCCGGACCGATGCCGAGCGCGGCGAACATCTTTTCCTGCAACGCCGGTTCGTGAATTCGCAGACTCCCGCCGCCGATCTCAACCCCGTTCAAGACCACGTCGTAGGCCTCCGCGCGGACCTCGTCGAACTTCTTTGCTTCCAGTAACGGCACGTCCTCCGTCTTCGGCCGGGTGAAGGGATGATGCACCGCGTTCCATTTATTCTCTTCCGCGCTCCACTGCAGCAGCGGGAAATCGGTGACCCAAAGGAAATCGAGCTGTTCCTTGTCCTGAACCAGCTTTTGATATTCAGCGACGCGCAAACGAATCCGGCCCAGCACTTCGCAGGCGATCGCCCATTTGTCGGCCGCGAATAAAAGCAAATCACCTTCCTCGACCGCCAGCTTTGATTGCAGCGCCGCCTTTTCCGCGGCGCTAAGAAATTTCGCGATCGGCGATTTCCATTCGCCGCCTTCGACCTTGATGAAAGCGAGCCCTTTCGCGCCAAAGTTTTTGGCAATCTCCGTGAGCTCGTCGCTTTGACCGATAGTCAGCCCGGCAAATCCTTTCGCATTGATCGCCTTAACCACACCGCCGGCATCGAGCGCGCCGCGGAAAATCTTGAAGCTGCTCTCGCGAAAATCTTCGCCCAGATCGACCAGTTCCACTCCGAAGCGGCGATCGGGTTTATCGCTCCCATAACGGCCGACGCCTTCGCGATACGTCATCCGATCGAAGGGCGTCTTGATATCGACATTGCGCGTCGCTTTGAAAATGGCGGCGAGCATTCCTTCGGTCAGCGCGAAGATGTCGCTCGGTTCGACGAAGGAGGCTTCGATGTCGATCTGGCTGAATTCAGGTTGCCGATCGGCGCGCAAAGCTTCGTCTCGAAAACATTTCGCAATCTGAAAATACTTTTCCAGGCCGGCGACCATGAGCAGTTGCTTGTATTGCTGGGGCGCCTGCGGCAGAGCGTAGAATTTCCCCGGCGCGAGGCTGCTTGGGACGAGGAAATCGCGCGCGCCTTCGGGCGTGCTCTTGGAAAGAATGGGCGTTTCGACCTCGATGAACCCCTGCGCGTCGAGATAATCCCGCGTCGCTTTCATGGCTTTGTGCCGCAAGCGCAGATTGCGCATCATCCGCGGCCGGCGCAGATCGAAGTAGCGATAGCTCAAGCGGAGATCTTCGTTGCTGACTTCGGCGTCGATCTGGAACGGAAGAACCTCCGCGCGATTCAGAATCGTCAATTTGTCGGGGAGGATCTCGATGTCGCCCGTCGGCAGTTTCGGATTTTCTGTTCCGGGAACGCGAGGGGCGACTTTGCCTTCGACCTGAATGACGTCTTCGTTGCGCAGGTGATGCGCTTGCGCGGCGACCTCAGCGTTTTCTTCCGGCCGGAAAACAACCTGAGTGAGGCCTTCCCGGTCGCGCAGATCGATAAAGATAACGCCACCGTGATCGCGCCGGACGTGAACCCATCCGGCGAGCATGGCCGTTTGGCCGATGTCGCTTTTGCGAAGCTGGTTGCAGTGATGGGTGCGGTACATCGAGTTTATAAAAGAGTCGCAACTTTCGCAGCGACTTTCTCGTGCGCCACCAAAGTTTGTTCGCCGGTGCGGAGGTCTTTCAGTTTCAGCTCAGGCCATTCATCGCCGAACAGGATTGCGACGCGCGCGCCGACCTGCTCCGCGGTCTGAAATTGTTTTCCGACCTTCGCGGCGGTGAGAGGGTAGTCGACACGATAACCGGCATCGCGCAGGACTTGGACTTCAGCGAGCGCAGCACCACGGCGCTCCTCCTTTGCGATCACGATGTAGATGTCGAGATCGCGTTGCGCCGCGATCGCGATTTCCATCTTCTCTTTGGCTGCCGGGATCTCACCGATCAATTCGCCCAGAACCACATCGCCCATCGCAAAACCGATCGCGGGCAGCGACACGGCGCCGTCGCTAAGCTGGTGGATCAGGTTGTCGTAACGACCGCCACCGGCGAGGGCGCGGAGCTTGCCGCCGTGATCGAATGCTTCGAAAACTACGCCAGAGTAGTAGGCAAGTCCGCGAACGATCCCGAGATTGATTTCGACGAAGTCGGCCAGGCCACGAACTTTCAGGGCCGAGACGAGCTGATCCAGTTTCGCGCTGCCGCCTTCGCCATCGAGAATCTTGAAGGCGGGTTCCGCGAGCGAGCCAAGTTTGGCCGCAATCTTTTCCCGGGGCTCGCGCTCGCTTTTATCGATGATCTGCAAAACTTCCTGCCATTTTTCTTCCGGCACGCTTTGGCCGCGCAGGAAATCGATCCAGAATTCGCGATCGCTTATCCGGACGACAAAGTCGCTCGCGCTAAAACCAAACGCGCGCAAAAGATCGACGCAGAGCGCGATCGATTCGACATCGGCATCCAGCGATGCCTCGCCGATGATGTCCGCATTGAACTGGAAGTGTTCGCGGAGACGGCCGCGCTGCTGTTTCTCGTAACGAAAACATTGCGGGATCGAAAACCACTTGAGCGGTTTCTTGAATTCGCGGTCGTGCGCCGCCACGACGCGCGCCAGCGTCGGGGTAAGCTCGGGCCGCATTGCGACCTCGCGCTCGCCTTTGTCGGTAAAATTAAAAAGCTGTGCGACAATTTCGGGCCCGCTTTTTTTTGTGTAAAGTTCGGTCGGCTCGAGGATTGGCCCATCCCATTCCACGAAGCCATAGCGGCGCGCGACTTCCCGCCATTTCGCGAAGATATAATTCCGGGTCGCGCATTCATTCGGCAGAAAATCGCGAAATCCAGGCAGGGGTTGCATTGAAGTCATAGTGAGGAGCGACCGAAGCGGGGACGGTTTACGAAATTAGGGTGCGGTTGAATAAACTCCAGCTTCGGGCAGTCGGATGAATGCACGACGGAGAGCATCCGTTTAACCAAAGCAAAGGACAAATATGAAAGAAAACAGATTGATCACATTATT
>JBEEHT010000098.1:0-7883 GCA_041167545.1 Verrucomicrobiota bacterium
GGGTCGAGCTCGCCAACGAAGTGCTGCGTCAACTGGGCGGGACGAATGAAGATGAGGATCAGCAAGCTATCCGTCAGGTAGGCGACGGAGCGTCGGAGAAACAGGAGCAGCATGAAGCCTAACGAGATTTAGACGAATGTTCGCCTTTAAAGGCGAACATTTTTTCGTCTAACTCGGCCAGAGGCCGGGAAAGGGGTTCGTCCACGGGGCTGCGGACGGTCAGGCCCGGGCGCTCGCCGACGTGGGTGTAAATCATGGTGGTGGAAACGTCCTTGTGTCCGAGGAGCTCTTGAACGGTGCGAACATCGTAACCGCTTTCAAGCAGATGGGTGGCAAAGCTGTGTCGAAACGTATGGCAACTGGCGGCCTTGGCAAGACCGGCGGCCCGAATGGCCTCCTTCACCGCGTTCTGCAAATTCTTCTCCCCAACGTGATGGCGTCGTTTTTCTCCGCTGCGCGGGTCAACCGAAAGAGAACTGGCCGGAAAAACATATTGCCAGGCCCATTGTCTGGCGGCACCCCGATATTTTCGAACCAAGGCCGAAGGCAAATGGACAGCCCCGCCGCCGCGACCCAGATCTTGCCGATGCAGCTCTTCGATTCGCGCCAGATGAGCTTGGAGCGGTCGACAGAGTCGCTCCGGCAAGAGCGTCACTCGTTCCCGCAGGCCCTTACTTTCCCGAACCGTGATTTGGCGGTAGCCGAAGTCGATGTCCTTTATCCGCAACCGCAAACATTCCAGAAGCCGTAATCCACTGCCGTACAGCAAATGCGCCATGAGTCTGTAGTCGCCCTTGAGGTGCGCAAGAACAGCGCGCGCTTCGGCCCGAGTAAAGACGACTGGAATTTTCGGTGGCCGTTTGGCGCGCTGCAGATCGATGAACTCGAGCTTCCGTTCGAGCACTTGCCGATAGAGGAAAAGCAACGCGCACAGCGCCTGATTTTGAGTGGAAGCGCTGACGTTGCGGTTGACGGCAAGATGAGAGAGGAAGGCCGCAATTTCCTCTTCGCCCAAGTCGCCGGGATGACGCTTGTCATGGAATACTATGAAGCGCTTGATCCAATCAACGTATACCTTTTCGGTCCGGATCGAATAACGCTTGACCCGCAGATGCCAGCGGACGCGATCGAGCAATTTCGGGGCGACGGGGGAAGGCGCTGGGGAAGCGATCATGGGAACGACCGGCAATTATGGATGAAGGAGCCGAAGCCTCAAGCCGAAAAGTCGGAGGGCGAGATGCAGGAGGCGGAGGAAGCAAAGCTTCTAAGATAACTGGCATTCCCAAGTGCAACTTCGGAACGAGGGAAAGGAAAAAGGAGAAAATGGGGAGAGCCGCCTGCGCCAAGGCTATGGCGTGAAGAGCTCATTGGATTAGTGCTTGGACGACCCGCGCTTCGCACAGCGAAGCGGTTACAGAAAAGCGAAAGCGATGAGTCAGCTAGCGCAGCCCGGTTCCCCAGCGGCTGTGGAGGAAACGTTCGACGGGGGAGAAAAGGATTTTGTCGGTGAGAAGACCGATGACGATGATGACGAGCATGACGCCGATGACCTGGTCCATGGCGTGCAGCTCGCGCCCGTAATGCAAGAGGTGGCCAAGACCGAAGCCGGTGAGGATAGTGACGTATATCTCGGCGGCCATGAGCGAGCGCCAGGCAAAGGCCCAGCCTTGTTTCATCCCGCTCACGAGGAAGGGCAGCGAGGCCGGCAGGATGACTTTGGTCCACTTATGCAGGCCGCGCGATCCCATGGTGCGCGCGGCGCGGGCGAAGATGGGAGGAATGTTGCGCACGCCGGTGTCGGTGGCGATGACGACGGACCAGACGGTGCCCATGATGACGACGAAGAGCATCGCGCTCTCGGTCTGGCCGAACCAAAGCAAGGCGAGCGGTATCCAGCAAACGCTCGGCAAGGTCTGGAGACCCAGAGCCATGACGCCAATGGTGTCTTCCACGAACTTGAAGGCGGAAGTAAACAGACCTAGCGGGAGACCTATGGCGATCCCAATGAGATAACCTACCAGAAGGCGGCGCACCGTTACACTTGTAGCCTGGAGCAAGGTGCCGTCGCGGGCCGCGCCCAGAAGGTATTCGCCTACACTTTGGGGCGAGGGCAACAGGACCGGCGAATAGATGCCTGCCTGGACGATGAAATGCCAGATAGCGATCAGGACAAGGAAGAAGAGGGTGGCGAGAAGAGTGCGTCGCATTACTCGGCCACCTCCCCTGCCGCATAACCTTTCAAGGCGCGGGTGATTTTGCCGGCGTGTTCCGCCAGCTCGATGCTGTTGATATCGCGCGGACGAGGCAGCGGGACATCGAATTGTTCCCGGATCTGTCCCGGATTGCGCGAGAAGAGAATCACGCGATCGGCCAGACAAACGGCTTCGCGGACGTTGTGGGTGACGAAGACGATGGTCTTGCGGCGTTTTTCCCAGATGCGCTGGATGTCGTTGTAGAGCTGCTCGCGAGTAAGCGCGTCGAGCGCGGCAAACGGTTCGTCCATGAGAAGGACACGCGGGTTCGGCGCGAGAGCGCGGGCGAGCGCCACGCGCTGCTTCATTCCGCCGGAAAGCTCATGCACATGCGCCGCGGAAAATTTTTCGAGACCTACCAGTTGAAGAAAGAACTTGGCGACCTCGAGCCGCTCCTTGTTTCGCAGACCGGGTTTTAGTTTCAGGCCGAACATGACGTTGCCCGTAACGTCGAGCCACGGAAAGAGCGCGGCTTCCTGAAACATAACGAGGCGGTGGCGGCCGGGAGTAAGGACCGGCTGGTTATCCGCCATGACCCGGCCCTGGTCCGGCGTCTCGAGCCCGGCGATGATATCGAGCAAGGTGGATTTGCCGCAGCCGCTGGGACCTACCAGGCAGACGAACTCCCCTTCCGCGATCTGGAGCGTGATGTTATCGAGCGCGTGCACCGTCTGCCGGGTGGTGCGAAACCATTTCGAGACGTTCTCGACCGAGAGTTTCGCCGGCGGAAACCCCTGGAGTTCCTCCTGAAGAGACATCAGGGTTTCTCGAAAAGTTTCGAGAGATCGGGCGCGGTCTTGATGAAACCGGCCTTGACCGAGTTCTGCACGAAACTCTCGACCAACGCGCGCGGCACCTCGGCGGTAAAAACAATCCGCTTCCACGATTGCGCGATGAGGTCGGGGGCCATGTCGCTTTTAGTTTCTTCGAACAGCTCGGCTTTGATCAGCTTTTGCGCCTCCTCGGGATTCTTCGTCATCCAATCGGTCAACTCGGCGTGCGCCTGCGCGAACTTCTTCGCGAGCTCGCGCCGTTCCGCGAGAAATTTCGCGCTCGAGACGAGGACGGTCGTCGCGACCTCGCGTTCATCGACCAGAATTTTCCCGCCCGCTTCGCGCTCGAGACGGGTAACCCAAGGCTCGACGGTCCAGACGGCGTCGACTCGTTTTTGTTGAAACAACGAAAGCTGATCCGGGTTCTGGGTTGGCAAGACCTGCGCGTCGCCGCCGAGCTGGGTGATGTTGAGGCCGCCGGCTACGAGCCAGGCGCGGCAGGAGATGTCCTGGGTGTTGCCGAGCTGGGGCGTCGCGATTTTCTTGCCGCGAAAATCAGCAGGCGCTTTCAGGTTCTGATCGGGCTGGACGACCAGCGCGGCGCCGCCATTGGCTGCGCCGGCGATGAGGCGCATCTCGGCGCGGTTGGATTTGGTGTAGGCATTCAGCGCCGGACCGGGACCGACGTAGGTGAGATCGATCGACTTGGCGAAGATGGCTTCCATGGCGCTGGGGCCGGCATTGTAAACGAACCACTCGATCTTGATGCCGGAGCCGAGGCGCTCTTCGAACCAGCCTTTACCCTGCCGGGTGAGATTGTGGGCCACCAAGCCCTGGGCATGGGTGATGTTTGGAAAATGTCCGACGCGGATGGTCGCGTTTTCCGCTCGCACCACCTGGCCGAGAGCAAGCATCAAAAGGAGCAAACAAGTTTTCTTCATAACGATTCGGATTCCAAATAATAATGGGCGAGAGAGCTGGCTGACGAGCGGATTTTCCCGTCAGCTCAACAGCTCTGAGATCGGCGCCATCGGTTCGATGTGGTCGCAAAATATTTTGAATGTCGCCAGTATAGGCACCGCCAGAATCATTCCCGAGATTCCCCACATCCAACCCCAGAACGCGAGCGCGACCAGGATCACGACGGGGTTCAAGGTGAGCGAGCGGCCGAGCAAGACCGGCGTGATGAAGTTTCCTTCCAAGATCGCAAGGGTGAGATAGCTCGCAGGAAAGATCATGGCGTAGCCGAGGCTGTCGAAACTCAGGACCGCGCCGAGGGTCATGCAAATGATGCCGGTGAGCGCGCCGAGGTACGGGACGAAGTTCAACGTCGCCACGAGGACGCCCCACATGATGGGATTGCGCAGGCCGAGAAAATGAACCGTCAGTCCCACGGCAAGGCCGAGCCCGATATTGATGGCGGTGATCGTGAGGAGATAACGGGAAATCTGCTCCTCGATCTCGCGCATGATGGAGACCGCGCGTTTCTTGTCCCCCAGCCGCGGGGTGACCTTGATGATTTTCGTCAGGAACACCCCGTCGTAAGCGAGAAGGAAATAAAGGAGGATCAGCATGACGACGGCGCTGGCCACGAACTCGGGTGTCTGGGTGAAGAAGGCTTCCGCGAGCGCGCTTCGTTTCACTACCACGGTCTTGGCTTTCTCTTCCTCAGTGGTGGTCAGCTTGTCGATTTCGCCCGTGGCCTGGGCCACTTTCTCCATCGGTTTTTTGAGCGGCAAAAGTTTTTGCTGGAGCTGATGCAAACTGTACGGCGCTTTTTCCAGCCAGCCGGATGCGGGCTCCGCCAGCCGGGAAACTCCGTAGATTCCCAGCCCAAGGAGCGAAAGAAGGATAAGCCCGGCGGCAAACGGCGGACCGATCCTGATCCGTCCGAGCGCTCGCACCAGCGGCACCAGCAGATAGCTGAGAAGCAATGCCAGCACCAGGGGCAACAGCATCGCGCGCATGAAATACATCGTGTAAAAAACCGCGAGCACGAAGAGGCCGGTGAGCGCGATGGACTTGATGTCGAACGGCCCCCGGAGCAGATCGGAAATGCGGAGCTGCCGGCGGGCGCGTGCCTGTTCCCTTGCCGCACCTCCTTCGGTTCGATCGTCGAATGCCATTGTTGAATTAATCGCGACTGCGACCCGTTTCGCGCGCTCGCCGTTTACTGTAGAGGCGCTTGTGCCAAGCGCCTGATCCAAAGTTAGGCGCTTGGCACAAGCGCCTCTACAGTGATAATCTCCAGCGATGATGCGGTCGATCGCGCTGGCGTTCACTCTTCTTTTCGCGGCGTCATTGCAGGCACAGGACGAATTGCCGAAGGACCCGAGCGAACCGCTCGACATCGAACCGCCTCTCTTGATCCAGGAAACGCCGAACCGGAATATTCGTCGCACGGCTCCTGACGTCGCTGATCAGAAGGAACTCGATCCGGAGCGAATCGCGGTCGCGCTGGAGAAGGCGAAGAAGAGCGCGGCCTCGGGGGAGCGGCTCTATAAAAGCGGGATTATCGCGAAGGTGGAGGCGGAGAACCGGGCGCTGAAAGTGATCCGGCTGGAAACGGATCTCGCCGTAGCCAACCTGGAGCTCGCGAAGGAGAACGTCGCTGCGCAACAGACGCATTTCGACGCAGGGGAAATCACGCAAGCCGAATTGGAGATTGCGAAATCGGGATTGCTCGCCGCGACGAACGAAGCGCAATTGGCTGCGGGCAAGCGCGACCGGGCGGAACTGGACGCGGCCCTTTTGAATTTGCACCGCCAGAAAAAACTCCTGGCGATGGGGAGCGGAAGAAAATCTGAGGTCAACCGAGCCGAGGAAAAAGTTTCGGAGCTTCAGCGGCCGAAAGAATAATCGGTCCGCTTGCGCCGCCATCTCTGTAGCCGCGTCCACGATTTTTCTGTCTTGGGGAGCGCAGGCTGCCAGCCTGCAGTTGCCGGCAGCTTGCCGGCAACAGCGCGCGAAGCGCCCATTCTTCGTAGGCGTAATTAGAGCGTCTCGGCAAGCTGCCGAGACGGGCAGGCTGGCAGCCTGCGCTCCCCAGAATTTCAGCAGACGCGAATGCGAGCGAAGCGATCACAGAAAATGCTTCCCGGCGTCTTGATTTTTGTGTAACCGCTGGCATATCACCCGCTTGCCAATCAGCGCCATGACATTCTCGATTCGGAAAATCCTTTTTTGCAGCGCAATTTTCGCCTTGGCCGCGCAGACCGGTTTTGCCGGTTCGTTCCCTTCCTCCGGGCCGACCACTCCCGGAAATGAAGCGAAGCTTAACGGCAGTCTGGCCCTCGCTCCCGTGAACGCGCCGCTCTCAGTGAAACGCGCCATCTGGGCGGCGAACCAGTTGCGCACAAAACCGTATCGCTACGGCGGCGGCCACAAAACTTTTCACGACAACGCCTACGATTGCTCCGGCACGATTTCCTATGCGCTGGCCGGCGCCGGTCTCGTTAGCATCCCGATGAGCTCAAAGGAATTTCGCGCTTACGGAAGCCGCGGTCCCGGAAAATGGATCACGGTCTATGCGCGGAACGGTCACACCTTCGCCGTCATCGCTGGGCTGCGCCTCGATACGACTTCTCCGCACAATCCGAGCCGTCGCTGGGCGCCTCGCTGGCAGATAACCGATCGACGGCCCGCCGGTTTCGAAGCTCGCCATCCGATCGGTTTGTAAGCTGTAGCCGCCCCGCTGTGTCGGGGCGAAAAAACGGCACGGCGATCCCGCAGTCGCGGGACCGTGGCTACAGCGAAGCGGACGAGAAGAATTAGCGGTGGCGCGTCTGCGTCGCCGTTCTAAGGTTCACGACTTATGGCCTACCCGATTCTTCGCCAGTCGCTTTTCGCTCTCCTGACAATTTCAGCCGGCGTTTCGGCTGCGTTCGCCGACGAAGGGATGTGGTTGTTCAACAACCCGCCGCTCAAACAATTCAAAGAGAAATACCAGTTCGAGCCGACACCGCAGTGGCTCGAGCATCTCCAGAAATCGAGCGTCCGATTTAATTCGGGCGGGAGCGGTTCGTTCGTTTCGGCGAATGGGCTCGTCATCACCAATCATCATGTCGGCCTCGATACCCTCCAGAAAATCAGCAGCGAAAAGAACAACTACGTCCGCGACGGTTTCTACGCCAAGACCCAGGCGGAAGAACCGCGCGCGACCGATCTCGAGCTCAATGTGCTGATGTCGATCGAAGATGTGACGGCGCGCGTGACGGCGGCGTTGAAAGCGGGCCAGAGCGCCGAGCAATCTGCCGCCGCGCGGCAAAAGGCGATCGCGGAGATCGAAAAGGAGAGCAAAGAAAAAACGGGGCTGCGCTCGGATGTGGTCACGCTTTATCAGGGGGGCGCTTACCACCTTTATCGTTTCAAGCGCTACGACGACGTGCGGCTCGTCTTCGCGCCCGAGGAACAGATCGCGTTTTACGGAGGCGATCCGGATAATTTTGAGTATCCGCGCTTCGATCTCGATATCTGTATTTTTCGCGCCTATGAAAACGGCCAGCCGGCGAAGATCGAGCATTTTCTAAAATGGAATTCGGAGGGACCGAAAGATGGCGAGCTGACCTTCGTTAGCGGGCATCCCGGCCGCACCGATCGCCAGCTCTCCGTCACGGAAGTGGCGGACCTGCGCGACCAGGAAGTTCCCTACCTTCTCAACATGTATTATCGGCGCGAGACTTTCTTGCACGCGTGGGCGGCGCGCGGACTCGAGAACCAGCGACGCGCGCAAGACCTCATCCGTGGCGTGGAAAATAATCGGAAACGTTACGACGGTTATCTCGCGGCCCTGCTTGATCCTGAGATCGAACGGTCGCTGAAGGCGCGCGAACAAAAATTACGCGACGGGATGGCGAAG
>JBEEHT010000099.1:0-29578 GCA_041167545.1 Verrucomicrobiota bacterium
GAGAGGGACCTCGAGCCAAAATCAAAACCTTCTTCGGCGCTGAACCTTCAATGATGAAGCCTCCGATCAATACATTCTCGCCCGTCCCCACGCTGAGCCGGGTAGAGATATTTCCGAGAGTGGGAGCAGGCCCGGACAACTCGACCGCTCCGACATCGCTGCCGTCGCCACCGCTGGGTTCGGGAATCGCCGGGTTAAAACGAACCGGACGCGGAAACCCGCGTTGATCGATTAGGGGCATGTTGCACATATTGATGGCCACGTCTTTGCCTCTATCGATCGCCGGACTGTCCGCCAGGAGCAGGTGCGTCAACGTCGGGCCGCCGTTATCCTGGAGCGGACCCAGCCGCGGATCAGTATTGAATTGGTTTGTGCTGTTTTGGAAAAGCGGTGTTCGCGGTGTTCCGAACCCATACGTGGGATAATCGCTGAAGATGTTGTATCCGCGATCTTCCACTGCTGGACGTGAGTCATCATCGGCGACCGTGCGCCCCGCTCCAGTTCCATTGAAAATCGAATTTCCCACGCCGTAGTATGCGGAAGTGGTATAGAGAGCGGTTCCGTTTGCAGCGTAGTTTCCGCTCAAGGTGGAGTTCGCGACCTCAAGCCTGCTCCCATTGCAAATCGCGCCGCCCCGGTCGGTCGCCGCGTTGGCGCTGAACGTGCAATTCGTCACCGAGGCTTCAGCGAGGCTTTTCGTTGTGGTGCCATCAGGAACCCGCTCATTAAAAACAGCACCGCCTGCAAAGGTAGCCGAGTTGCCTTGGAACGTGCTGTTGGCGACAATCAGGATGCCCGGCAGCGCTGCGCTGGGATCGAAGTTGTTGACGTCTCCGGAATTGCAAAGTGCCCCGCCATAAGTCGCGGTGTTGTTGATAAACATACAGCCATCCACGGTCACCGAGCTTTTCTCGGTATAGATCGCGCCCCCGCCATCGATCGAGGAGCTGTGGGCATTGCCGTTACGAATTGTCAGACCCGAGATCGTGACGGTGCGATTTGGAGGAATGTTGAAGATCCGGAACCGCGTGGCTGCCTGCGCGCTTCGCTCGACCGCGAGAAGACTGGCGCCGGGGCCAGTGATCGAAATATCGGCGTTGATCGTGAGCTGATCGCTGGTCAGCGTAATCGTCTGGCCATTCAAACTTGAAGAGAAATCAATCGTGTCTCCGGACTGGGCATCGCTAATCGCCTGGCGTAACGACCCCGGGCCGCTGTCGTTCGTGTTGGTCACCGTATGAGCCATCTTCGGCTGCGGAGCGGGCGTTCCGATGCGAAGGATCGAACTGCCCGTGTCCACCACCAAAAGCTGGTTCGCGCCGTTGATGGTGACCCCGACAGGGTTAGCGAATCGTGCCGCTTTGCCAACGCCATCCGCGTTTCCGTAGGCGAGCGGTTTCCCACCGAGAGTTCTAACGACGCCGGCAGCGGTAACTTTTCGGATAGTAGAATTTGAAGTGTCCGCCACAAACACGTTTCCGTTGTTGTCCACGGCCACGCCTTGGGGATCATTAAAGTGGGCACAACCGTCGTTGTCCTGGAAGCCTTGACTGCCCGGCACGCCCGCTAGGGTGCTTACCTCACCCGCCGGCGTGATCTTTCTGATGAGCTGATTATTGTAATCGGCCACATAAATCTGGCCGGCCCCATCCACCGCGATCCCCCGGGGAAAATTGAATCGTGCAGCGCTGGCTGCGCCGTCAGCGAAGCCGGCATTCCCGGCTGAACCGGCCAGCGTCGTGACCACCGCGCCGGATGTGATCTTCCGAATTGTGGAATTCTCGGAGTCGGCCACATAAATATTTCCCGCGCTGTCCACGGCGAGACCCTTGGGATGCTTGAACCGCGCCGTCGCCCCGGTGCCATTCGCCGTACCGGACACGCCGGGCGATCCGGCAAAAGTAGTCACCACTCCAGCACTGGTGATTTTGCGAATAGTGTGGTTGAGGGAATCCGCCACATAAATGGTATCCGTGGCCTTATCCACCGCGATACCCTCGGGTGAAGTGAATCGTGCGGCGGTGCCTGTCCCATCGGTAGAGCCAAACTGGCCGGGCTGGCCGGCGAAAACAATCGCCACGCCCAAGGGAGTGACCTTGATGATGGCATGGTCGTTGTTGACAAGATAAATGTTTCCCGCGCTGTCCAACGCCGCAGCCTTAGGGAATACGAGAGAAGCACCAGTCGTCGAGAAGGTGGTGAAGGAATACGGCTCGTAGATCGATTGGCCCGGGATCGCGGCCAAAGCTTTAGAACAGCAAAGGATGGCAAGCGCGGCAAAAAGTCTCATCTTAGTGAGAGACTTTTCCCGTTTAACGCAGGTATGGCAAGCCTATTGTCTCGCTCCACGCACTTAGGCATTGAAGCGCTCGATAATTTCCGCGGGAAACAACGGCGTCGCTCCATGATGGGAGGCAACGAACGCGCCCAGGCTACAGGCGTTCTCCAGCACTTTTCTCGTTTCGTCTCCGCGCGTCAGGCCAACCATGAGGCCGGCCATGAATGCGTCGCCTGCGCCCACCGTGTCTTGGACCATGATCTTGGGAGCGGGCGCGGTCACGAGATTGCCCCGGTCCCACAAGGCCGCGCCTTCCTCACCCATGGTGACACAGATGTGGGAGACGTTGGTCGCTTCAGCGATCGTCCCGCACGCGGCCGCAATCTCACCCGCGATGCGAGGCGTGTCGGGCACCAGGTCGCCGGTTCGCAACCAATGCGCGAGCTGGCCCACTTCGCCATCATTGAGTTTCAGAACGTCAGCTCGCTTCGCGAGTTCCATTACGAGCGGCGGATCAGCGAACGGCGGCCGCAAATTGACGTCGAAGAATTTCAGCGGCCCTTTCACCTCCAGAAGGCGGGCGAGTTGATCCAGGTTGTAAGGCGAACGGCCGGCGAGCGACCCAAAGATCAAAGCCCGTGATCTCGAAACGGCCTCGAGCGCTTCCGCTGGAACTCTGATCTCATCCCACGCCGCCGGCTGCACCAGTTCGTAGGTTGCGTTGCCGTTTGCATCCACGGTAACGATCACGGTGCCCGTGGCCAAACCAATCCTGGCGCGCGTGATAAACTGGATATTCACGCTTTTATCCTGGGCCACTTTCAGGATCTCATCGCCTAACGAGTCCTGGCCGATGCAAGAGATAAGCGACGCGGAGACGCCGATTTGCGCGAGATGCGCGGTGACGTTGAAAGGGGCGCCGCCCGCATGGCGTCCGGATGGCAGACAATCCCAAAGGATTTCGCCGAACGCGTAGAAGTCGGTGTCCATCAGGTTTCCGGTTCGTAAATGAAGATCAGGTCCTGATCCATTCCTTTCGGATCAATCGAATGCTCGAACACGAGGAGATCCTCAGTCCCGATCAGGCAATGCTCCATGGCGGGCTTCAGGTGAAACTTTGCGCCGGGTCTCAACACTTCGACGCTCAGCGCCCGCTCCTTGGGCCGCCGCCACAGGATGAGCCCGGCGCCTTCTCTTACCTCAAGCCGTTCGTCCTTTTTCTCGTGCATCTCCAGCCCGAGGTATTCGCCTTCGCGAATGACGAGAAACTTCTCGACGCGCGGATGCTCATGCAACGTGATCACCACGCCGCCCCACCCCGTTTTGATCACTCCCTGGCCCCGGCACTCGATCGCCTCCAGCAACTTTTCGAATTGCGCTGACGTTTCACCGACCCGCTTCCGAAAGTGGCCGGTCCAGATTTGGCAGGCTTCGCGGCAATAACGATTGAACGTCTCATCGGAATCGATCGGCGATAATGCAGCGAGCGCGACGCCGATCTCCGCAAAGCGCGGATCGCTCGCCAGCTTCTCGTGATTCAATTCAAAGGCCGCACTCACCATTACCCATTCCGCATTCGGCACTCCGCATTCGCCATTTCCCTAGTGTCCTCCCGTTGTCGAGACGCCATGCATGCTCTCGGCGCCGCTGAGTCGCGGCCACATGAACCCGTAAGCGGCGACTACGCCGAAGCAAAGTATCGGAACAATAAAACCGCGCGACAGATCGTACTTGTCGGCGACCGATCCCATCACCTTGGGCAAAATGGCGCCGCCCATGATGGCCATGACAATGAATGACGACGCCTTTTTCGCTTTCTCGCCCAGACCGAAAATGCCGAGCGCGAAGATTGTCGGGAACATGATCGACATACAAAAGTAGGTGAGGAAAAGCGCGGCCACTGAGACCCAGCCGAGTTTTAGAAAGATCAGGATGCAGAGCACGACGCTGATCGCGGAATAAAGTGCGAGGACAGAATGGGCGGCGAATTTCTTCAGGATCGCAGAACCGGTAAAACGGCCGATGAGGAAACAGAGAAAGCCTAACGAAGCCAAATTCGACGCCGCCTTGTTGCTGAAACCGAGTGCGCCGCTCTTGTGAATTTCGAACCAGCCGCTGAACCAACCGGACCCGCTGCTGGGCGCGTTCCACTCGGCCGGAATCGGCGGCACCTGTGACGTCATGTAGTTAATGAAGAAGCTGAAGATGCCGGCCTGCGCGGCGACGTAGAGAAATTGCGCGACCACCGCCATGACGAAGTGCGGATGCGTCCAGATCGAGTGCGAGATATTCGGCGTGGCATCGTCGCAGTGGTAATCGTCCTCCATCTTGATCTCGGGGACGTTGGAAAAATAGAAGATGATCGCGAGAACAATGACGATCACGCCGATTGCCGCGTACGGAATCCAAAGGTTCTCGCTGCCGGTGCTTTCGCCGGCCGCGTTTTTGGAATAGAAAAACATCCCGCCGGCGACCGGGCCGAGAAGAAGCCCGATGCCGTTGCAGGATTGCGCGAGATTGATGCGCGTTGCGGCATATTGGATCGGGCCGAGGACGGTCGTGTAAGGGTTCGCGATCGTCTCGAGAAAGGTGAGGCCGGCGGCGATTACACAAACGCCGAGGAGAAACGCCCAGAACGAAGCGATATGCGTGGCCGGGATAAACCAGAACCCGCCGACTGCGACCATGAGCAGACCGGTGATGATGCCGCCTTTGTAACCGAGCTTCGTCGCCAGCCATCCCGCCGGAAGCGCCATCAGAAAATAGCCGAGGTAATGCGCGAACTGGACCCAGGCCGATTGCGCCAGGGTCAGATGCAGCTCCTCCTGAAAGTGCTTGTCCATCACGTCGATCATCCCATTGCAAAATCCCCAGAGCGCGAAGAGCAGGATGAGCAGCGAAAAGACAAAGAAGACGTTCCGGCCGTCATTCAAAATGAACATGCTTCTCTTTGGAGCCAGCCGCGGATCAACCGGCGCCGGATGATGTTCGCGAGTTTCCATTTTCTACGATTCGATATCAGGGCGCTGCTTGCATCCCTACATCAATCGCGCGCCCGCCTGCTAATCGTTTGCCTAACTTTATCGCGGGCAATTCGACCGCATAGAAAACCGCGGCGCTGACGGCGATCGTGATCAGCAGCGTCGGGATCAGGTAAACCACGGTGGGCCATCCGCGCAGCGCCGCGTTCCCTTCCAGCGCGACCCAGGAGGCGAACGGAATCATCACGACGAGATGAAAGAGGTAGATGGAGTAGCTGATCCGTCCCAGCCAGGCGAAGGGACGATTCCGCACCCGCAGCCACGCGATCCAAATGCAAAAGAGCAGGGGCGCGACTACATAGGAAGAGAACCACGTTGTGCTCGGATGAATCAAGAAACGGAATTGGCGGGAGCCGCCGATCAGAATAATCAGCAGCGTAAGGGCGACGAGCATCCAGACTTTCCGGTTCCGCCGGATGGATTCGCGAAACCCTTTTGTTTCATCGTACACGATCCGGAAATAAGCGCCCCAGAACATGATCCCCAGATGGCGCGGCAGATTTTTCCACGAGGCCGAGATGTCGTCCTCGATGGCGCCGAGTTGTTTCGCGCCTTTGACGGCCAGCCAGGCCAGGGAAAACGCCACGACTAATCCCGCCAGAAATCGCGCGTTGTCGAGCAAGCCAAGCCGCCAGATCAGCCAGCACGATATGTAGAAGACGAGCTCCGTTCCAAGCGTCCAATAGAGTCCCATGATCGGTGGCTGCCCAAAAAGATCGGGCACCATGGTAACGTTCGCGGCGATCAGCGGCCACGTGATCGGCCAAGCTTGCCACCACCAGATGAAGATCAATCCCGCCACCACCGAGACCCAGTACGCCGGATACAAACGAAAGAATCGCGTGATGACAAAGCGGCGGCCGGTCCCTTCGCGAGGCCCGCGCAACGTCCCGTAAATGACGAACCCGCTGATCGCGAAAAACAAAACCACGCCGGTTATCCCGAATTCAAAATAGCGCGTCCAGGTTTTGCCGGTCACGTCCTGACTCGCGCCGAGCGGAAGAAATCGTTCCCAAATGTGCGCGCACGCGACCATCAACGCCGCGACGGCGCGCAAACTATCGATGTGCGCGAGTCGATCGGCGGCGGGACGTGGACTCACAACTGTCAGCGTTTCCCAATTATGCCGAGAACTTTCATCGCGGCGTTATGGCCCGGAATGCCGCTGACGGCGCCGCCGCGGTGTGCGCTCGATCCGCAAAGGAAGACGTTTTCGAATTCTGTTTCGACGCCCCAGGTTCCGACTTGTTCCTTCGTGGCCGCGAACGGAAACGTCGGTGCGTCCTGGAAGATGTTGCCGTGGAAGAGGCCGAGCGCTTCCTCGATGTCGACGGGGCTTTTGCTCTCGAGGCAGAGTTCGCCGTCGCGCGCGACGGCGAGACAATCTTCCAGCGGCTCGGCCAGCCATTCGTTCATGCTCTCGAGGAATTTCTTCTCCGCGGCGCGGCGCATCGCGGAATTGTCCTGGGCAAATAAACGCCAGGGCGTATCGATCCCGAAGAGTGTCATGGTGTGAAAGCCTTGGGCGCGAAGTTCGGGCGCGAGGATGCTGTCGTCGGTGAGCGTGTGACAATAGACTTCGCACGGAAGCTTATCTGGCAAGAGCCCTTGCGCTGCCTGCTCGTAACTCAGCTTCATTTCCTCATAGCCTTCCGAACTATGGAACGTGCCGCAAAACGCCTCGGCCGCGGGATAGCGTGTCGCTTTTAATTTCGGCAACCGGCGCAACAGCATGTTGATCTTGAACACGGAACCGTCATCGGTCGCGTCGGGCTGATACGGTTGACCAACGTACTTCGCGAGAACGTTGCGGCCGAAATTGACGAGAAGAAATCGCGCATCGACTGATTGCCGTTTTCCATTCACCTCGAATTCGACGCCGCGTTTTCCGTTCACGTTCAGTGCCCGAAGTTCCACATTCGTCAGGAACTCAGCGCCGCTTTTCCGCGCCGTCTCTTCCAGCTCGCGGGCTACAGCGCCCATTCCGCCGACGGGAACCTTCCACTCGCCGGTCTTGTTGCCGATGAGGTGATAAAGAAAACAGCGATTTTGCAGGAGTGTCTCATCATCCGGATGCGTGAACACGCCGATC
Source organism: Verrucomicrobiota bacterium (assembly GCA_041167545.1). Lineage (GTDB taxonomy): Bacteria > Verrucomicrobiota > Verrucomicrobiia > Chthoniobacterales > UBA10450 > AV80. The sequence goes on from JBEEHT010000099.1 coordinate 7,412, forward strand.
TTCGCATCCGTGAAAACCAAGCCACGGACCAAATCGTTTTGTAAATAGCGCTCGATCGCGCGCCCGAGCGGCTCCTCCGCCAGACTGCGCCAGGCCTCGCGCGAAACATCATCGACATCGAACCGGCGCTTGAACTCCTCTTTCGCGATCAGCGGCTCCAGCATCGAATCCCAGGCGTGTTCGGCGAAAACGCGCGAGAGATTGTAGAACCTTTTCATCTGCTCGTGCTCCGTTCGGTTTCCGGTGAGCTCGAACATCGATTGCGCGCTGGCCTCGTCCGACACGTTACTCAAAAGCAAGCCATCATGCCGTCCATCCTTCACATAAGGCGTGAACGATCCGGTCGTGCGGCGGCGCAGCTCGAGCTTCAATCCGAGATCGCGGATGATCTTCTCCGGGAACAGGCTGACCAGGTACGAGTAGCGCGAAAGCCGCGCGTCGTAATCGGGAAAGACTTTCTGCGAAGTCGTGGCCCCGCCGATGTAATCGTTCTTCTCCAGCAACAGAACGCTGAGTCCAGCGCGCGTAAGATAGCTGGCCGCAACCAATCCATTGTGCCCGGCGCCGAGAATCACCACATCGTAGCCCGCCTTGATCATGCTCATGCTCCCGATCTTCGTCTTGATCGCGTCACTTCGGAGGGTGGTGCCCAAAGCTCAGTACGCGCGAGATCTTCCACGAGTCGCCAGTCTTCCGCCAAACCATCGCGAATCCGAACGTCCCGCAGTCATCCTTGCCATTCTCCTTATGGCAAAAACGGTGTTGGCCGATCTCCATCGCGCCATAATCCTTGATCGGATAAACCTCGAGACTCTCCTTCACCAAATCTCGCCGGATGTCGGGAGTGCTGGCGAACATCTTTTTGAAATCCGCGGCGTTCTGCCGGTAGTTCCCCAGGCCGCCGGTATCGTGATAAAACTCCAGGTCTTCGGTGAAGTAGGACATGAGCCGGTCGACATCGTGCGCGTTGAAGGCGCCAAAAATCTCGCTGTCCAGGCGCGCGATCGTCGCCGACAAATCCGTTTGTGCCTTGTCGGGCGCTTCCGCCGCGCGTGATACGATACACAGGACGAATAGGACCAATGAAACAGGAAGCGATCGGCTCATTCCGCGACCATGACGAAAAACGCTGTCTGCAGCAAGGCCGCGCGATTGGCTGGAAAATGATTCGGCTGGCACGCGAACTTCTGCAAAATTGCGGGATGCGAGTCTTGATCGCCGACGACCAGAAAAGCGTGGGAACGACTTTGGCGGAGCTGGTGCGTCTTTGCCACCATCAGGTGGTGGAAGTGGTCGGCTCCGGCTTGGAAGCGATCCAGGCTTACGGCCGCCATCTGCCTGACGTTGTGCTAATGGATTATCAGATGCCGAAACTCAACGGCGCCACGGCCTGCCGCAACATCGTGGCGAAGTATCCCGGCGCGCGCGTCATTCTCGTCTCGGGCTCACCAAAGGAAATCGCCGGCTCCGGCGCGCTCGCTCTTCTCGTAAAACCCATCCGGCTGGATCAACTCTACGCTGCGCTTTACGACGCGGCCCAGCCGCGCAGCTCGGCTCAAGCAGACTCATCAAGCTAGGCGGATACTCTTCCCCTACCGCGGCGGTCCGCTCATCGAGTTATACGACGATTGGTCCATCCCATTCGAGTCACGGGTTCGGTCCAGCACTGTCGTGTCTACGTGCGAGTTCCTCTTGTCCGAGGTGTTAGTGGTTGTCACCGTGTCCCTCTGGGCCGCACAGCCGGCGAACCACAATAACAATGCGGCGGCAAAACCGAGTCCGATCGACTTCACGGCTTGGTTCTATCTTTAACGCGCTTTCGACGCAAGTCTGGACCGAGCCGCTAGAGATTCTTTCGAACCAACTACCTCAAAGATATTTCTCCGGAATCGGATGGGTAGCGCTCTCGTGCTGCCAGTAGATGTTCACGATCCACCAGCGCGTGCCATCGTGGAATAATTGGATGCTGTTAATGCCGCGCATGAACGGCTCCGGGTCGTCCTCGCGATGGCGTGACTCGTACGTGCTCCAGACGTGCGCGATCCGCCCGAATTGTTCCGTCCGTCGCGCCACTTCCTTTTCATAGAAACCTTTATCGGCGAACAACGGCTCCACCCGCTGGATGTATCCCTCCACGTCGAGAATGAGCGGCGCAAGATCGACGTCGTTCCTTCCGGGAACCGTCGCCGTGGGGATGAGTCGCGCGCCGGGAACGAACAATGACCGTTCCCGGTCCCAATCGCGTTTCTTTCCTGCCCGACCGGAGATCACGTCATAGGCGGCGTTAATGATCGCATCGATCGAAGATACGTCGTCGGGATTGGCGCTAATGGACATGTTCGGAGAACGGAACGCAGCTACGAGCGGGCTCTTGTTCGAATTATCTCGGCACAAAGTAGCCCGGATCATCGACGTTCCGGTTAATGAAGTAAGCGCAATTTAGACACATGGGAGGCGGATCACGATCGATTATTCGGTTTCGCAACGTTTGGAAATCCTTCCCAAACCAAATGTCCTGCAGCGAGGCCCCTCCTTCCGCCAGGGACCCGAACGGATGTTCCGGGCGACAGTCGGGATAAGGCCTCACATCGCCTTTGGAGTCGATGAAGAGACTATCGAACGGCTTGGAGCAAAACAGATACGGCTTCGCCACGCTCTCCGTAGAAAAAGAGATAACCCGTTTACCGAGATCGGCGCTGCGGCCGTCAACGCTATGGGCCACTGCATGGACTACAGCCCGAACGCTCTCGGCGGTCGATACCATCTCCCGCCGCAGTTCGAAGGACCAGCCTGCGCGGTAGGCATGAGGATATTGCGGAAAGGTCCTGCCGACGTCCGGCCGCGACCCATTCCTGATCCGGGCCTCTCCCAACTCGACTAACCAGCGGCCATTAATCGCCCGATCATCAAGGAAGGGTTCTCTTTCGATTGTAACGCGCGCGATCTGTTTTCGATCAAGCGCCCAGCCTTCGATTTGGACGGCGTTGTTTACGTGAGCGACCCCTTGCGCCGGATGATCAATCCAGCCAAAGGGCAAAGACGCCAGCTCGTCGGCGTCTGGCGAGGCGTTGGGTGGTTTAGCGCGTTCGGAGCGTCGGCGGAAATTGCGCGCGTGGCGCCAAATGGCTCGAACAATATTCTCGCCACCACATCGCTCGGCGTTCGCCTTTGCGGATGTCGAAACTACCGCTTTCGGCGGCGCGGTCTCCCCGCCCGTGGGCAATGTCTCCGGGTGATTCCCCACCGGCGTCTCTGCCTCAGCTAACGTTTTATCGATAAAGAAATCGGGAAACTCGATCACGCTTACGGTTTTCGATTGTTCCACCCGCTGAAAGAAATGCCGGAAATGGAGATTCGCCCGGGCACAGTCGTGGGCGAGTGTTTCCCGCTCCATCTCAAGGCCGTGGATCATCAACAAATGCCGCGCCGCGATCCACTCTACTCCCACCTTCTCGGCGAGATCGACGAAGAGCGGAAGCTCCTCCAGATTCCGCTGCATCAGGACGATATTGAATTGCAACCGAGGCGCGGCGCGCCCGAGTTCGAGCTTGCGCGCTGAGAGATATTCGAGGTTCCGAACCAGCCGATCGAATTGAGCGCCGCGCCGGATGTATTCGTAAGTCTCTTTCGTGGCGCCATCGATCGAGATTTGCACTTGCGTAACGCCGGCCTCGATGATCGCGTCGGCAATTTTCGGAGAGAGCAGTTGGCCATTGGTGAGAAACAGAAGTTCGGGGACTGAGTAGCGCGCGGCGATCTTCAAGATATCGGTAAAATGCGGGGAGATGAGAGGCTCATTGCTCGCCGAAAGGACCAGCGTGTGCGCGAGCGGCAGCGCGGAGGCAGCCATCCGTTCGAAGAGCGCGGGCGAGGTAAACTTAGCCGGCTGATGAAAGACATGGTCGAAGCTGAAATGGCACATTCGACAACGGAGATTGCACTTGTTCGAAATGTCCCAGACAACCTTGAGGGTTCGCGCCGCGTAGGGAGCCAGCTCGGTGGCCCAATCCTTCGCTCCACCAAGAGTGCTTGTCGGTCCCGGACCGTACATTGATTTGCTCATCGTGTCGCAGACCTCACTTTCAGAGTGCCGTGCCGGGCCAAAAACCGCGAGGAGATTTGCCGTGGCCTTTCGCACTTTGAATAGGAACCGCGGCGCGTTACCTATTCACATCAGCATGAAATTTCTCCTGACGAATGACGACGGCATCGAGGCTGCCGGGCTCCAGGCGCTGCTGAGTGCAGTCGGCGCGCTCGGTGACGCGATCATCGTCGCACCGGCCGGGCCGCAGTCCGGTGTGAGCCACGCTGTGACCTGGCAGGAAGGAGTCCGGATCGAGCCGCGCGGCGACAAGCGCTTCGCGATTCACGGCACGCCGGCAGATTGCACTCGGCTCGGCCTGCTCAAACTAGTCCCGGACGCGAAATGGATTTTGAGCGGGATCAATCACGGCGCGAATCTCGGCGCCGACATGCATTACTCCGGCACTGTCGCCGCCGTGCGCGAGGCGGTGCTTCACGGCTGGCCGGGAATTGCGGTCTCGCATTATCGCAAGTCCGGAGTCGCATTTGATTGGAGCCGCGCGGCGGAGTGGGTCACGCCGATTCTCGCCGACATCCTGGCGAAACCAATTGAGCCGGGCCTCTTCTATAATGTGAACCTTCCAAATCTCCCAGTGGGCGTCGACAAACCGGAAGTTGTCTGGTGTCCCCTCGATCCGAGCCCGTTGCCGCTCAATTATCGGCATGAAGAAGAGACGGGGTTGTATTACGCCGGCGATTATCAATTGCGCCATCGCACGCCGGGCGCGGATGTCGATGTCTGCTTCGGCGGCCGGATCGCGGTCACGGCAGTTCGGCTTCTATAAAGTTGACCCAATATCCTGCGTAACGAACCGTAGGCACTGAATCATGCACATCAGCGATATCATGCGCGGGGATTCGCCTACGTTCTCGTTCGAGTTCTTTCCGCCAAAGACGCCGGAGGCAGCCGAGAGCCTTTACCAGACGATCCGCGATCTGGAATCGTACGGGCCGCATTTCGTCAGCGTCACTTACGGCGCCGGCGGTTCGACGCGCGACCTGACGCACGATCTCGTCGAGCGCATTCAGAACACGACCAAGCTCGATCCGATCCCGCACCTGACGTGCGTATGCCACAAACACGACGAGATCGAATCCATTCTGCAACGCTACGCGAAGAATTGCATTGGAAACATTCTGGCACTTGGGGGTGATCCGCCGCGCGGCTGCGCCTACGACAAATCGGCCGACGTTTTCCAACATGCGATCGACCTGGTGAAGTTCATTCGAAAATTTAACGAGGCCGGAGTGCATCCCGACCCGCGCGGTTTCGGGATCGGTGTGGCCGGTTTCCCCGAAGGCCATCCGTCCACGCCGAATCGCCTCGTGGAAATGGACCACCTGAAAGCGAAGGTCGATGCCGGCGCGGACTACATCGTTACCCAACTCTTCTTCGATAACCGCGACTTCTACGATTTCCGCGAACGCTGCGAGCTGGCGGGCATCCGCATCCCGATCATCGCCGGGATTATGCCGATCACTTCGATGAGCGGTTGCAAGCGCATCGCGGAGCTCGCTGGCGGCGCACGTTTTCCGGCGAAGCTGCTGCGCGCCTTACAACGTTGCGAAACCGATCCGAAGATGGTGACCCGCGTCGGCGTTCATTTCGCCCTCGAGCAATGCCACGATCTTCTCGATAATCACGTGGCCGGGATCCATTTCTACACACTCAATCGCTCCGATGCGACACGGACGATTTTCGATAGCCTCGGAATCCCCCGTCGCCGCTCGGCAGAGATTTCGGCTTCAACTCCCGGCTGACATCTGACCTCAGACTTCCGATCTCCGACTTCTGACATCCACGCCCGTTGCGTCATCGTCGGTGGCGGACCGGCGGGAATGATGACCGGTTTCCTGCTCGCGCGTGCCGGAGTGGAAGTCGTCGTCCTGGAGAAGCACGCCGACTTCAATCGCGATTTCCGCGGCGACACGATTCATCCTTCCACACTCGAGCTCATGCACGAGCTCGGTTTGCTCGAGGAATTTCTCAAGCTGCCCCATCAGGAATTGCGCGAGCTGCGCGCCGTGATGAACGGCCACGTCGTTCCGATTGCCGATTTTTCCCACCTGCCCACCCGCTGCAAGTTCGTCGCCTTCATGCCGCAATGGGATTTCCTGAACTTTCTCGCCGGTCACGCGAAACAATTCCCAACTTTCGCGCTGCACATGCAGCATGAAGTTGCCGATCTGATCGTCGAGAACGATCGCGTCGTGGGTGTGCGCGCGAAGACGCCAGATGGCGAACGCATCGTGCGCGCGGACCTTGTCATCGGCGCCGATGGTCGGCATGCCATCACCCACACGCTCGGAAAACTGGAGCTGCGCGAGTTCGGCGTGCCGATCGATGTCCTCTGGACGCGCCTTTCCAAACGCGAGGGCGATCCGAAGCAGTCGCTCGGATTTTTTCGAGGCGGAAAACTGCTGGTCCTGCTCGATCGCGGCGATTACTTCCAGGTCGGCTTCATCATTCCGAAAGGCACGCTCGACAATATTAAGCAGCGCGGTTTTCCCGCGTTTCACCGAGGCATTCTGGAGATCGCGCCCGTTCTGAAAGATCGGATCGCGGAGCTGGACGATTGGTCGAAGATCAAATTGCTCACTGTGCAAATTAATCGTCTGCAACACTGGGCCCGCGAAGGTCTGCTTTGCATCGGCGACAGCGCGCACGCCATGTCGCCCGCCGGCGGCGTCGGCATCAACCTTGCGCTCCAGGATGCCGTCGCGACCGCGAATCTGCTCGCGGCAAAACTAAAAGAAGGACCGGTCTCGCTCGCGGATCTCGAACAAGTGCAAGCGCGCCGGGAATGGCCGGTGCGTGTGATTCAGCGCCTGCAGGTCTTCGTTCATCGCCGCATCACCGGACGATCATCCGGAAGCGGCAACAGGCTCCCATTCATCGGGCGGCTTTTCAGATGGCTCCCATTCCTGCGCCGAATCCCCGCGCGCTTCATCGGCCTCGGTCCCCGCCCCGAGCACATCCACTCTCCGGCGGCGAATTCCGACGGTCGGCTTCCACTTTAGTCACCGCGCCAGTGCTGACCTAGCGCAACCGAATCGTCACGAACCTGCCAAGATCTTTAATCTGTGAGCACGCCGGATCGGTCGTATAGTTGTCTAGTTGGTTTTCCGGGCACACCGGACATAAATCCGTGACCGTTTTGGTTTTCCCCGCACCTCCGCCGAGTCCCACTATAAAAATTTGGTCTCCGCAGCCCAAATACGGATGACCAGGCATTCGCGCGACTGTACTGTCATCGAGTTCGCCGCCCTTGCATGTCGGAGTTATCTCTTGCTGACGGAAACTGCGGTGCATAGACCCGGGCGGCGGTTTGGTCTGCTTATTTTTTGGTCCGAAGCAAAAGTCCTCGCGAACCACGTCTCCAAACGCGATAGAGCGGCCGCTGCCATTAAGGTCCACTTGATTAATGAACCGACTAAGCAAGGTCACAGGACTGAAATTGCAACTACCATCTGTAATGAATGCCTTTACGGGTGCACCACCACACGTCGATTCCATGGGTGTGTTGTACTGCGAATGCCGATATCTCCCGAGGACAAGAAAAGCCACATCCTTTGATGCTTTGCTCGCGACACCATTAACGGTCCAGGTAGCCCGAACCTGTTCGTAGTGGCCTATAGGGAGATTCTCAGGATTAAAGGAAAACGTGGAGGTGCCGCCAGTTTTGGCTCCGTTGAACAGCGTTATCTCACCGCTAGCACCGCCAAACACGCCGAATATCGTAACCACGAGATTACCCATGTCGCTAACTGGAGTAAGGACGACTTCAATGGCGTCAGAGGTTATGTCGGCCTTTGTTATCGTGATTGGTCCGGTATCAAAAATGAAGTCGTCCCAGCCAATTCCGCCTCCATCGGTGATCGATCGGATCACTATCTTCGTGACATTGGGAAACCTGCGTAAATCAACCAGCTCCGGGTTGTAACCCGACGAATGGCCGATGACTTCGACGGTAGCCGTCGAAGCTCCCACTTGAAAAACGTCCACTTGGGCAACCAGACCCGAGTCGTTAATGCCATCTCCAACGAACGTGAGATTATTTACCGGCCCGGCGAAGTCCAAGATCGTGTTGTGCACGCAATCGATATTCCCGCGGATCGGGCCCGTGCAGATGAAATTGGGCTTCGACGAGTTGTAAACTGATTGTGTTGTCACATAATTGGCAAAGCCAGGGCTCGAGGAAAAGTTCACTTGGGGATATTGGTTTGATACGACTACCCCAGTCGTGCCGCCCTGTGGGAGATCGTCAAAATTGATCACGACATGCTCCGCCCACCCTCTCGCGCTATTCAGAAAGAACACTAATATCGCGATTAGGGCGAGATTTGGTTTGAACACATGCTTATAGTTGCCGCCTCTGGTTTTAAGATTCGCGATAAATTGTGAATGATCGCCAGTAACGAGTGCGACAATGCGGTCGCTCCGGGAGGAGATTCTTGGTTTCATAGGACTGGGGTGGCAAGCAAACTTCAGATGTCTTCGGTGACGCCCGCGTTGTTGTTCCCATCAGTCTGAATATTTTGCAATGCGTCTGTCAATCTAGATTTTTGAATGCTGCAAGCTCCGCCAAACTCCGATCTTTGTGCTGGCAGGGCTGTTTGAAAGTACGGAGATGATCGTTGTCGAGTTTTGCGACTAAATGAGTCATCGCGACACACTCATTCGCAATTGGCTACAAACCCCGACAATACTCTGCGTCTAATTATCGCGAATTCGCGATATTAGATTGTTTTTTGAACTAAATCGCCGCCCGAGGGGTTGATGCAACCCAAGATTTTTTCGCTTAAAAGCCAGCGTCGTAAATCAAAAAAGATGGACGGCAGCTGAAGAAGTCCAATCAGTAATCCGACGAGTTCTATGACGTGCCAGATCACGACAAAAGATCACTGCTTGGCGAACTACGTCAAGCACTGTCAGATAGGGTCGTGTAACAAATCCCGCGATCTCCAATGTGCTTTCGGTGGACGAATCACCTGCACCACCGCCGCTCGAAAAGTGAGGTTAAGGCCCCAGCAATGACCGATCGATGTCAGCGAGCTTCGTGCATCCGCACAGCAACATCGCTTCGTCTAATTCGTGTCTCAGAATTTTCAGCACGCTTGTCGCGCCTTGTTCGCCAGCGACACACAAACCCCAGAGAACCGGCCGGCCGATCAACACGGCGCGCGCGCCGAGCGCGATCGCTTTCAGCACATCGCTCCCGCGCCGGATCCCGCCATCCACATAGATCTCGCAAAGGTCATTAACCGCATCGACCACGTGCGGCAGCACTTCGCAAGTGGCCGGCGCGCTATCGAGCTGTCGCCCCCCGTGATTTGAAACCACCAGCGCTTTCGCTCCATGCTCGACCGCACGGCGCGCATCGTCACCGCGGCAGACGCCTTTCACCACCACCGGCAGCCGAGTTGAACCGCACAACCAATCGAGATCGTCGAACCCAAGATCGGCCTTGAAATTTTCTCGGACATAAGCCGCCAGACCGGAACCCCGTACTTCCGGCATTTGGCCTTTGCCTAACGGCGCGAGATTTTCGACCGCGAGACCGTCCGGCAATCGAAACCGGTTCCGCGTATCGCGTTCGCGCGTGCCCAATCCCGGCGCGTCCACCGTCAGAGCAATCGCCTCCGCTCCCGCAGCCTCGGCGCGTTTCACCAGATCGAGGGTGATCTGCCGATCCTTATAAATATAGAGCTGGAACCAGCGCGGGCTGGTTGCTTCCGCAAAGACCTCTTCCATCGCCGTGTTCGAGAGCGAGCTCAGAATGAACAGCGTCCCTGCCGCCTTCGCCGCCCGCGCCATCGCGATCTCTCCTTCTTCGCACGCCAACTTATGAAACGCGGTCGGCGCAATCGCGATCGGCATCGAGATCGCTTGCCCGAGCATCGTCGTGCTCATGTCGCGTTCGCCGACTCCCGCCAATACGCGGTAAAAAAGCTTTAGCCGTTCCCAGCCTGCAACGTTCTCGCGCAGCGCGATCTCATCCAGCGCGCCGCCTTCGAAATAGTCGCACACATCCTTCGACAACTTGCCCCGCGCTGCCCGCGCGTAATCAGGGATGTTAAGAAGCGGTTCAGGATCCAACGTCGTGAAGCTGCTTCGAATTCGCTCGTCCGCAACCGAACCGCTTGACTCAAGCATCGGAGTCTGGCGCAATGGCGGGCATGAAAACCAAATCGATCGGATTGACGCTGGGGCTATTTTTCGTGGCGGCAGCAGTATATGCCAGCCCACACATGGGCACGTGGAAACTCAACGAGGCCAAATCGAAACTCGGCGCCGGAGCGCCAAAGAATAATACCGTTGTTTACGCGGCCTCAGGTGACAGCATAAAAGTCACCGTTGACGGCACCGACGCGGATGGAAAACCAGCGCACAGCGAGTGGACGGGCAAGTTCGATGGGAAAGACTATCGCGTTACGGGCGACTCGACGGCAAACATGCGCTCATATAAACAGATTGATGACCGCACTTTGGAACTGACCAATAAGAAAGATGGAAAAGTCACCTCTACCGGGAAAATTTCTGTGTCAGCCGATGGCAAAACTCGCACGGTCACCCTGAGCGGGACCAACGCGAAAGGCGAAAAGATCGAGGGCGTAGGTATCTACGACAAACAATAACAGGCCTCTGATCTCCGACCTCGGACTTCTGACCTCTGGTCGCGGGCGCGACCGTTACCGGCGCCAGCGCGGATAGCGTCCGCTGGATTCCTGATGGAGGAATCCAGCGGTGATGGAGAACTTGTCGTTCCCGATGGTGCCGATGATGTAGCTCGAGAAATCTTCGCGGCCATATTTGCCGCTCGATTTCCCGTAAAGAAATCCCATCTCGCCGCCGAACTGGATCTTGTCGGGCGCGCGCCAATCCACGGCGTTATCAAGGGAGTTCTTGCGATTTGTCGAAGGCAGGTAAGCGAAGCTCTGCTGCTCCCAAGGCCCGGAGGTCGGCAGGTAATTTTCCGTCTGCCGCATCGACCCAAAAGCTGTGGAAAAGGAGAATTGATTTCGGTCTTCGAGCGAAACCCAGGGCGACCGATTTGGATTGTTTCCATCCAGCAGCATCTGATCCGGCGGCTGAGCGGATAACGAACCGCAAAGTCCGAGAAACCCCGCCACCGCGAAAAGCGCGCACTTCGTCATGCGCGAATTCTCAGCCAAAACGCCGCAAGCGCCAGCAAAATCTCGTTCCGTCGCTTCTCTTCCGCCTTCCCTCCGCGTTTTATCTTTCTACTTCCTACTTCCTACTTTCTACTTTCTCCCGTGAAACCATTCCGCTTCTCCGTTCTGGCCGGTGGCCTGGCCTTTTGCATGCTCGCCAGTCCCCTGCTCCACGCTGCATCCGATCTGCCGGGTGGAACAGCCAAAGGCTCCCTCACTTTCGACGGCGCCACCGCTGCCCTGACGTTCGCCGCTGCCTTCGTCGACCAAAAAGACGACGGAAAGCCAGTCATCCTCATTTTGAGCGACAAAAAAATCTCTGCCGACAAATGGACCTCCGAGTTCGACATGATGCGCGAGGGGCCGAAGTTCAACGGCATCGTCTTCCATCTGAAAGAGGGCAAGATGGTCCGCACCAGTGTGCACATGAAAGACCGGCAAACTGCGGTGTCCGGCATCTTCGACGTGAAACTGGACAGCCCCGCCGGCAAGGAAATCACAGGCTCCGCGACGTCGGGAGAGAGCAATAGCGACAAACTCGATGTCGCATTTCACGCCACCTTGAAATAGCTCCGCCCCCGACCTCTAAGTTTCGACCCCTGTCACGTCGTAGTCCCGCGAATGCGGGACGAATGCGGATCCGCGCTGCTGCGTTTTCTACTTCCTCCTTCCTACTTTCTACTTTCTGCCGCTAAATCATCGCCGTGATGGACCCGAGTTCCTTCTTCCGGGAGTTAAAGCGGCGCAATGTTTATAAAGTAGCCGTGGCTTATGCCGTCGTCGGCTGGCTGATGATGCAAGTCTCGGCGACGATCGTCCCCGCTCTCCATCTACCGGATGGGATCACGACTGCGGTAGTCGTGTTGGTGCTCCTCGGGTTTCCCGTCGCGCTCGTCATCGCTTGGGCGTTCGAAATGACGCCACAAGGCATGAAGCGGACGGAGGACGTCGGGCGTAACGAAGTGATTCCGCAATGGAGCGGTCGGAAATTCGCCGCGCTCATCATTGTCATCGCGATTGTCGCGACGGCCCTGCTGGTTTTCAAACTCTTGCGATCCAACGCGCCTCATCTGGAGGGCGGAGCTCCTGCGACGCCGACCACCGACGGTCTCGCTGGAGCTCAACCCTCCATTCCTCCGAAATCCATCGCTGTCCTGCCGTTCGTGAACATGAGCAGCGACAAGGAAAACGCCTTTTTTACCGACGGCGTGCAAGACCAAATCCTCACCGACCTGGCCAAGGTCGCCGATTTGAAAGTGATCAGCCGGACTAGCGTGATGCAGTATCGGGATTCGGGTCAACGCAACCTGCGCGAAATCGCCAGCGCGCTCGGGGTCGCCCACGTCCTGGAAGGGAGCGTTCAGCGCGTCACAAATCGTGTCCGCGTCAGTGCTCAGCTCATCGACGCCCGCACCGACACCCATATTTGGGCCGAGACCTACGATCGCGACCTGGCCGATGTATTCGCCATCCAGAGTGAAATCTCGAAAACGATTGCCGCCCAGCTTCGCGCGAAGCTTTCCCCTACGGAAAACAATGCCATCAAGAAGCCACCCACCACGGACGTCGCGGCTTACGATCTTTACCTCCGGGCAACCCAACTCGTGCAGGCCGGCCATAAGTTCCCGTCGCCAGAAGGTCTTTCCAATGCGGTCCTGCTTCTTGATGAAGCCGTCGCGCGCGACTCCGCCTTTCTTCTCGCTCACTGCCAGCTCGCCGCCATCCATGATCTGTTCTATCTCTCAAACATCGATCATACCGAGACACGGCTCGCGCTTGCCGAGAAGAGCGTGAAGGCGGCGATTCGGCTCGATCGTGACGCCGGCGAAACGCATCTGGCCCAGGCGGTGCACTTCTACTGGGGTTATCGCGACTACGAACGAGCCCGCGAAGAATTGGCCCAGGCGCAACGGACCCTCCCGAACAACGCGGACATTTTCGAGTTCCTTGGTTTGATTGATCGGCGGCAAGCGCGCTGGGATGAAGCCATTCGCAATTTGGAACAGGCCGCGAGCCTTGATCCCCAAAATCTGTCATTCGTCGATGAACTGAACACGACTTATTTCTTTTTGCGCAGATACCCGGAAGCGCTCGCCACCTGCAAGCGCGCGTTAGCAATCGCGCCGCAGAACCGGAGCTTTCGCCTTGCTCCAGAAGAGATAGCAGCCGAATCGACGGCCAACCTGGCGCCATTGCGCGCCGCCATCAACGCGATCGAAGCCGAGGGGCCTTCTTCGCTGGCGGCGGTGGCCTTGAAATTCTCGTTCCCGCTCGCTTTGCGGGAACGCGACCCGGTGGCAGCAGCCCGCGCCCTCGCGAACAGTCGCAATGAAAAAAACACCGAAACCTTCTTCCGCTTCCCGCGCGCGTGGTACGAAGGCTTGCTCGCCAGATTGCAACAAGACGCGCCGGCCGCCCATTCCGCGTTCGCGGCGGCCCGCGTCGAAGCGGAGAAAATCGTCCGCGCCCAAGGCGGCAGTGCGACACCGCTCAGCGTCCTGGGATTGATCGACGCCCAGTTAGGCGAAAAAGAAAAAGCGATCCAGGAAGGCCGGGCCGCCTGCGATCTCCTGCCGCCGGCAAAAGATGCACCCGTTGGCGTAGCCCTCATCACAAATCTGGCGCGCATCTACGCACTTACGGGCGAGAAGGATCTGGCCCTCCAACAGTTGGAGATCGTGAGCAAACTTCCTTACGGACCCTCCTACGGCAATCTGCGTCTCGACCTCGAATGGGATGCGCTCCGCGGCGATTCTCGCTTCGAGAACATCACGACCTCACTCGCGCCGAAGAACTAGCCCGTGAAGCCTCCCGATTAGCTATCGGTCATCGGTCATCGGTTGCCAAATCTCAGCTTTTCAGCGTTTCAGCGTTTCAGTCTGACCTCTGATCGCCGACCTCTGATCCACCCCGCCTCCCGCGATACTATGTCCTCAATCCTCCATCCTCGCCCCGATGACCCTGCCACGCCGCAGTCCCGCGCCTGCGGGACGAAGGCGGGTCACTTCCCCTAATGACTGACGAATTTCGAAAGCCATCCCGGGATTTGCCCCGCGCCGCGGAAGGCATCGAGCAATAGTCGAGCGGCACTAAGGGCGGGGAGTTCGAAATTGCCGAGATTCACAGGCTGACCTGCGTGTGCCTCCAATTGGTGTGCCGACCAATGTGACCCCAACCTCGCCGAGTCGAACTGCCCACCGAATTGAACTAACCAGCTAAGAGATAAGCGGCGGTGTCGGGCCACGACACCGTTCGATCGCTCATCTCGGGCGTTGGTCCGTTAGTACCATGCCCGTTTCGGCAACGTTCGTAGCTGAGAATACAATCGTCAGCTACCGCGAGACGAATAATTTGCGACGATCCTAGCATTACTCTGCCTAAGAACATTCCTTTAGTCGCGTTAACGTGGATAGCCCCTTCAACAATTTGATCTGCAGGAATTATATACACGACTTTCGATCCTTGGGCCAACTGCAACGGAGTTTCTGGCCTCGCGACCGCCAGGAAAACGCCCACCCTTGTGCGTACCGTGTAGGTGTTGTTCACAATATTTTCAATCACTCCAGCGTACACATTCTTATTGCCGACAAATCGGGCAACAAACGCTGTTGTGGGAGACGCCAGAATCGCCTCGGGAGTTCCTATTTGGTCAAAATGGCCCGCATTCATCACTGCGATTCGGGAAGCGAGCGTTAATGCTTCGCTCTGATCATGCGTCACCATAACGAAAGTTATTCCTGTCTCCCGGTGAAGCTTAGTAAGCGCGACTTGCAGTTCACCACGCCGATGCGGATCCAGGGAACCAAAAGGCTCATCAAGTAGTAATACTCGGGGGCGAAGAATAAGGGCTCTGGCGAGCGCCACTCGTTGTTGCTCCCCTCCGCTCAACTCATCAATCCGACGTTCTCGAAAGTCTTCCAACCCCACCATTGACAGCGCCGCAGCGACACGCGCTTTTCGATCGTTTACAGTCACCCCTCGAACACGAAGTCCAAATTCCACGTTTTTCGCCACGTTCATATGTGGGAAGAGCGCCAGGGATTGCCACACCAATACGATTTCAGGGAATCGCAACTTCGAGACTACGATCGGCTTCTCCTGATAATCAATCTCTCCGGTTGTGGGGGAATCAATTCCCGCCATCATTTTTAGCAGAGTCGATTTGCCGCACCCGCTGGGACCAATAATACCAAAAAATTCTCCTGCCCGAATCTGGAGAGAAACCCCATTCACGGCCGCAACGTCTCCAAACACCCTGCTTACGGAATCAAGCCTCAACACAGAATGTTTCCCATCGATCATGTTGTCCTTGCGCGTCGAGTTGCCAAACCTTCGAGTAAAAATACCGCCCCTAGCATCAATCCTGAAATCGCTATGCTCACAACGCCTACCGCATTCAAAGAAGGATTAAAGGATGCTCCCATCATACCGTAAATAACGACGGGCAGCGTCCTCTGAAATCCCCCAACGAACCACGCGAGAATGAATTCGTCCCAAGACAATAGAAATGAAATGAGCATCCCAGCGGCAATCGCCGGCCAAAGCTGTGGCAACACAATTTGGAACATAATGCGAAACCCTCCGGCACCGAGATTCCTCGCCGCGTGCTCGATATCGATGTTTAGGCGTTCGTAGGGGCCCCGAATTACAGCCATCGCAAACGGCGAACAAAAACACGAGTGGGCCGCGATGATCGCCCACAAGCTGCCGGCGAGTCGAATTCGCTGGTAATACATGAGCAACGCTATGCCAGATAAGAGCAACGGGACGAATGCAGGAAGCGAAACTAACGCAACATACAAGTTGCCGTACCGAAGCTTTCCTCGGGCCAGCAGATGAGCACTAAGGAAACCGAGTATCGCTGCCGCAAGCCCAGCAATGACTCCGACAACGATGCTATTTTGAAGCCCCGTTCGCACTTCCGGATTCTCCCAGGCATTTCGATACCAATCCATGGTAAAAGCAGTTATAGGGAAACTCTGAACCCTGCTCGCTTGAAATGAAAAGATAAGAAGAGACAATACCGGTGCGAATACAAACATTACTGCCGCCGCGATGTACCCCCGCCACAGCCATCGGAGCAAGCCAGCCCTCATGCTCTCGGATTCGACCAGATTTTCCGAATCTCGCCCTGCCCGAATCCTAACGCGCCGAAAACGACTGAGATAAGTAGCACACAAAAGAGAATCATTATCGCTCCAAGCGCCGCAGCGGTTGGCCAGTCGTTAATCCTGACGCGGTCCTCGACCAAAGTGCTCAGCAGGTATGTTTGGTTTCCACCAAGAACGCTCGGGGCAATAAAATCCCCGAATGCGATGATGAATGAGAACACGAAAGCCGTTGCTATCCCGGGAAAACTGTGCGGAAAAGTCACGTATCGAAACGCCTGCCCAGCCGACGCCCCAAGGTTGCGCGCTGCCGGCAACAGCGTCTTGTCCATCCTAGCTATTGAGAGATAGATCATCAGGGTCGCTATTGGCAACAAGACTGATAGAAGCCCTATTCGAACGGCAAACAAGGTATAGATCAGCCTCGGCGTGCCACTCACCCCTATCCCCCTCAGTAAAAAAGGGAGCATTCCGTTCTCGTTCAGCCACTGTTGCCATGCGAACATCCTGATCACGTAATTGGAAAAGAAAGGAAGAAACAACGCGAAGACTACCAGCAACCGGAGACGCAGGGGCACATAGGCGCTAATAGCATGACTCAGCGGCAAGCCGAATACTACCGCGAACACTGCTGTAGTGGAAGCAAGCCAGAGCGACTGAAGCATCGCATCTCTATACGTATTGCCACCAATGATCGCGCGATAGTTCTCAAACGAAAACGCGGGCGCAATCTGAAAGTTATTGATCGTCCAGAAGCTAAAGCTGATTAGTGCGATTAAGCCGAATCCATAAAAAACCGATTGCCAAAGCACGTGCGCGAGTGGCAAAGTTCTCCACGAAGAAACGGCGGAGGGTAACCTGTTAGAAATGCGCACCATTCGACGACCCGTTACGCGTGTGTAAGCGTCGCATCTATCTCTTCCCAATGCTTTTCCCAGACGCGCCAATCCTTTGGAAGCTGCCTCAAAATAACATTGCGGCTGTTCAGAGTTCGCTTGTCATCAAAGACTCTGTCCTTATGGAATAGCTGGCACAGGTCGTGCGGAAGGCTGTCGAGTGCCTCTTGTGTTGTCGGACAAGCGCGATAAGATTCGCGTTCCGCGAGCAACGTTTGGGTTTCTTTGTTCAACAGGTACTCTATGAAGCTTCTCGATAGCTCCACCGTCTTCTCATCGTTATGGATTATCCCTGCGCATTCCACCCACATAATCGCTCCTTCGGTAGGCATAATAGCTTGCAATCCCTGCCTGTGCTCCACCTGCCGCGGTAAAATCCAACCGCCACTGCCTAGAATCGTCCACACTTTTCCCTGCCTTAAAGATTTTGTCGCGTCTTCCGGGTAGTCGAAAAGATAGAACTTTTCTTTGTTCGCTAAGATGGTGTTCTTTAACGCAATGATCGTACTTTCGGGCTGAAACCAAATATCTTTCAACGGAACGCCCTCGGCCAGCAAGAGGATCGGAAATGTTGTAACATACCAATTCCAAAGGCCCACCCGACAATCGACAGAAGTGTTTGAAAGCACCTCTGACAGTTTCAGCTCCTTGTATGAAGATATTGTCTGCTTTCCAAAGAGTTCATGAGTCTTGCTGCTATTGATCACAATGTCGTTAAGACCAAATCGTACGGGTACGCCAAATTTGCCGCCCGCTGCAGTCTGGACTTCTGTTGCAAGACTCTCGTTGACCTTTTCCCACAAAGGTCCTTCATATTTCACTCCAGTAAGAGAACGCAACCGATGTCCTTTTTCGTGTCGATCCAGAAACTCTACGTCTGAGATAATTACGTCAAACAAGGATCCGCAGTATTTGAGCTGCGTCACTTTTTCGATTCCCCTAACATACTCTAAAACATCGATATTCGATTTCTGGGTCCGAACAAACGGCAGCGTGACCTCGGGTTCATTGAAGCCAGTCCAAGCAATCAACTGAAGAGCTGTCCTGTTCCTCTCGATCACCCAGGCAACAAGAGGCGCGACTATGACAAACAGCAAACCCGTGATAGCAAAAACAAACGGCAGCCACCAAAGCTTACCTTTCCAATCCTGTGGTAAGGCACTCGTAGTTAAAGCAAAAATGGCGAAAAGAATTAGAACAACGCCAGCAACGAGAAACGCCCCGGCAGAAATTCCCTTCGCCTTAATGTCTTGATATAATTCTTGGACAATTTGTTGCATGAGTTACTTTCACTATCTGCCACTTTTAAATTCTTGCCACGTGTCCTGCCACTGCTTCTCCGCTTGATTAACCGGCAGACGCCTCACGGAAAGTTTGCTAATGAGTTCTAGCGCCTCCTGTTCGTTGCGCACCTTAAGAGTATCCTTTTGGGCCGCTGTAAGAATATCGTATGCCTTCTTGTTAGGAACGTTCGACTGATACGCCTCACGTTGGGTTAGCAGCGCCTGGGCCTCCGGTGTTTGCATCCACTGAATGTATTGCTTCGCGACATCCGGATGCGGAGCGTCATTTGGAATCACTAGTGTCTCCACCCACATCACGCCCCCTTCATTTGGAACGGTCCACGCAATTGGCTTACCCTGTTGCTTGAGAATTGCCGCTATCCATTCGCCAATACCTGGCACAATCCATGTCTCGCCGTTCGCGAGCGCGGCAATCATCTCGGGCGGCTTCGGATGGATCGCTTTCACTTGAGGGCGCAGTTCCGTCATCCGTTGCTTTAGGGCGCCGAACTGCGCATCGTTGATTGCATAAGGCTCTTGATTTCCCATCGAACGGCTAAGAACCCCCATGCTCGGCAAGTACCAATCCCAAATGCCAACCCGCCCCTTTACTTTCTCATCCCACAAAATCTTATACGATCTTGCTTCTTCTTCGGTTACGTGATTTGTATTGTAAACGAGACCATTCGAGCCAAAGCGAATAAGGATCGCCTGAAGTTTATCATTGATCCAACACAGTGGGAATCGTTGGAACGGTTGAAAATAGTCATCGAATTTGTAATCCGATGGAGTGAGTTCTGACAATCGTCCAGCAGCATGCAGCTTTTCGACGTACTCGGGGTCGACCACTACGGCGTCATATTGCGCTTTGGACTGAGTTAACAGCGCAAACATCTGATCGCCGCCGACGAAGGTTTTGTAATTTACCTTGATGTTGAAAGCCTTTTCGAACGGTTCGAGCATTGAACGCTCCTCATACCCTGTCCAGCACAAGAGATTTAGTTCTCGACGTCCTTCCAAACTCGCGTTTTTTGATGGACATCCAGTCAAGACAATTAGCGCGGCAAACGCTAGGAGACGTAATAATGGAGAGTGAGAGATATGATGACTATTTTTCATTAGGTTGGGTTAATACGATTTGAATGGAAAGTATTGAGCTAGTTGGTGACCGCGCTCGATTTGGCGGCGCTGCCTTACATGGCTAGACACTTGAGGACGTGGTGTATTTTTTTGTGCATGATCGCCTTTCGATCACGGATCTCTTGTGACGCGGGCTTTCCTGTTCCTCGATCGCGGCGCCGATGGCGTCGCGGTCGTGGCGCAACGCAAGATGATTCCTGGGGGGCGTCTTTGTCGTAGGGTTAGGGGTTCAGCGCGGCTTATGCCGGGCTTGTTGGAGCGTTTTTAGATGTCGGCGCTGAAATTGCCAAGAGAAAAACATCGGGGAATCGAGAAAATTTCCCTTCGGCGCTCGAAGTGGGAACGATAGGAACCAAGTCGATTAGGTCGTTAGGTGAGTTGCGCTTCAATCTGGCTCGCTGGCCGCCATGTCTTCATTCGGGAAGAATTCGCTGGCGTAGAGGGCAGCCCCGAGGCGGTGGTCGACGCCGAGTTTTTCGAAGATGGGCTCGAGGTATATCTTAATGGTGCTGGTGGCGATGCGGAGGTCGGTGGTCGGAGATCGGCGGTCACAAACCGCCGCAACAGGGAGACGAACGCGGCGAGGATGGAGTCGCCCCACAGCGGGGCAACAATTTTATCGATTTCTCAACTCGCGGTGATAATCTCCGCAGTCGATCTCGAAGCAGATGGATCCTACCGCCCCGGAACTACCGCCGTCTCCTCCGCAACTAGCGGTACCGAGTTTTCAGAGAGCAGGATTCTGGCGGCGCCTTCTTGCGCTGCTAATCGACTCCATCATCCTGGCAATCGTCGGATGGATTCTTGGATTCCTTTGGTCCGAATCGTTCATGCGCATGGGCGGCTGGGAACGTTTCGTCGGATTCGCCGTCGCTTTGCTCTACTTCGTGCCGCTCAATAGCTCGCTCAGCGGTGGCCAAACGGTCGGCAAAAGGGCCGTGAAAATCAGAGTCGTTTCGAAGGAGGGTGCACCGCTCAGTATCGGCAAATCGTTCGTCCGCTCGTTCGTGCTGCTATTACCTTACTTCCTCAACGGCACCCCAGTACCCCGGAAGGCGTTGGAATCTGGCGGAGGGATTCTCTTTTCTGAAGCGGTTTTTGGCTTCGGCCTGGCGATCATCTATCTGATCGTTTTTAACCGGAGAACCCGGCAGTCACTTCACGATTTGGTGGTGGGATCGTATGTCGTGATCGCGGGAAGCGAAACGGCGGAGAAGCCAAAGATATGGACAGGACACTATGCCGTTGTGGCGGTGATCATGATTCTGGCGGGCGTAATTCCCTTCCTCATGGTCCGCGTGGCGCAGAAATGGATGCCCAAGGACCTCGTGACAGCTTACGAGACAATGCTGCAGGAGCCGGAGGTCGCGGGCGCAACGGTAATGGCCGGCCAAACTGTTTTTTGGGACAGCAAGAAAGGGCAGCGCGTCGTGAATGGAGTGACTGCCAATGTGCGCTTGAATAAACGAATCGAAAACCACGCGACGGAAGCGGAAAAACTTGTGCGAATATTGATGGAAAAGTATCCGGATGCGGGCACGAAAGATTCCATCAGCATTGCGTTGGCTGAGGGCTATGACCTCGGAATCTCTTCCTCGTTCCGCTCCCACGGATTCAATTACTCGCCCAAACAATGGCGCGAACGACTCGAGGCAGCATCGCCGACTCCGAGCCCAGCGCCGTGAGGCGAAGGGCATCGGCGCAGCGAAGAATCGAGGATAGAGAATGGTGGATCGAGCGCTCCGCCGCTCGATGCTGAAAATGGCGGCGAAGCCGCTTTGAATTAAGCATCGCTCGACGGAGCGGCCGATCCACCGAGGCCGATGCGAAAAATTCTCATGATTTAGTGGAAATTTTCTTTGACGGGGCAGCGACACGCAATATGTTGCTGTCCCGCTGAAATGCGGACTCCGGGATTCCCGGAGTGTTCTTCTCTCGAGTTCGTCTCGAACTCAGTTCTCGGTTATCCGAAATTGGTTAATTGTGGAAATGAATTTTGTCTCGTGCCGGAGAGAGAACATTGATCTTTGACAGTCTGATTTTGGATTTCGCATCACGACGGAATTTCCGCGGGATCCAAAAGGTGAAGTAAGTCAGCGAAAATTGAATTGTGCGTTATACGTCAGAGCCCCGAAGCAATTCGGGGTTGCCTCTTCCTTAAGCTAATTTGGGAATGGGTAATTTCTTTGATTAAAACATTTTTCCAACGGTCCTTCGGGACTCGAGGAAATCTTAATTTATAAGATCGGACGAACCTGGATTCGGCTCTCACGAGTCGTTTTCAGGCAAGAATGGTCAGAATTTCGGGCACTTTAGCGAGTGTCTCGACAAACTTTGTCCGGGGTCAGCAATGGCACCGGCTCCAAATTTTTACGGAGAGTTTGATTCTGGCTCAGAACGAACGCTGGCGGCGTGGATAAGACATGCAAGTCGAACGGGATTACTTCTGTAGCAATACAGAAGTAATTTAGTGGCGAACGG
>JBEEHT010000100.1:0-45939 GCA_041167545.1 Verrucomicrobiota bacterium
GTGCCCGTGGGCCTGATTTTTTCGCAAAAAATCTTGGTGCAATTCGGCGGGGCGAAGATGGCTTCCGCGACATCGACCCCGACCTTGCGGCGATCGATATCAAAGGCGGCGACGACATCAATGTCCTGCGGCTGGTAGGGCCCGATTTGCCGGTGCATCAACCCGACATCCGCGCCGTTGCCGGAGGAATCCCGGTAAAAGTTGATGCCCTGAAGGAGCGAACTGAAGCAGTTCCCCACTCCCACGACGGCAATTCTGATTTTGTTCATT
The DNA here is from genome assembly GCA_041167545.1 of Verrucomicrobiota bacterium. GTDB lineage: Bacteria > Verrucomicrobiota > Verrucomicrobiia > Chthoniobacterales > UBA10450 > AV80. Next base: position 271 of record JBEEHT010000100.1, read on the forward strand.
GCGAGAAAAACACGAAGATTAGCGGCGACCCTAAGTGGGGGCAAGGCGCAAGGTTGCCCATCATAGAGCAAATGTGCGGCGATGCAATATCGGGTGGCGATTTCCCTAGGCGCGGGGTGGGAAAATGGTCCTGCCCTCGCGCCGTTATGGGAATTGTGTTGAAAAAGCCGGCTTTCAGACGTGAGATAGGATGGATGCGCCGTAGTTCTGGGATCGTAATTCTCCTGCTGGCGCTCGCGATGGCCGGCGCTCAGGCCGGTCCCGCCTATACCGTCGAGGAAGCGATCGTCGTCGCGAAGAAACAGAACGCGGAAATCCTGATGGCAGCGAAGCAACTCGAAGCCGCCAAGGGCGGCGTAATCGAGGCGCGCGCGGGATTTCTGCCGAACGTGGTTTCCACCGGCCTGCTCCGGAAAAGGCAGCGCCAGGAACCTTCGCGGCTCCGGTCGGATGATTACGACGCCACCGTGCGTGTCGTGCAGAATCTTTACACCGGCGGCGCGATCACGAGCCAGTTGGCGATCGCGCGCTTGAATGAGGAGAAACGGACGCTCGAATACCAGGCGCTGGTCAATCGCGTGTCGATGGATGTGCGGCTGGCATTTTACGATGTGCTCTTGAACCGCGCGAAGATTCGCGTGCGCGAACAATCGGTGCGCGTTTTCCAGGAGGAGCTGAAGGCGCAACGGGAACGCTTCGAGAGCGGGACTGTCGGGTCGCTCAATGTCAGCCGCGCGGAGGTCGCGCTCGCCAACGAACAGCCGGAGTTGATCGACGCCCAGACGCGTCTGCAAAATTCACACCTGCGACTGTTGCAGCTCATCGGCGTGGATGGTTCCGGCAAACCGTTATCCAACGTCGAGGCGGCCGGGCAATTGCAATACGCCTCGCGGCATCCCGATCTGAATGAATGCCTCGCCTACGCCGATGTGACCCGGCCGGAAATCAGGGCGCGCGAGATCGATGTCGAGATCGAGGACCAGCAGTTGATCCTGGACCGGAGCGAGACGCGTCCCCACGTGGAAGCCTTTGCCGGATACGAGGCCTACAGTGAGCGCGATCCGGCGGTGGGCCCGGAGTTCAATCACGGATTCATCGTCGGACTAAACGCGACCTGGCATATTTTCGACGGCTATGCCACGCGTGGCCGAATGCAGGCGACGCGGGCGCGCCGCGATGCCGCGGTCCATGCGCTGGAAGCGGCGAAGCTTTCCGTTGGTTCCGATGTCCGCAGCGCTTTTCTCGATCTTCAGCAAGCCGACCGCGTTCTGGAATCGGAAACGCGCAATGTGCAGAACGCCGATGAATCTCTCGAGATCGCAAAGGGGAATTTGGGCGCGGGCCTTGGGACGCAGCTCGATATTCTACAGGCGGCCTCGGATGTGACGCGCACGCGCACGACGCGGCTGGGCGCCATCTACCTTCACAACGTGGCGCTCGCGAGACTTGCGCGAGCCTGCGCCCGCGAACCGGATTCGCTCGGGTTCGCTGCAAAGATTTCGCAAAATCCGCCGGGATCGAAGCCCGTGCTGGACGTTGCGGCGCCGCCTTCAACGCTAGGAGGTGGAAGATGAACGCGGCGAATTATCTCTTCTGTAGCCGCCGCCCTGCGGGCGGCGCGGGGATAGACGCCGATAGATTCGCGACCAATCCCACGCTTCGCATAGCGAAGCGACTACAGAAGAGTGTCGTCACCGCTTTGCTCCTCTTCTGCGCTGCAAACGCGAATGCCATTACTCTCGACGCCGCGCTCGCCACCACGCTCGAGAAAAATCCCGAGATCGTCCAGGCGCGGATTGCATTGGAACAGGCCGCGGGCCACCGCCTGGTCTTGCGCTCCAACGCGCTTCCCGATTTCAAAATGCAAGGCCTCGCTGGTGTGCAGGGCGGCAAGCGCGCGGACGAACCGACGATCCGGCCGTTTGCTTTTGCCCGCGCTTTTTTTAATCAGCCTTTATTCGATGCCGCCATCCCTGCTTCCCTGCGTCGCGGCGACATTGAAATCCTGCTCGCCCAACAGCGCCTGAACGTTGCGGTCGTTGGACAGTTGCATTCGGCCCGCATCGCCTTTTACACGGCGCTCTACAACGATTCGCTCCGCGCGCTCGGCGAAGCGCAGCGGCAACGCCTCGCGCAAAATATCAGCACGCAGACCGAACGTTATGGAGCGGGGCAGACTAATCGTGCCGCAATCCTGAGTGCTCAACTTCTCGAGCGCGAGCTCGAGCCGCGCATCCAGGAAATGCAACGCGGTTATGAGGGAGCCATGCTCACACTCGCGACCATCATGGGCAGCGATGCATCCGAACGCGCCCGTACGGTTCGACCTGACGGAGAACTGCAATTTGCCGCCGTCAATTATGATCTCCAGTCCGAGACAGCCGCAGCTCTTTCACAACGTCCCGATCTCCAGCTCGCCCGTCTCCTCGTTCGCGCCGCGGCGGAAGATCAACGAATCATCCAGGCCCAATATTATCCCGCCCTGGATGCGACGGCGTCGGGCCGCTACATCCCGGTGACGGTGCACGCCGCGAATAGCGGTTCGGCGAGCAGCTCCGATGACGTTCTTTCCTCGGAAGGAATGGCCGGAGTCGCGTTCACCTGGCGGGTCATCGACAACGGCAGGGTCGGCGGCCAGGTGGCGAGGCAGCGCGCTATCCGCGAGATGAATGAAATCTCCTTGCGCCAGCTCGAAGCAAACGTCTCGCTCGAATTGAAACGGATCTCGAATAATTTTCGCGCCGTAGAAGGCCGCTGGAAATCGCTCCGCGCCGCCGAGTCAGCGGCTGAGCAGAATGTGAACGTCGTCCAGCGAACGCTCACGGAAGGACTTTCGTCCCAATTGGAATTCCGGACGGCGGAAAGCAGTTTCCTCGAAACCAAAAGCACACTCTTGTCGGCCGCCTTCGAGCAAAATGTGGCGCGGGCGGAATGGGACCGCGCGACCGGCCGCTACTTTCAATTTTCCAAGGACACCGCGGGAAACGTGCATTAGTTGCAGCTCTTGAAGCTTTCGCCTTCGAAGAATCTCATCCTGGCCGGCGTGGCGGTTGCGCTGGTGATCTTCGCGATCATCTATTTCACAATGTTGCCAGTCGCGGAGGTCGCCATTGTGCAACGCGGCACCGCCATCTCGGCGATTTACGGCACGGTGCGGATCGAACCATCGCTCGTTCTTCCCGTTCGCGCGCAGAACGCCGGGTTCATTCAACTGGCGGAAGTGCTTTCCGCGGGGCGCGGCGCGATCGGCCGCAGTGTCGAGAAAGGGGAACTGCTGGCGACGATTGCCGATGAGGCGACGGCCCGGCAATTGAAACAGGCGCGCGCCGATCTCGAGGCGGCCCGGGAACGCGCGCAACTTCCTCTGCCTTCGGCGGAGGCGCTGAAAATTGCCGAGGATAATTTGAGTCGCCTCCAGAAGCTAACCGGGCTCAGCAACGTTCCGCAGGTCGAATTTGAAAAAGCGAAGAGCGAAGTGAATCGCCTCAAAGCGTTGGTCGAGACGGAACGAATCGAACGCGATCGGAATCTGGCCATGCTCGATGAAGCCGCGAAAAAGCTCGAGGCCCAGATGAACAATTCCGAAATCCGCTCGCCCGTGGACGGTTTGCTCACGGCCATCAAAACCATCGATGGCGAGCTGGTCGCGGAACGCGCCGAACTCTTCACCGTTTCGTCCCGAAAGAATTACGTGCGCGGCGAAGTGGACGAAGAAGACGTCGGCGAAGTGAAAACGGGAATGGAAGCGATCGTCCAAGTCTATGCTTTTCGCACCCGGCAATTCCGCGCCAAGGTCTCGGCCATCCAGCCGGCCGCCGATCCTGAGACCCAGCGCTACACGATCGTGCTGGAGCTGGAAAATCCGCCGGAAAATCTCATGGCCGGCATGACGGGCGAGATGAACATCATCACGGGCACGCATGACAACGCGTTGTTGTTACCGACGCGCGCGCTGGTGGTCGATCAGGCGCTCGTTGTGAAACGCGGTCTCCTCCAGTCCCGCACCGTCAAGGTCGGTTATCGCACGCTCGATTTCTCCGAGGTCCTGAGCGGAGTGTTGGAAGGCGAACGCGTCGTCCTTTCCGATCAGGATAAACTGCGGCCGGGCCGGCCGGTGCGACAGCGCGTGGCCAAGATCGTCCCGCGCGTGGACATACGGTGACGCCCCCGCTCTACATCGCGCTGCGTTTTCTCAGCCAGCGCAAGCGCGCCTTTATCCTGAGCTGCGGCGGCGTGGTTTTCGGCGTGGCCATTTTCATTTGCACCCAGGCGCAAACGCAAGGCTTCGCGAAGAACTTTATTGATTCCACTCTCGGAAGTAACGGAGCGCTGCTTCTCCGTTCGCGCTTTCAACCGGCCACGAGCGGATTGCTGGTGCCGCCGAAAAATGCGCGCGATCCGGAGAAGCCGCGCCGCCATGCGCTCGATGGAATTACCAACGCGCCCGAGATCATGCGTGTCAGCCGGCAGTTTGCGGATGTGGCGGCTTGCTCGGCCGTCTTGCGCGGGACGGTCAGCGCCCGCGCCGGATTCGACAATGCCACGGTCGATCTCTTCGGCATCGATGCCGCTCTCCATCTCCAGACCACCAATCTCGGCCAGCAAATCGTCGCCGGAAGCTTCGATGAGTTTCGCAATAATCCGAACTCGGTCATCATCGGTGCGCGCCTGGCCGACACGCTTCAGGTGAGCGCGGGCGATGGGCTCCAATTACTTTCGCCGGGTGGAGAATACCGGCGCTTCACCATCGCCGCCGTTGCGCGCAGCGGCGTGGGCGTGGTCGATGCGGTCCGGGTTTATTCTCATGTGCGCGTCGCGCAGACAGTCCTGCGCAAACCGTTTTCCGCGTCCATGATTGTTTACAAATTGCGCGACCCCGAGCGCGCGCCGGCGCTGGCGGCTGCCTTTGAAACGCTTTTCCAGCACGAATCGCAAAGCTGGCAGGAACGCGAGGAAGCCAACCTCCAGCTTTTTCTCACGCTGCGAATGTCGGCCGCGATCACCGTGTCGCTGATTATTCTGCTGGCCGGGTTCGGCATTTTCAATGTGCTCACCATGTCGGTCCTCTCGAAGATCAAGGAGATCGCGATCCTCCGTTCGATGGGATATCGCGCCCGCGACATTTCCTCCATCTTCCTCTGGCAGGGCGCGATGATCGCCGTCGCCGGGTCGGTGATCGGCTGCCTTGCCGGCGCGTTCCTTACCTGGGGCGTCTCACATATCCCGATCCGCGTGCGCGGCTTGGTTTACGCGAACCACTTCCTGGTCACGTGGGATTGGCGGCATTACTTCTGGGCGACGGTGCTGGCCATCATCGCCGTCGTTATCGCCAGCTACGTCCCCGCGCGCCGCGCCGCGCTCCTCGCTCCGGTCGCCACCCTCCGCGGTTCGAGCGCCTAATCGAGCCACCCGAGGCAGGCAGAAGGACTGCCTAATTCAACGCGTATACTTCGACTATCGCGATACCGGTCGTCCCGTTCGCACCACGGACAATCGCGGTCACGCGGGCGTTACCAGGCAATGTCCACAGGATAGCCGACTCCAAGGGATGAGTTGGTCCTAACGCGCTATTACTGATGGTTTGCTTATTCGGGCTATCGCCCCAGTCATCGTTAACTTCCAACAAAGCACCATCGCCATCGTACAGTTCAAGGCTGGGATTCTCCAGTTTGCCCGGTAACGTGAGCGACGGACCGATCGCGCGGATAATGACCTGCTGGCTTATCGGACCCAGGGCGATAGTTCCGGCGATCAAAACATCGTCACCCGTTTGAACCAACCCGCGAGTGGAGATGTTGGCCAGCTTTGCATCACCGGCGGTATCGAGGTCATACACTTCCACAACGCTAACGCCGGTCGAGCCCTTCGTGCCGCGAACAATCGCGGTATAGCCCGCGCTGCCCGGCGGAAGCGTGGCCACAATGGCAGGCTCCTTGTCGTCCGTTGGCTGGAGTTTCGTAGCCGCGATCTCTGCTTCGTGATCAATGTGCCAGTCGTCATTCGAATCCATCAAGCCAGACGGGCCATAAAGCTCCAGGGTAGGATCGGCCAAAGGCTCGGCGATCCCCAGGCTGGCCAGAGACGGTCCCAAGGCGCGCACTATTACTTTCTTCGGCTGCGTTCCAGTGACGATGAATCCAGCGATGAGAGCATTGTCGCCCGTCCCACTTCGAAGCCGCGTGGAGATATTACCCAGTCTAACCGGGGCCTCTGCGCCAAACTCATAAGCGCCAATGTCACTATTTCCGGAGCGCGGGTAACCGCGCTGATCGCTTCCCGGCGCGGTTGCATCGTTACCACTATCGATTGCCGGACTCCCCGCGAGTAACGCGCAGGTCTGCGTTGTGCCGCCATTTGATTGGAGGCCCCCTAACTTCGGATCGACAGGAGCTTCCTGGGAACCGACCTTATCATTGTTCACCCCGTTGCTAAAGCCGGTGCTGCCCGACGCATCGCCGACAAGGTTGTTGCCTTGTGAGTTGAAAGGACCTGCTCCATTCGATCTGCCAGACGCCGATGTATTCAACGCGAGAATGGTGTTCTGCAAATTGACGACACTGCTTCCGTTATTCGGAGAACCGGCGGAAGGAGAGCCAGCGTTGCCAATTCCGCCGGCGCTGGGGGAAAAAGTGCCCGGTTGAGTGGCAACGTTGCGTGTGATGGTGGTATTGATCACGTTAACGGTTGAGGTGCCGGAAGTGAAAATGCCTCCGCCACTGCGTGCGGTGTTGCCGCTCACCGTAGAGTTACTCAATTGCGTCGTGCCACTCTCCTGGTCTAACGCTCCCCCGACCCCGTCGCTGGAGAAAGTCCCCGTAGAGGTTGTATTCCCGCTGAAAGTGCAACCGTTCGCCGTAACCCTGCCGCGGTTGAAGACGCCAGCGCCGGACGGCGCCGCGTTGTCTTTCACCGTGCAATTGTTCAAAACCACAATCGCATTGCCACCGGCACTACGGTTGTAGATCGCACCTCCCTCCCGATAGGAGCTATTGTTAACCAGTGAGCAGTTTGTGAGAGTTACAGTCGCGTCGTTACTAGGAGTCGCGTCATTGTAGATGGCCCCGCCACCGTCTCCTCCTTCTCCCGGACCTCCCGTTGTGTTGTTGTTGCTAAGCGTGCAATCCACGAGCGTCAGGTTGGCCGCGCCGCCCCCGCGCGTAGTATTGTAAATTCCGCCACCGTAAATCGCGCTGTTCCCGGTGATGACGCAGTTACGTAGAGTAAGCGTGCCGCTGTAGTTATAAATTCCCGCTCCTCGATCCGGTCCCGGGCTTCGCGCTTTACCATTGCTGATCGTTAATCCCGCAATCACGACGTTGTTCCCCTGGCCTACAAAGAAAATGCTACCCTCGGGAGCTGTCGAACGGCGAACCGTGATTGATTTCGCGCCGAAGCCCTCGTTCAGAATCTGCACCGGGTAAGTCAGCGTGGGTAGTTGCGTGGCCAGATTTATCACATGCGGACCGGGACCGGGGATCTCGAAGCGAATCGTGTCGTTGCTCGGGGAGGAATTGGCGTATTGAATCGCCGCGCGAAGTGATCCATCGCCGGAACTATTGGTGTTGATTACGGCCAGCGGATCGTGCGGTGGCACTGAAGGCGTGGGTGTGGGGCTGGGAGTGGGAGCGGGCGGGCCTACAGGCGCCGGTGTTCCACCGAATTCAAACGCGCCGATATCGCTCACACCTGCGCGCGAATAGTTCCGCTGATCTACACTTGGGGCAAGGGTATCATCACCCGCATTAATCGCTGGGCTCGTTGGAGACAGAGCATGCGTCAAAGTAAACCCACCGTTGTCAGCCAACGGCATCAATTGCGGATTAGTATTGCGTACGTCACCGGGACCATTGAGGACACCGCCCGGTGCGGTTCCACTGTTTCCCCCCATGGCATCATCACTGAGGTTATGGCCGTGGGACTCCGCGCCGTACAATTGCGTGCCGATACTGCTGCCGCGGGCCAAGACACTGTTACTTAGTTCGACCCGGATCCGCGAGCTAATGATCGGGCTGGAATTTGCACTGAAGGTACAGTTATTGACCCGAGCGAAGCCTTCTCCGCCGCTGTATATCTTGTAGACGTTGATGGCGCCCCCGCCATCTTGGACGACGTTATTGCTGAAGGTGCAGTTTTCGAACTTCATTACACCGCGCGCAGCCAGTTCGCTGTCGTGATAGATCGCGCCACCAGTGCGCGCCTTGTTATCGCTAAAAGTGCACTTCACAGCGTTGATGTTAGCGTTGCCATTGTAACCGTAGTCAAAAATAGCGCCGCCCCCATGGCCGGCTTGGTTATTCGTGAAGGTACAGTTCGTCAGGGCCAGATTTGTGGACTGATACGCTTTTTCGGGGTCGAAGGCCCCGAAGGCAAAGATGGCGCCGCCGCCGATAGCGCCGCTGGTGGTATCGGTGGCAACATTGTCTGTGAAGACGCAGTTTGTCGCCGTCAAGACACTGACTTGGTCGGTCACTCCGCTGTAGTAAATCGCGCCGCCACTAGATGCCCGGTTACGAACAAATAGACAATTGAGCAGGGTAAGTTCCGTGCCCTTATACTCGATGGCGCCGCCGTGAACGCCGCCGCCGTTGTCGCTGAGCGTACAGTTGCCGAGAGTCACAAAACCACCGTTCGAGATAACCGCAGCCGAGTACCCATGACGAAGAGTCAGGCCGGCCAGGACCGCACGGCAGCCATTGGCTACTGTAAACACACCGACAACAAGGTGGCTGCTGTTGCCCACCAGCATTCCCTCGATCGTGACCAGCTCATCACCCGCGCGATCGTTTAGAATGGCAATGTCGCTATCGATGTTTACCGCCGAAGTCGTGAGACTAATAACGTGCGGCCCAGTCCCCGGCAGATCGAAAACAATAACGTCCTGCCCCGCGCTCTGCTTAGCGTCCTGAACCGCCTGCCTCAACGAGCCGGCCCCATCATTAGCCGTGTTGGTGACGATAAATGTCGCCGCCCCCACCGTAGGCGCGGCGAATAAAAGGCCGGCAACGAAAAGGCGCAATACTCCAGGGGAAGGCTTCACAAAGGCCAAAATTTTTATGCGATCTTAGATTCTAGTCAAGTTTGGAAATAGCCCGAGCTAAGAACTTTTTGGAGACGTTGCCGTGGGGCCAAACTGCGCGGTTTGGGCGCTTTGAGTTCGCTCCTTACTGCCTAGCCCCTCACAGCTCCCGACGTGTCAGCGTAGGTTCCATCGGGCGTTGATGGTTCCAAGCCTGAAACATCAAAATAGGCCACAAGGAGTAGGTGGCATCGCGCCTCCCCGCCAGATGGTCCTGCCAACGTTTCTGGATCATTGCTCCGTGGAAAAAACCCTCCCGATTGAGCCGGTCGCGGGCAAGCAGTTCCTCCGCCCATGGCCGCAGCGGTCCCTTTAGCCACGCTCCGATCGGGACACTGAATCCGGCCTTGGGGCGCGCGAACAAATGGGAAGGCACATGGGAAAAGAGCAATTGCTTCAGGATGTACTTGCCTTGGCCGTTCCGGATTTTCATGTCGACCGAAATCCGCGCGGCGACCTCGGCGACCCTGTGGTCCAGGAACGGAATTCGCACTTCGAGACTGTGCGCCATCGCCGCGCGATCGACCTTGCACAAGATGTCGCTGGGAAGGTAGCTCACGCCATCGCAGTACATCATTCGGACCAGGTCCGACGCATCCGCCACGTCCAAGTCCAGCTCGGATGCCCGATCGTCGGACGCGGCGCCGATCACGGGCGACGGCTCGCCCGTCCATTCATCGCGGAAAGAGCGATAGAGCTCCGCGAAACTATCGACCCCTTCGAGACGATGGAATGTTCGTTGGAGCCGCGCCCCTGGAAATCGCGCCCGGTTCGCAGCCAGTCGGTCCCAAACGGAGGACGGCAATTTCCCAAGCGCCGCGCCCACAGTGTGCCTCATTGAAGCAGGCACGCGCTGCATTTTCTGCCAAAGGTTTGCCGCGGTCGGATAACGCGAATAGCCGCCAAACAATTCGTCCCCGCCGTCGCCGGACAAGACAACCGTCACGTTCTCGCGCGCCAGCTTGCTCATCAGCCAGGTTGGGATTTGCGAGGGATCCGCGAATGGTTCGTCGTAGATCGTCGGCAAAAGTGGAATGACATCTCGCGCTTCCACCGAGGTCACGTAGCTCTCGGTGTGAACGGTTCCGAGATGGCTTGCGACCGCCTTGGCATAGGGCGCCTCGTCAAACCCTGATTCCTCGAAACCCATCGAATAGGTCCGCAACTCGCGAGATGAATGCTTCCGCCAGAGCGCGGCGATCGTCGACGAATCGATGCCCCCCGACAAGAACACCCCGACCGGGACATCGGCCACCGATTGTCCCTGGATCGCCGCGACCAAAGCCGATTCAAGTTCCCGCCGCGCCGCCTCTTCGTTCGGCAGCGGATTGGCCAGACCACTCTCCACGACCTTTCGATAAGACCAGTATCGCTCGATGCTGGTCTGCCCGATTTCCTCGCGGCCGTCCACCGTCAGGATCGTTCCCGGCTCCAGTTTGAAAATTTCCTGAAAGATAGAGCGCGGAGCGGGAACGTATCCGCGGGCCGCAAAAATTGTCAGGGCATGACGGTCGATCGTGCCGGAAAAATCCGGATGCGCGCGGATCGCTTTCAGTTCGGAGGCGAAGAGAAACGCTTTACCGGCGCGACCGTAATAGATCGGCTTTTCACCGAAACGATCGCGAGCCAGAAAGAGTTTTCGGGCCTGTCGATCCCAGAGCCCGAGCGCGAACATGCCGACACATTTGCGCAATGTTTCGTTGAGTCCCCAAGACGCGATTGCTTCGATCAGCGTCTCGGTATCCGAATGGCCGCGCCAACCGTTGCGTCCTTCACTTTCCAATTCAGCTCGCAGCGCGGCGTGATTGTAGATTTCGCCGTTGAATGTCAGAACGTATCGCCCGCTCTGCGAAACCATCGGCTGATGGCCATTAGGCGAAAGATCGATGACGGAAAGGCGACGATGCCCGAGACCAATGCCGGCCTCGATCCAGATTCCTTCATCGTCTGGGCCCCGGTGGCGAAGGGTCGCTACCATGCGCCGCATTATCAGGGGATCAACCGGAGCGCTCGACAACACGCCTGCAATGCCGCACATGGTTCCCCATTCCTATCACGGTTCACCGCCGGAATGGCAAGCCCCTCGAGTTTCCGCTACGTTGAAGATCATGGAGCCCGAAGTTTCGCTGAGCTGCGAAGGCATCGAACGCTATTTGGGCGAGGAGGATTCGCGCGTCCATGCGTTGCGCGGAGTATCGCTCCAACTCGAGCGCGGCACAGTGCACGCAGTGGTCGGTCCTTCCGGCTGCGGCAAGAGCACTTTGCTTTACATTCTCGGATTGCTCGATCACGCCGACAGCGGTTGGGTCACGATCGAGAACGAAGCCGTCTCCCACCTCGTCGATGACGCCCTGGCCAGGAAACGGAATGAGCTGCTCGGGTTCATTTTCCAATTCCATTTTCTCCTCGAAGATTTCACCGCGCAGGAAAACGTGATGATTCCGATGCGGCGGCTGGGTGTGCTGAGCGAACCGGAGATGCACGAGCGATCTGCGCATCTGCTCGAGGCCGTCGGATTGGGCAGCAAATTGAAACGGCCGAGCCGGCATCTCTCCGGCGGAGAACAACAGCGCGTGGCCGTGGCGCGGGCGCTCGCAAATAATCCCAGCGTGATTCTCGCCGATGAGCCGACCGGTAATCTCGACAGCGCGAATTCGCGGCGCGCCTTCGAATTGCTCCAGCGCATCGTGCAGGAAGAACGAAAAGCGCTGCTCCTGGTGACGCATAATCCAGAGATCGCCGAGGCCTGCGATTGGATTCACGAGATGCAGGACGGATTGATTGTCGGTAGTCATCCGCGCGGCAACCGATGAAGCTTCCAAACTTGTTAAGGCATCAAGGAGGGGCGCTTTCCAAACCGCCCAACACGTGGCCGCGGAGCGGCGGGCGGTCTGGAGGCCGCCCCTCCTTGATGTCGAAGGACGTTCCACCCACTTGCCCATGAAGCGCATCTTCATCACAGGCGCCAGCTCGGGCATCGGGCTCGCCACGGCGAAGCTGCTGGCCGAGCGCGGCGATGAAGTCTGGGGAACTTCGCGCGATGTCGCGCGGCTTCCGCAGTTGCCGCGCCTCCATGCGGTGCGTCTCGATCTCGTCGATAATGTGTCGTTAGGGGAAAGTTTCAAGATGGCACTGCGGGAAGCGGGCCATTTCGATGTTGTGATCAACAATGCCGGCAGCGGCCATTTCGGCCCCGGGGAATTTCTTTCGACGGAAGCTGTGCACGCTCAATTTCAAACCGTCGTCTTCGCGCACATCGAGCTTTGCCGTCTCGCTTTGGCCTCGATGCGCGTGCATGGCGGACGCATTATCAATGTCACCTCGCTAGCTTCACGACTGCCCGTTCCATTCATGGGCGCCTACAACGCGGCGAAAGCGGCGATGGCTTCGTTCACGATGTCGCTGCAGCTCGAGCTCGAAGGATCGGACATTCGCGTCATCGATCTGCAACCCGGCGATATCAGCACCGAATTCAATGATGCCGTCGCGAGAACGGATGGCGATGATCCGCGTTATTCAGCGCGGGTCGAGCAGGCATGGCGCGTCGTCGATAAGAACATGAAGGCGGCGCCGAAGCCGGAGTTGGTCGCGCGCCAGATTGCGAAGCTGATCGATGCCGCGAATCCGCCACCCCGCGTAACGGTGGGCGACTTTTTTCAATCGATCATCGCTCCGTTCATCTTCCGATTCTTGCCGCAACGCGTCCGGATCTGGGGCTTGAAGAAATATTACCGGTTGTAGCGCGTGAGCATTACCGACGCAGTCATTCTCATGGCGGGAACCGGGTCGCGTCTTCGCGGCTCGGTGGACACAATTGCCAAGCCGCTTATCCCTATTGCCGGCCGTCCGCTGATTTCCTACGCGATCGATTCGTTCGACAAGGCCGGAGTCAAAACACTCCACGCCGTAGTCGGCCCGAAAGGTGAGGAATTGGCCGCAGCGGTGGCGCCGCTTCTTCCCCCTCACATGCAATTCCGCGCAATCTCGAATCCGAACTGGCAAAAGCAAAACGGGATCTCCCTTCTCACCGCCGCTGGAAAAGTCAGCGCGCCTTTTTTTCTCGCGATGGGCGATCATCTCTTTGAATCCTCGATTCTCGACCAGCTCGTTAGGCATGCCGACCTCAGCCGATTGAACCTGGCCATCGATCGGAAAATCGCTTCGATCTTCGATTTGGACGACGCGATGAAAGTCCGAAGCGAGGGCAACCGGATCGCCGCCATCGGGAAGAAGCTCAAGAATTTCAACGCGATCGACACCGGAATTTTCGTTTGTCCGGAATCGATCTTCGAATATTTGGATCGCGTTTTGCGGGAAGGAGATTGCAGCCTGGCGGACGGAGTTCGGTTGATGGCCGAGGAAGGAAATGCGCTCGCCGTCGATATCGGCGCGGCCTGGTGGCAGGACGTGGACACGCCGGAAATGCTGGCGCGCGCCGAGGAGGAAGTGAGGCGTCTTCTGTAGCCGCGGCCCTGTGGGCCGCGTGGGTTCTGAGCGAGATCTCTCTCACGCTTCGCACAGCGAAGCGGCTACAGGACTAAGCGTGCTTTCAACGACAGCGCCAGAGTAACTGCTGTCACGATTAGAAGCAGATGCAGGATCAAAGAAGGCAATCCGACGGCCGCGAGAAACACAAAGGAGAGCACGGCGACATCACGTTTAGTTAGCTGGATGAGCCAGGAAGCGAACTTCGGCCCGAAGAGCAACATCCCGGAGCGCTCCACTAATTCGCGATGGCGCGAATAGAGAACTCCGCCCAACGACTCGGCTGCGTTTTCGTTCGGCTTTCGTTTCGAGAGCAGGAACTCGTTCGCGCCGATCAAGGCAGCCGCGATGAGCCCCTCACTGAGGTAGAACCAGCCGGAATGCCGCGAAAGTCCAAAGCCCAATCCGGCGGCGAGCAGAATGTTGCTGAAGACGTCGCAGAGATAATCCAGTCGCCGCCCGCTTTCGCTTTCCAAGAATTTCGCGCGCGCGATCTCGCCGTCGCAGCCGTCCAGAACGGAGAAGACCTGAAACAGCACCAGGCCCCAAAAGAACGACCAATAGGTGCCCTGGATGAGAATGAGCGCCGCAACGATCGGAATCGGAAGGATCAAAAGGGTCCATGCATTCGGAGTCGTGTGGAATCTGAGGAGAAGGCGCGTCACCACTCGCGAGATCGGCCGGTTCAAATATCGGGACACGAAACCGTCCTGCGACTTGCCGCTGCCGCGCAGAAATTTTTTCTCGATCTCGTCGATCTGGTTCCCATCCGTGATGTATTCCCATGCGCCCGGCTGAGACCGCGGCAATGATTCCAATTGGCGGAAACTGTCTTCCCACGATTGCTTCTCTTCTGCCGACGAAATGTCGATCAACTGCCGCATCGCCTTGCGGTAGAGAAACAGCCGAGTGTTAAGGACGAGATCGTAAGGCGCTCCATCGGCGTCGACCGTGAAGGCGACCATCGCCAGGCGTTCGTGTTTTGGCGTCCATCTCTGCACTTGATCCAGGTCCGATCGCCAGAAAATGCAGACGAGGACGGGCGCTGTCTCCTTGTTCTCAATCGCAAATTCATCGATCGAAAGCGCGAGCCGATCGAGCTGCCGCAACCCCGCGACGATCCAATCGGCCGATTCATCGGCCAGGATCAGAACGCGGCGAAAGCTATTGACCATGTGATTATCTTCAGGCGTAAGACTAACGTTCGTCCTCAAACTTCTTCGATGAGAATCGTCAGTCTGTGTCATCATACGCTCCCGTCGCACCATACCAATACCCAGCAATTGGTCTGGACGACGACGGAGCTGGCGCGGCTGGGCCGTGAGGTTGAGGTCGTTTGTTGTAAGTCGGATGCCGTCGGCGCCGCGTGGCGAGAACTCATTGTCGATTACTACGGTCTCGAAGATCTACCGGATTTGATCGACTTCGTTCCGGTCTGTTCCAATCGGCCTCACGGCAGCATTTTGCCCGAAGCGAGGGCCGACCTGCGCAATGTTAACTACGCGCGCCGAAACCGGCGGGAACTTGTCCTGACGCGCGACCCGTTTGCCCTGACCCTCGCGCTGGCGGTGGGGTTGCGCTGCGTCTTCGAGACCTATCGCGTGGACATTAACGAGGATGCGAGATTCGGTCCGTGGCGGGCGCTGAATTACCATCGGAAAAACTTGCCGGGCATCATCGCGCATTCCGATCTCTGTCGCCGCAGCTTCATCGAGGCGGGAATCCCCGAAGCGCACGTCATCACGAATTACAATGGGTACGCCCCAACGCATTTCACCCCGACGTTAACCCGGGAGGCCGCGCGCGCGCACCTCGGTCTCGACGCGAACGATTGCATCGCCACCTACACCGGCCGGATCGACGTCACCAAAGGCATTCCATTTCTGGCGCAGATGGCCCAACAGCTTCCCGAGGTAATTTTTCTCCTGGTGGGCGCGGCTTCCGGATCCGAGGAGGAGAGAACCGTCCTTCGGCTAGTGCAGGAAGCGGGCGCCAAAAATGTCCGCTTGCGACCGCGCGTCCCGCCGTCGGCTGTCGCGGCATATTTGTTTGCGTCCGATTGTCTCGTGATTCCGCCGACCGCGGCGCCGCTGCTCAGGCACGGTCAATCAGTTCTCCCCATGAAAACCTTTTCTTACCTGGCCGCCGGCCGACCGATCGTGGCGCCGGATCTCCCGGATTTGCGCGAAGTGCTCCATCACGATGAGAATGCGCTCCTGGTTCCGCCGGACGATGTCGATGCCGCAGCGGCAGCCATTCGATTAGCCGTTTCCAGCAGGCTCATCGGTGAAAAGCTCGGATACGCGGCGCGACGAAACGCGGCGCAATTTACCTGGCAGGCGCGGGCCGAGCGCTTGTCCCTGTTTCTCGAAAACGTCCAGGAGCAGGCCGGATTTCAGCTTGGAGAGACAAAACAAACCAAGTAGGTTCCCGGCTATGCCTAACGAAGCTGAAGAATTCGACTTCGTCATGATCAAGCCGTCGCATTATGACGACGACGGCTATCCGATCGTTTGGTGGCGCACCATTCTTCCCTCTAATTCGCTGGCGGCGTTGAATGGTCTCGCCCGCGACTGTGCGACGCGCCAAATCCTGGGACCGAATGTCCGGATGAATCTGGTGACGATCGACGAGTGCAACCAGCATGTCGTTCCGGCCCGCATCATCCGCGAGATCAAACGGCGCGGCGCGAAGGCGCTGATCGGGCTGGTCGGCGTCCAATCGAACCAGTTCCATCATGCGCTCGATCTCGCCCGAGAGTTCCGCGCCGCCGGGTTGCCGGTCGTGATCGGCGGTTTCCACGTCTCGGGTTGCCTCTCGATGTTGAAGGAAATACCACCGGAGATCCAGGAAGCGCTCGACATCGGTTGCTCGCTTTTCGCCGGCGAAAGTGAAGAGGGCCGGCTCGAGGGCCTCCTCCTCGACGCATGGCACGACAAGCTGAAGCCGATCTACAATTACCTCGCGGACCTGCCGGGCATCGCGGGCGTCCCTTATCCGGTGTTGCCGCCGGAATCGATCGCGCGCAATTCGGGGAACTGGTCGAGCTTCGATCTCGGGCGCGGCTGCCCGTTCGCTTGCAGCTTCTGCACGATCATCAATGTGCAGGGACGGAAAAGTCGCTTCCGCACTCCCGACGATCTCGAAAACCTGATCCGCGAGAACATGGCGCAGGGAGTGGAGGCGTTTTTCATCACCGACGACAATCTCGTCCGCAACAAGCACTGGGAAGATTTCTTCGATCGCCTGATCCACCTGCGCGAGACCGAGGGTCTGAAGGCGAATCTCACCATCCAGGTCGACACCCTTTGCCATCGCGTGCCGAACTTCATCGACAAGGCGGTCCGCGCCGGCGTGATGCGCGCGTTCATCGGGCTGGAGAACATCAACCCCGACAATCTGCTCGCCGCGAACAAAAAGCAGAACAAGATCACCGAGTATCGCGCCATGTTTCAGCAATGGCACGAGCGCGGCGTGTTCACGCTCGCCGGCTACATTCTCGGCTTCCCCGGCGACACCAAGGCATCGATCGTACGCGACATCGAGATCATCAAGCGCGAGCTGCCCGTCGATATTCTCGAATTCTTTTTCCTCACGCCGCTGCCGGGTTCCGAAGACCACAAAAAAATGCACGAGGCCGGCCAGTGGATGGATCCCGATCTCAACAAATACGATCTGCATCACCGCGTCTCGCACCACGCGACCATGTCGGACGCGGAATGGGAGGAAACATACAAGGCCGCGTGGGCCACCTACTTTACCTGGGAGCACATGGAGACGGTGGCGCGGCGGCATGCGCGGCGGAAGGACGGCCGGCCTAACAAGGCGCTCCAATATTTGAATGAATTCAAGATGCTCTACAATAATGAGGGCGTGCATACGCTGGAAGGCGGAGTGGTCCGCCGCAAGCGCCGCAAATCCCGCCGCCCGACCATGAAGCGCGAGCCGGCGCTATTTTTCTACCCGAAATTCGTGTTCGAATCGCTGCGCAAAGGATTCAACTACTGGCGCGGGTTCCGCCAGGAAAAGGCGCTGCTCAAGCGCATCGTCAACGACCCCGAGCGCTACAGTTACACCGACCTCTCGTTGCAGAAGGCCACTGAGGAAGAATTGGACAACCTCGATATGTTCCAGAAGACGAGGGGCGGCGTCGAGGCGGTCGCCAAGAAGCATCGCTACGACGACTTCAAGGCGGCGAAGGCGCTCGAGACGATCTCCGTCTGACGCTTCGTGGGTTTCGCCACCAAGCACTCGTTAGGCTGGAACCTGCCGATCGAATCCGGTTACCTCGTCGTAGATCGACTCGAGCCGCTCTGTCAGCATCTGCCGGCTGAATTTGCGTTCGGCCAACCGGCGCGCTGCGGCACCCATATCGCGCCGCAGCGATTCCGATGTAAGCACTTCGGCGAGCCGCGCGGCCAGCGCTTCGGCGTCGCCTTCAGGAACAAGAAATCCGGTGATCCCATCTTCGACTGCTTCTGGAATGCCCGAATGCCTGGTGCCGACCACCGGCAGCCCCGAGGCCGCGGCTTCGACGACAACATTCGGCAAGCCCTCGGCGTCTCCGTCTACAGCGGTCAGACTCGGCGCGGCGAGCACCGACGCGCGCCGCATCCACCGCGCCACGTCGTCCGCTGGCAATTCGCCAAGAAAGCGAACGCGCTCACCCAACTCTCGCGCCTGCCGCTCCAACGTTTTCCGCAGCGGCCCGTCTCCGATGATCGCCAGTTTAGCGCCGGCGATTCTGGCGAGCGCGTCGATCAACACCTTCGTCCCTTTTTTCTCCACCAGTCTTCCGACATGGAGAATGAGTCCAGGCTCCGTCGGCGTTTCGTTAGGCCGAA
The DNA here is from genome assembly GCA_041167545.1 of Verrucomicrobiota bacterium. GTDB lineage: Bacteria > Verrucomicrobiota > Verrucomicrobiia > Chthoniobacterales > UBA10450 > AV80. The sequence continues at coordinate 18,676 of JBEEHT010000100.1, forward strand.
AGCGATCGAGATCGACGCCATTATAATGAGTGCGCGTCCGCGCCTCAGGATAACCGCGCGCGATCGCCTTCTTGCGCAGCGCATCAGAAACGGCCAGGAACAGCCCGCCGTCACATTGCAGCCGTCTTTTCCCGAGCGCGTAGCGCATCCAACTCAGACGCCCAGATCCGAACAACGCGCGGTCCGATCGGGTGACGTCATAACCGCGCAGGCTCGTGATCAGTGGAACGCCAAGCGCGCGCGTCAGCGGCAGAACGAGAAGGCCGTCCGTTCCGAAATGGGCGTGGAGCAACGCGGGACGCACCGCCCGCAACTGTGCCTCGATGCGGCCACCTCGCCCGCGCAAACGAAACGCCAGTCGTTCGATTGCGCTTTCCGCTACGATCATTCCTTCGCGCAACTGCGGCAGCAGCTCGCCTTTCCGTTCAAGTCCCACGACCAGCGGCCGCCACCGAATCAGCGCCGCCGCCTGGTCTTGAATGAAACGCTCGGATGCGTTGAACACCGCGCTGCGAAAAATTGCGACGACCGCCTTTTGCTTATCGTCTTCGCGCGCGGACATGTGTCTTGGTCAACCGCTGTCCGCGAGGATACAAGCCGAAAATAATGGACTCCACCGCGCAACGCCTGATCCTCAGAGGCGGCAGCTCCGCCGCGCTCGGTTTCGTGATCCGCCTCGGCGCGCGGCTGCTCTTCGTCTTCATCGCGGGCCGGCTCTTCGGCGTCGCCTTGTTCGGCGCGTTCAGCATCGCCGTCGCGGTGGTCGAGCTCGCGGTCACAATCGGCGGCGCCGGCATGAAGCGGCAGCTTTTCAAACTGCTCGACGAAGGGCACCACCTGCGCCCGCCCCCGCACATCGTCATCGACGGCATCATCCTGGTCTTCGCTGCCAGCTTTCTTTCCGCTGCGCCGATCATGCTCGCCGTGGCATTTGCTCCCGCGTCCCTCATTGCCGGGAACACTGCCACCGCGTTGTTCCTTCTCGCGCCGATGATCCTCGGTCAATCGTTGCTCGACCTCCTCCTCGCCGCGACTCGCTGGACCCACAAAATGCGTCATCAGGTTTGGGCGCGGTCGATCATCGAGCCTTATGCCGGCGTCATCGCTTCATGGCTCGCCTGGGCCGCTGGTTACCAGACGACCGGCCTGATCATCGGTTATTGGGCCGGCACGATCGTGGCCGCTGCTTACTCGCTTGTCGGAGCGCGCCGTTGCCTCGGGCCTTTCTCGCTTGGAACCTATCGCCTCGTGCCCGCGCATTTCGCCCAGATCGTTCGTGAGACCGCGCTGCCGACTTTGTCCGACTTCACGAATGCGCTCGCCGGACGTCTCGATCTCTATCTTGTCGGTTTGTTTCTCGGCGAATCAGCGGCCGGCATTTACGGAATGGCGCGCCAGATCCGCACGCCGATTCGTCAGGTCCGCCAGAGTTTCGACAGCCTGCTCACGCCGATTGTTTCCAAGACCCTCACCTTTGCCGGACCCATCCAGACTGGCCAGGCGACCGCGTCCGCGGCGCGCCTTATTCTGGCGATCCAGCTTCCAGTGCTGATAGCGCTCTTCATCATAGGCGGGCCCTTGCTCCACTTGATCGGTCCGGCCTTCGTCGCCGGTTATTGGGCGATGCTGATGTTGGGCGCGGCGGAGAGTATTCAGGGCGCCTATGGCGTGAGCGATCTGATTTTTTTCTACCGGCGTCCTCACTCGATTTTGTGGATCACCGCCGCGGGCGCTGCCGTGAACTTCGCCGCGGCATGGTCGCTGATCGCTTTTTACGGCGTCACCGGCGCCGCCTTGGCCGCATTGCTCGGCACGCTCGCCGCCGCATTCACTCGTCGCTGGCTTTTGCGCTCCAATTTCAGTATCGCCGTTCCGTTGTACCACAGCGCTGCTCCGATTCTCGCCGCGACCGCAAGCGTCGCCTGCGCGCTACCATTGATGACGCTGCCCTTGCCCGACCCGATCCGCCTTTCGGCCGCTTTGATCGCGGGCCTCGCCATCTATTGGGCCGTGCTTCGCGTCGTGCTCAGGCTTACCGGAGAAAAACTCGCGCTTACGCATTTCGTCACGCACGCGTCCGAGGCCGCTCCGCAGTAGCGCCCGCTCACCCGCTCAAGGCACGCCGATAAATCCGATAGGTCTTGTATTTCTCGGCGCCGATCGCTTCGAGAAACCGATTGATCATGTGATTGTTTTCGAGCGTGAGACTTAGCTCGGGAATGAAACCGCGCTTGTGCATTCCCTCCTCGATAATTCGCAGCACAAGCATTTCCGCAATGCCATGCCGGCGGAACTTCGGGATCACGCCGAGCGCGATCAGACGCGCGCGGTTCGTTTTGCCCTTGTAGTAAAGAAGCTTCGCCAGTCCGATCGGGAGACCGAACGTGGTCAATCGTCCGTTCACATGGCGCAACGCCACATTGATGTCGGGTATCGCCAGAATGAATCCGACAGGTTGCCCGCCGATTTCGGCGATCAGGGCGAGTTCCGGAACGACCAATTGTTTCAGCTCATTGGTCATGTAGTCGAATTCGTTCTCGGTGAAAGGCACGTAACCCCAGTTGTTGCGCCACGCTTCATTGTAGATGTCGCGGATCCTCCGGCCCTCCGCGACGATGTCAGGCATCTTCACCGGACGAATGGTCACGACCTCGAGGCGCTTTTTCATGGCGTCCGCTAACCGCCGCAGACGCGCCGCGGCCTCGGCGGGATCCGCGAACCACCATGCGTAAAGGTCCATCGTTTTCTCGAACCCCCAGCGCTCAATCAGCGCGCCGTAGTAGGGAGGATTGTGTGAGGTGAGGAGCATCGGTGGATGTTGAAATCCATCGATCAACAAGCCGCAGACATAATTCGTCGAGTAATCGATCGGCCCCATGATTTCGTCGCGGCCTTTGCGCCGCAGCCAATCCGTCGCCGCGTCGAACAACCCATTGGCCACCGCTTGATCGTCGATCGATTCGAACAAGCCGAAACAGCCGACATTCGATTTATGGTGCGCGTTGTAGTTCGGATCGTCACTGGCCATGATCCGCCCCACGATTTCGCCGCCGGAGCGAGCGACAAAAAGCGCGGCGTCGCCATGCTCGTAGAAAGGATGTTTCTCCCGGTCGAGGAACTCCTTGCGCTCGATCAGGAGCGGAGGCACCCACGCCGGATCGTTCGCATAAATCCGCCAGGGAAGCTTAAGGAAGGCGTTCCGTTCCTTCGGCGAATTTAGCTGGGTAACTTCAATCGGAGACATGGTCGGTCATCAGCGGTTCCAATCCGCGGCAGATCGCATTCTGCCGGATCGCGAGAACCACCAGGAGGAAATTCAGCGCGGTCAGTTCCACCAGGAAATACCAAACGGGCTGACCAGCGAAGAGAAGAAGAAAGAGCAAAAGCATCCGCGCATTGGTCCTGAAGAGAAAAAAGAGATTGATCATGGCCCGGTTGCTTTGCCGGTAACGGTCTCGAAACGCTGGCGGCACACCACCGGGGAAAATCCGGCGCGCCGCCTCTTCCAGACGCACTAGACACGGGCACAACATCTCTTGTTCGGTGACATAACCAAGGTGGAGCTTGAGCAAAAGTCTTTTCCAGAAATCTGCGCTCCGGGTTGCCGCCTCATATTGCGATCGCAGATCGGACGATAATTCGAGCGAGCTTGATTTCCCGGCGGCGAATCGAAGATAGGCGTCACGGCAAAACTCCGCGGCCTCACTTTGGAAACGATGGCTCAGGCCCGCCAGCAAAGCGACAATCCAAACTCCCTGCGAACCGCCTTCGCCTACAAAGCGCAAACAAAGGTGCACATAGACGCTGGCATAAATCAGGTTGTCGCCGATGCCATCCAGGATGCGACCGCTCGGGCTCTGGCGGTTCGTTAGGCGGGCGAGCTGCCCATCCGCATTATCCATCGCATTCGCGAAAACGTGGAGACCCATCCCCACGGCATTTGTCGTGAGGTCCCGATAGAAATAAAGATGTCCGGCTGCGACGCCAATCGCGGTCCCCAGGAGCGTGACGCCATTGGGGGTAACCCCCGTCCCGGCGAAAAAACGCGCCAACTGAAAACCGACTTTGCGATAGAAATGAAGGTCGAGGAATCCTTCGATTTCCCGCGACTTATAGGTCGCTTCCACTTCAGCCCGAACTGCCTGGTCCGGCATCGCGACGGACTACGCGTGCTGCATCGCGGGTGAAACCGCTGGAACGAAAACGTCGGAGAGAATATTCAGCGCCTCGTCCAAATCCGCCCGCGTATGGTTCGCAGTCACGCAGGCGCGAAAACAAATCCGGTCTTCCGGGACCGCCGGATAATCGACCGGCGCAACGAAAAGCCCGCGGCGGCGAAGTTCGTGACCGAGACTGTACAATCGCTGCCGATCGCCGACGACCAGCGGCATGATATAAGTCGTGGAATCGCCGGTATCGATACCCAGGCTATTGACCTGAGTCCGGAAATAATCGGCGTTCTCCCAGAGTCGGGTCCGCAGATCGGGTTGCCGGGTTGCGATTTCCAGCGCTTCCAAAATCGCTCCGATCACCACCGGCGGAAGTGCGCAGGAATAAACGTAGGAGTGCGCATAGAAACGGAGATAATCCAGCGTCTCCTTCGACCCGGCGACAAATCCGCCCAGCGCTCCGAATGCTTTTGAAAATGTGCCGTAAACCAGTTGAATGCGGTCCTCGACTCCCAACAGTTCGCCGGCGCCGCGTCCATTCTTCCCGCAGCCGAGCATCGAGTGCGCCTCGTCGATAAGGACGCTCGCATTATGCGACTCGGCGATGTGGAGCAGTTCATCCAGATTCGCGAGATCGCCATCCATGGAATAAATGCCCTCGACGATCACGAGCGCACGCTTCCCTTTCCGCTTGCTCAGCGCCGCCTCGAGCGAAGCGGAATCGTTATGCTCGAAACGGTCCAACCGGCAGCGTGAAAGCACGGCGCCATCGCGGAGGCTGAGGTGCGATCGGTTATCTAAAACCGCCACGTCGTTTTTGCGCAATAATCCCGAGATCGTTCCGAGCGCGCCGCCGAAGCCGCTGTTGAAAAGCATCGCGTCCTCCCGGCCCAGGAAAACCGCCATACTTCGCTCGAGTTGCCGATGCAGGTCGGTCATGCCGGAAAGCGTGGGGGAGCCGCAAGCGCCCATTCCGTATTTTGAGAGCGCGGCCGTGGCGGCCTTGATCACTTTCGGGTGATTCGCCAGACCAAGATAATTATAGGAACAGAGATTGATGACGGGCTGCGATGTGCCGCCATATTGGATCGTGGTGCGGGCGTCGGCGGACGCGAGCAGGTCCGGTTCGTAAAGGCTCGCCGCCCAGACCGCTTCCTTCCGGCGCCATTCCGTAAATCCGGCAGGCGGGGCCAACGGATCATCGCGCTCACCTGCGACGAAATCGCCGAGGCCGATCGTCTCGTCATAGTTCATTTCGGCCTCAGCCCCTTCGTCGTCACCTTTCATATAAATATAAAGGCGTCTAGCTTGAGCCCAGAGCGCTGGGGAATCAACTCCATATCTGGGTCATGCGGCGTTCCCACGCCTCATGGTTCCTTTTGGCGTCTCGGATGAATGGCGATGCTGCGATCGCCTTGATAATTACTCGATTGAGCAGGCTGACAAAATAAGAGAGGGGTCGCAAAACGTCCATAAATAAAACGACCGGGATGCCGTCGGTGCCGTTCGGGGGAAAATCTTGGATTTCGCATTCACTTTACCTTCCCGAATTGGCATCGGCCGGATCCCGATCTTCGGCACGCGCGTGATCCTCTGCGAGCGCGGTCGCTCGAGAATGGCCAAACCGAAAGGTCATTCGCGCCAGCAGGACCACGAGCCGGAAAAGGTAAGTCACCAGCACGCTCAGGCGGACCTTCGATTCCCCTCGCTCGCGATCGCGGAAGACGATCGGTATTTCCTTTACCCGGAATCCCGGGGGCGCATTCACGATCAGTTCCAGCGCGATCTTGAAACCGGCGGCGTCGCTCTTGCACTCGAGAAGCCGCGCCCGGTCCGTGGCGAAGAATCCCGAGAGCGGATCGTGGAGGCGCGTGAGCGGCCACGCGAGCCAACAAGCCACTCGCGACATGAAGCGCCGCCACCAGGGCCAACCCGGAGTGCGGCCGCCCGGCACGTATCGGCTGCCGACGACCATGTCCTGCGAACCATCGAGCAGCGGCACGACGAGATCGGCGATCCGATCGGGTGGATGGCTCAGATCTCCATCCATGACAAGCATCCAACGCGATTTTGCCGCGCCCGCGCCCGCCAGCACCGCACCAGCCAGACCACCGGTCGGACGTTCCCGCTGCAGCAAGCGAACTGGATGAGTGTTCCCGAAAAGAAGAATCCGCTCGCAGGTCTCGTCGGTCGAACCGTCGTCGACAAATAACACTTCCAGGAGGAGTGCCGCGGACGTCTCTTCAAAGATTCGCTCGAGCAGCGGCTGGATGTTGTCCGCTTCGTTCAGCGTTGGGACTATGATGGTGAGGAGGTCCGCACTCATTTCCGTTGCACCCTAGCGGCGAATCGTAACTCGTAGCTCTGCGATTCGCGCATTTACGTTCTACATTGGATGATGGTCGAGAAGACAACCGAATGGGAAGCCCGGTTTGCGGCGCTCCTCGCCGAGGAACAGAGCGCGAGTGACGCGGCCCACGATGAGGGGCATGTGAGGCGAGTCGTTGCGAATGCGAAGAAACTTGCCGAAGCGGAAGGAGCCGATCTTGCCGTCGTGTTGCCGGCAGCATGGCTGCATGACTGCGTGGTGATCCCAAAGAACTCACCGCAACGCTCGTCGGCTTCTCGTCTCGCCGCTGAGCGCGCGGGCGCCTTGCTCCGCGCGGCGGGTTATCCCGCGCAGCATATTCCCGCGATCGAGCATGCGATTGAGGCGCACAGTTTCTCCGCTCGCGTAATGCCGCAGACGCTCGAGGCGAAGGTAGTGCAGGATGCCGATCGGCTCGAAGCTCTGGGCGCTGTTGGGATCGCCCGCACCCTCATCACCGGTGGCGCGAACGGCACGCCGTTCTACGATTTAGCCGAGCCGTTTCCCGTCACTCGCGCAGCGGATGACCGCACGAGCATCATCGACCATTTCTTCACCAAATTACTGAAGCTCGCGGAAACGATGCAGACCGCCGCCGGCCGCGCCGCCGCGCAGCAACGCGCGCTGTTTTTGAAGCAGTACCTCACCCAGCTCGGCAGCGAGATCGGCGTTCCATTCCGCTGATGCGATGTGGCGACCCTAACGGGATTCGAACCCGTGTTACCGCCGTGAAAGGGCGGTGTCCTAGGCCACTGGACGATAGGGTCAGGGAAGGCCGGGCAATATCGGAATTGACCTTGCTTTGGGCAAGCCAAATCGGAGCGCGGAATATTAGCAGGATCCGACCTTCAATGCCCCGTCCTCGGTCGACCGGAAAAACATTGCGAAATGCTCACAGCGTCTTGAGGAACTCGATCAGCGCTTGTTTGTCTTCTGGTGGGAGTTGCGTGCCAAATGCGTGGCCCTGATTACTGTTGCCGGGCAGGCTCGTGTCATACTCGAAGCCCGCACGTCCGGCATCGGATCCTTCGGAAACAAAACCGACCTTCAGAGGATCATAAACGTCGTACCCCCTCAGGAATTTTTTTGGGCGAACCTCGGGGGACGCGAGCAAATCTGCGAGAGAAGGAACAGAGCCGTTATGAAGATACGGCGCCCTGATCCAAATGCCGTCCAGGGGGACCGCGACGTAACCCTCAGTCTTCCGGAAATGAGTATAACGCCAGGGATAGTTCGTTAGGCCGTTGAATTTGTCGGCTGCCTCCTTGGTCCACGATGCCAGGCGATAACCATCTGTTTCCACCTCGCTGAGCGGTAAGGGTTGACCCGTTTTGGCGTTCCCAAAGCCATGGCACAAGGCGCAGTTGGCCTGGAAAATTCCTGCCCCCCTCGAGACGAGCTGTGGATCGGTCGTGAATGGATATTTTGCCGGATCCAACTGCGTCACATACTCTTGCAACCGTTTTAGTCCGGGGATGTCGATCGACTTTTCATCAGCCCCGTTACCGATGCCAGAGTTCAGGAACACTTCCGTCAGCGATGTATTCAGGCCATCCCAATGCAGTCCGAAACCGCCGCGGGATTTCCAGTTCCAAAGTGGAACGAAGTCTGAATTGCCGATGGAACCGTCATCGGGAAGCTTTAGAATCGCAAACTTCGCGGGGTTAAAAGGATCGACTCTGCCGGGTCCATTAGGAGGCCGGCCATGTTCCTTCATCCACGCCAGATCTTGTTTCTGCTTCAGCAATGCCTTCTTTGTTTGGGGAATGATGAGGAACCGATAGAGCACGCTATCGAGCAGTGACAGCTCCTCAGTCTTTTTGATCTCGCGGAGGACGTTCTCCGGCGTGAATTTGGGATCGCTGGCACACCCGGTCAGAAATTCAAGGTAGCGCCCAAGATCGAATGTGCTCGACGGCGCCCCCAAGACGATCTTCTGGGGCTCGGAGGCCGACGAGCGATAGGTCGCGGTATGACAGAGGGCGCAATTAATGCCGAGCCGTGGAAATCCCACGATCTTTTGGGGCATTCCGATCGGCGCATCGCGGCCCGCCTCCCAGAGAAAACCAAAGGACGCATACCCATTCGCACCTGGCAGCTTCTCTGGAAATAGCGCCGGGAGCGCTTTCCAGACATGATAGGGAATGCCCTGTGGCCGCTCAGTGCCTACCGAGCCGTACTTAAAATGGTCTTCTTCAGACTCATAATGGATCGCGACCTCGCGAAACAGTTTGTACCATCCCACAATACCTGCTCCCAGACCCAGAAGCAGGAGCACCGCGAGAATCCGGAGTAATCGTCTGATCCAAGGCTTACGGACGGCGAGATCCCGCATGGCTTATTCGGTTTTTGTTTCTCCCTTGCGCAGCAAGAGAGTAAGCAAAACAAGCTCAATTATCCCGACCGCGCCATCGCCAAAGCCAAGCCGAAGAAATCCGCGCGGCATATACGAAAGAGCAACGCCGATGAAAAAAGTCATCGCCGGTATCAACCGACAAGCGATGAGAAGCCAGCAATTGACGCGATAACGAAAGGGATTGTGCGCAGCGGGGATATAAAAGCAGCTCAGCAATGCCAGCAGGACCGAATAGTTGAACAGCCAGATTGTCGATTCCACCGGTCCGAGATGCAAAAATTCAAGCACGTTATTTGCGTTGACGAAGACGGCGATAGAGAACGTCCAGTTACCGATAATTCCGAACCAAACAACCCACCGAAACCAAATTGCGTACTTATTCATAAGGATCTTATAGGGTTTTCAGGTACTCGACCATCGCCAGCTTCTCTTCCGGAGAGAGTTGAATGCCGTACAAATGACCGGTATTGGCATTTCCTGGCTGACCGGTCTCGTATTTGAACAAGGCGCGTTTTCCTTGTTCGGGAACATCAGAGGCGAAGCCCACCCGGGTTTGGTCATAAAGGTCGGAGCCCCGGTAGAATTCCTTGCGGCGGTTCTCCACCGGTTCGAGAAGTTCCTGCAGGGTGGGGACCGATCCATTGTGCAGGTAGGGCGCTCTCGCCCAGATGCCATCCAAGGGCCGGTTGACGTAGCCGTTCGTTTTCCGGAAATGGCTAAATCTCCATGGATAGCCGGTCCCAAGAGAATTCATATTAGTCACCATCTCATCGGTGAACGCATCTACCCGATGCGGATCAGTGCCCAACTCCGCCACCGGCGTAACTTGCCCGAACAATGAGCTTCCGGGCTGATGGCAGCTTGCGCAGTTCTTGGCATAAAGGGCTTTGCCCGACGCCACCTTGACTGGATCAACTTGGAACGGGTATTTTGGGCTAGGCAACGCCAGCAGCCACTCTTTGATTCGGTTCAAGCGCTCAAAGTCGACCGTCTTAGGAGACGCACCTGCACCTAACGAGGCGCTGATGTTCCGCTCGTCGATCGAGTTATTATTTCCATCCCAGTGCATGAAGAGCGCTTTCTTGGTTTCCTGGTCCCAGACCGCGGGGAAATCCACGGTCCCAATGGATTGGTCGCCGGTCATATCTTTTCCGAAAAATAGAACTTTGTAGGGATTAAACGTGTCCACTCGACCAGGCCCCATCGGCGGCCGCGATTTAAGATACTCGAGTGCCTTCGACCGCTTCAGCACGCCTTCCTTCATTTGTTTTACGACATTGGGATAAACGAACTTTTCCAGGACGCTGAGTTTCTCCTTCTTCTCCATCGCCGCTAATAGGTTGTCCGAGGTGAAGCGCGGGTCCCCGGCGCAAGCAAAGAGAAAATTAAAGTATTCCCCCAGGTTCAACTGGTGGCTGGGCATAGCTGGAAGGACCAACGGCGCCTTATCACTGCTTTCACGCACGGTTCCAGTGTGACAGACGGCGCAGTTCAAGCCGACCAGCGGAATAGCCCCGTTCCGCATCGAAACTCCGATGGGTGTTTCCCGACCCGATTCAAAAATCAAACCGATCGATTCATAGCCCTTGCCGGGAAGCTTGTCGCCGAACACGTCGGGTAGGACCCTCCAAATCTTGAAGGGAAGTCCCTCTACGTCGCTTCCGATTGAGCCGTACTTCCATTGCTCCGTGATGTCCGCGTAATCAATCGGTGTGGTGGCGAGTAGATACGACTTCAGGGCATAAAAGCCGACAGCTCCAATTACAATCAGGACAAGGAGAACAATAACTACCGCACGAATCGCTCCTGCTTTTGAAGCAATTATCCCGTCTCTAAGCCGAAATGCGGCGGTTGCAGGTGTCTTGTTCATGATAAGCTCCTTGAAAGGTTAAAGGTGGATGAGGGTTGTTAAAATAGAGAGGCTAGTTTGTTATTTCGCTTCCGGAATATACCGACATGATCCTCTCGATCATTCTTTCGTAGTCGCCGTTGTAGCGCGACACTTCGTAGCAGCCGAGGGGGTCTTTGGGAGCATGCACCAGGCAGCGGTTACAATAGGTGCAAGGTCGCGGAGGCAGATCCGCGCCCTGACCAAACTGTTTTACTAAATCGTTGTTGGCTATGAGCGGACGGGCGATGGCCACACCGTCGCAGAAGCCGTCGGTGATTGCTTTGCGGATGTAAGAGGCCTGCTGAAAACCGCCCGTGCAAAGGACTGGAATCTGGACAGCTTCCTTGATCCGACGGGCATCGCCAAGGCTCACGCCTTGGTAAGCGCGAAGCCGCTCTTGCATGTCGCCCGGCGTGATTGTTGTCGAGGCCTCGGGCACTCCATCGAGCCGGTAGCCTGGGTTGCACTTTTTGATGCGATCCCAGGCTGTTCTAAAGAGCCAGCGGCCTGCGGCAAAATGAAACAGGACCATGTTCCGGAAGGTCAGTTCTCCTGTCGAGACCACAGACTCATAAGTCCGCGCGAGGTCCTCGATAGGCATTTCCCCCGGAGGATTGAGCGGATGCGGAAACATGCTGCCGCTGGAAACATGGATGGCATCAGCGCCCTGTACTTTTTGCCATTCGCCGATGTCTTCAAGCAAAGAGCGCCCCACTTTTCGCGCCTCTTCATTGGCCGTGGTGGCCCATTCGACAGGGTTCTCCGCCCATTTGCAGACTTGAATCGAGTCTTCAATCACATTGCCCGGTTTTTCCCAAGGCAGCACAGCATTGTTGCGGTCCGCCCCGCTAATCTTAACCTGGAAATGAAAATCATTGCCGACCTTGGCGCGGATTGCGCGGATAACTTCCATGAGAAAACGTGCGCGGTTGACCAGCGGTCCACCGTATTGGTCGCGCCGGTCGTTGATCCCAGAGCTAAGAAACTGAGTGAAGAGATAGCCATTGGCGCTATGGGTCTCCACTCCGTCCGCGCCGGCGGCTCTCGCTCGGCGTGCGCCGTCGCCGAAGAATCCAACCATCTCTCGGATATCCTCGAGGGTCATCGCCTGACAGGGGAAGCCATGGATCGGTTCGCGGCGGCTGGTCGAACTTAGGGCCTTTTTTCCTCGGGCAACCCGTTGCAGGTGGTTATCGATGCCCTCCTCGTCCCGTTGCCGGCCGGAGTTGCTCAGCTGGATAATGAATTTGCAGTCCTCATATTCCTTCTTGTGAATTTGCTCGATCAACCTGGCCCAGTCCGGGATACGCTCGTCGCGATCGATCATGGCGTAGTTCGTCAAAATGCGTCCTCGGGCAGCAATAGGAACATATGAGGTGATGATGGCCCCGACACCACCGCGGGCGAATTTTTCCTCCCAATTGATCCGCGCCTGAGTCGGGCCTGAGCCATCGTAGTTGTCGAACTTTCCCGAGATGCTCGACCGGAAGATCCGGTTTTTTACGGTGAGGTTCCGAAAATGGAGCGGTTTAAAAATGGGATCGTCGTTCATGGCGTTTGGAACGGTCGGAAGTACTCGAGGCGTGTGGCGAAATCATCGTATTGGAATGGCAGTGGCTCGCCGGGGTCCAACTTGGGCTTTCGCAGGCGGTAGCGCCCCCGCAGAAGCAGGCTGGCGATGACTGCTTTGGCGATAAAGAGCGCGAGATTTTTTCCGGCGCATACCTGAGTGCCGTTGCTAAGGTGGTTAAACCGGTAGTCGACAGGCTTATCGAGCCAGAATTCGGGACGGAAATTGCCGATATCAGGATCCGTCTCCCAATCGCGGTGATTGAAACCATTTAGGATAACTATCTGAGTTCCGCTCGGGATAGTATTCCCAGCGAGCACACTCTCTTGCACGGTTTGCCGCGTCAGCATCGGCGTCGTCGGCCAAAGCCGCATCACTTCCTGGACGCAGCCTTCGAGGTAACTCAGCTCATCGATGCCTTCCGGACTCTGCGTGCCATTTTTCTGAATCTCCTGTCGGACGCGTTCTTCAACCCTGGGATAGGAAACAATCAGCGCCAGGGTTCGCATGGTATTCGTCGCCAGTGTTTCCATCATCGCGAACATCCAGTGCGGTACCTGGTTTTCGACCTTCGTCTCGGCTGTGGAAGGAGCGTGTTTGCACCGGGCGGTAAGGCTGCCCTGCTCCGCTGACTCCAGGTAATGGCGGATTCTCTGGTAGAACGCATCGAACTTCTTCGATTTGCCAAGGGCGAAGACGCGGTTGCTCTCCCGCATCATCGAAGTAAGGCGATCCGTCATCGCGGCATCGTCCCGCGCTTCATGACCGAAGATGACCTCCAGCGTAATCCGTTTGAACAAATGATCGAAGTCATCCCACACAAGGTATTGGTCTGCGTTGCCGATCAAGCATTCCGTCGCCTGATCAATCGCGCTGAGGAACTCAGCGGCCTGCGGATGGATGCGCTCGCTGGAGGCGAGTACTGCTTCGGTGAATTGACGCCGCTCCTTCCATTCCGGGTTGCGTGAAATAGTCAAAGCATTCGGTTGAAAGTGGGACATTCCATCCCGCTTCAGTTTGGGATCGGCCGCATAAGGCATGGGCGAGTGATCGAGCACTTCCTTGATTCCCGCAGGGTCAAGCACTACGAGCGACTTGTTTCGCATCAAGGAAATGTAGAAGTAGTCGCTCTTGTATTTCCGGCGGAGCCGCCGAATAAAATTCACCGCGAGTGGGTCTCGATGGACCTTGTTCCAAAACGATGTCCAAAACTTGTTCTTAGTGAAAATGCCGCGGAGATAATAAGGGAGGATGTGACCAAGGTTGAAAGCGAGGCTATCGCGCGCTGAGACAGTGGGGATAGCTGCGGCCATGGCGTTTCTTTCCGGGGGAGACGATCTCTGGGACTCCTTGACTACATGACGGCCTTCCAGGGAGCGAAAGCGTTCTTTACGCCGTGCAGGGCTGGGGCCAAATCCGGATAATGTCTAAGCAAGACGGTCGACATGTCATTGGAGTTAATCCAGTCCATGCCCACCTGTGTGTACACTTTTGACGTCCAGTCGTTAGTAAAAAAACGGTCGCTCTTCAGCCGCCTGGATGCCATTAGAATAAACACCCGGAATGCGGTGTCGCTGAACCCGAAACCCGCTGGCAAATCTTCTGCAAACATGCCCACGACAGTGTCCACGCGGTTGATGTCTCCCTTATAAAGGTCGCGCAACTCGTCCGCCCAGATCTTGTTACTGGTCAACTCGTCAAACGACCGCAGCGGCTTCATATTCAACAATTCCCGAAACTTATTGTAGCGTGGCACGCCCCGTTCGCGGTCGCGCATGATGTCAGTCGCAGCGAGATCGAGCTTGCGTTCCGGCACCATGCTTCCGTCTTGCGCGGGATGGGGTGGAACAGTCAGGTCCCGGAGAAACTGCGGGTAGTTGTGCAGTGTGATCGCACCGGGATGAGAGATGCCGAACGAATAGAACACATCCTCGATTGTGATCTTCTTCTCGCCTGGATTCGTTATGCTTCCTTCAGGTAGGGGGTGGTTCACGACCGATTGGGCCTTGTCGAAAGACATATCGGGCATGCTAAATTCTTTGAGTGATTCCCCCGTAGAGAGGGAACGGACAGCGAGTCCATCCGGAATCAGAGGATGCAATCGATAGACGGTCACAAATTCCTCCGTGAGTGCAAAGGGCACTCCGTGATGGTCCACAGGCGAGCCTGGAATGCCACTGACGGCCTCGCTCTCGCTTAAACGTCCCAGAAGCCTGGTCACTTTCTCCGTGGCCAAGCCCCACCAGTTTGCGTTCATCGCGATCTGCAGCGCAGGATGACCAAGAATGCCCGGTGTCCACTCGACGGTATGAATTTTGGCGGTCAAAGCGGAAACGATCAGGCGCGCTTTTTCAAAAATCTGATCGCTCGACCAATCCGCATACTCTTGCCGCAGTCGGTCGCAGACCGAATTATGTTCGCGAGCAAAAAGGGTATGCAATAGAGCCATCCCCAGCCACCAGTTATCGAGATGGCCGGTGCGCACCCTCCGCTTTGTATCATCCGAGCCCGGAAGACCCTCGGGGTCGAGCGGGAGCGCTCCATGAAAAAGATAGAGCTTCCCGTCTTGCAGCGGATCCTTGTCCGTCTTGTTAAATCGCCGCAGGCTGTCTGTGGTCGCCTCCTTACTTCCATAAATCGCCGACGCGTCCCACCAATGGGAGACGGTATTGATGTAAGTCGGCGGCTGAGCCGAGTCTGAATCGGGATTGGGGTCGAGAGCCGAGCGGGGGATTTCCATTGTATCGGAACCCGTTTCCGTCACCATTGGATCCTCGGGATCGAGCTTGATCTTGAACGTCTGATCCCGGCGTACTTCTCCGTGACTAAACCAGTCGTGCGTCTGAAATTGAATCCAGGCGCCGGCAAGAAGATTAAGGGTCCGCGCGGGAATGAAAGCGTCCCGGGCCATAACGCGACGGCTGATCTCGCGCGGACTTGGTTCCAACAGCCCCGGCTCCGCTTCCGGGAACGTGTGCTCTCTCGGCACATTTCGACCGAAGCGTTGATCCGTCGCTCCCATCTCCGGAAAATCGAGGTCATTATATCTTCCGTCCGATCGGCGCGAGATTAGGTCTTCCGGAGGGCACGGGCCGGGATTTGGCCGAGACGCGAGATCGGACGTGTCGTGCAGATTTCGCTCGCGCAAAATATTGCGGAAAGCGAGAAGACCGAGGACGCCGATACGCGGACGCCACTTATGCCAGGGGAAGCGGCGATCCCGAGAAGTGAA
This sequence comes from Verrucomicrobiota bacterium, assembly GCA_041167545.1. GTDB lineage: Bacteria > Verrucomicrobiota > Verrucomicrobiia > Chthoniobacterales > UBA10450 > AV80. Next base: position 34,262 of record JBEEHT010000100.1, read on the forward strand.
AAAGCGATTAAAGATCCGCCAGCTCAAAGATTGGCGGCGATGAGAACTTTTTTCTGTTTTGGGGTTTGAGCTCAAAGGGGAGATCTCCGGGGAATAGGGGTAAAGCGAGTTTGTCGCTCCGCTATTTTAATGCAATACCAAAATTTCAGCCTTCGGCGTGCGTTAATTTTAGGAGGAATTCCACGGTGCGCGTCGTGGCGCCGTTGTGTCTGGTCAGCACGGCTTGAGCGTTGGCCAGGCGATTTGTTGCTGCAAGGAACTGCGGTTTCTTGTTGCCCAGGCAGAGCGGTCTTGATAAACAGCGGATGTCCATTTAACCGCTGGACAATCCACTCTCGAAGGAGAAAACCCCCTGAAAAACAAAAATCCCCGCCGCGTATTCCGCAACGTCATCGCCTTCGGTGTCGTGTTTCTTACCGTCTGCGTACCCTCACTCTCCCTTGGCTGGGGACCCGGCGGCCACATGATGACGGCCCAAATCGCATTCGACCGGCTCAACCCGAGAGCAAAAGCGCAAGCGAAAATGCTGCTGGCCATCCCGATTAATCCAGCCGCGGTCTCAGCAAAGAGCAAAGATTTCGTCAACGCCGCGCACTGGGCCGACGACCTCAGATCAATTCCTGCCTTCAAATCCTTTGAGCCGCTTCACTTCATCGACAAACCGTTCTCCACCGACGGAACGCCTTTGCCAGCCATCCTGGCGCCCAACATCGTGACCGCTCTCCGCGACAATGTGAAAATACTCAAGACGAGCACCGATCAGAACGCGAGGGCCCAGGCGTTGCGGCTGATCATTCACTTTGTGGGCGATATTCATCAGCCACTGCATTGCACCGACAGAATCAGCAGCGCTTTGCCCGGCGGAGATCACGGCGGAAATCTGGTGACAATCAAGATCACCGACCCGAACGGGAATCTGCGAAGCCTCAATCTGCACAGCTACTGGGACGGCGGCCTGGAAAGCTTCCCGAAAGGCGGACCGCCTCCTCAATGGCTGCCTCCGCCGCTCAACAAGATTCCTCCCGCGGCGGCTTTGGCGAGGAACGAAAATCCGGCCACTGATCCGGCTTTGAAACTGAATGATCCGTTTAACTTTCCGGCGTGGGCAAACGAAAGTTTTAGTCTCGCAAAAAGCGTTGCTCACAATGGCGTCAGCAACGGGATGGAACCGAGCGCCGCCTATAAGAGCAAAGGCCTGAAGGTTGCCCGCCAACGAGTTGCCTGGGGAGGCTATCGGCTGGCCGCGCTTCTCAATTCGATCTGGCCCTAGCCGGTTTCAGGTTGAGCACGAGCGCTGCGGTGCGAGCGGTGGCGCCGCCATGCGCGGCCAGAACAGCCTGAGCGTTTGCAACCAATCGCAATGCCGCCGTGCGATCGCGCAGCAACCACGCAATCTGCTCGTGGAGTGAATTTGGATCGCGCACCTGCACCGCGGCCTTGTTGGCGACCAGCGCCTGCGCGAGCGCGGAAAAGTTTTCCATGTGCGGGCCGAAAAGCACCGGCTTGCCGGCGAAAATCGGCTCGACCGGATTTTGACCGCCGCGGGCCGTGAGACTTTTCCCGACGAAAACAATCGTCGCAACGGCATACCAATTTCGGAGCTCGCCCGTGCTATCCAGGAGGAGACAATCGGGCGGCGTGCCTGCGGCGGTGTCGGCTTCGCTGCGCAATTCCACCTTCAGGCCCAGCCGTTCAAGCTGGGTCCGAATCTGCGCGACTCGCTCCACGTGGCGCGGAGCGATGATCAGAGTAAAGGCGGGGAAATCCACCCAGAGCCGTTGGAAAATTTCGGCAAGGATTTCTTCTTCACCGGCGTGCGTGCTTCCGCCGAAAAGAATCGGGCGATCGGCATCGATCCCGAAAGCGCGCAAGACCTGCATCGGAAGATCGGGATTCAATCGTATCTCCGCCGGGTCGTATTTGATGCTTCCCACTTTCCGAATGCGCTCCGGCGCGACGCCAAGCGCGGTCCATCGAGAAATGTCCTCGGCTTCTTGAACGCAGACGAGATCGAGAGAGCGAAACGTGGGCGCGATCAGAAAAAGGAAACGGCGAAAACGCTCTTCCGATCGTTTGGATAAACGCGCGTTAACCAGCGCGATCGGAATACCGCGGCCGCTCGCTTCCGCGGTCATGTTCGGCCAGACCTCCGCCTCAACCAGGACCACGCGCACCGGTCGGATGACGGCAAACGCGCGGCGCATGATCGGCCAGAAATCGAGCGGGCTATAAAGCACCTCCATTCCATCCCCTGCTTCTGACGTTGCCACGTGAAAACCCGTGGTCGTCGTTGTCGTCAGGACACAAAAAAAATCCGGGTCCAATTCCCGGAGTTTTGCCGCCAGCTTCAGTGCAATCGCCACTTCGCCAACGCTGACGGCGTGAATCCAGGTACAGCGATGCGACGCAAGCCGCTCGCGCACCTCCCGATCGTAAAAGCCGAAACGTTGTCCAAATTTATGCCGGTAATTTCCGCGCCGAAGCAGTTTCGAGATTTGCCCGGGGAGAAAAAAGAGGAGGCCGATCGGGTAGAGTAGATTGTAGAAGAGCCTGATCATTCAACGCGCGCGCGCCACGGCGCGAACGCCGCTCCGTTGCAGGAACAACACCTCGGTCGCTCCGTACTTCCTCGCCCGCGTGATCTTCCACCACGGCATCGACGGCATCTGTTCCGCGGGACGTTTCTCGAGGACAAAAATCCCGGACGGCTCAAGGATCTCCGCGAGCTGATCGTCTTCCAGGAGCAGGCGAGTGAATTCGCCGCCCGACTTTGTTTTTTCGTAGGGCGGATCGGCAAAGATGATCCGGAACGCGTCCCGTGTTTGCGACGAGCGCAGAAAAGAAAAGACATCCTGCTTGCGAATTCGCCCTTCCAATTTCGTCCGCGCCAGATTGCGCTCAATCGCCGCGACCGCCGCAGAGTTTTCTTCCACGAACAAAGCGGAAGCGGCGCCGCGGCTGAGCGCTTCGATTCCCAATCCGCCCGTGCCGGCAAACAAATCGAGAACGCGCGCGCCGATTACCTCCTCGCCGAGACTGGAAAAGATCGCGCCTTTTACGCGGTCCATCGTCGGGCGCACATCGGTCTTTGGAACATCGAGCCGAATCCCGCCAACCGAGCCCGCGATCACTCTCATGGCGTTGCGTTCGGCGTGGGCGAGGCACCCGCAGGCGAAGGCGATGCGGGCGGTGCAGTTTCCGCCGGAGCAGGCGTGGCGGCATCTTCCGCTGCTTTTTTCTTTTTCTTCTCGGATTTTCCGCCGCCCATCAAACCGGTAATCACGCTGCTCAGGTCCTTCAGGTCGCGCCCGATGAGTTTGTCCATCAAGTTGGTCTTCGGCCGGCCGACCGTTCCGCTAATCTGAAAATCGACTCCGGAATATCCCGGCTCCTCGATCGGCTTAAAGTTATCGCGGATGGCGCGAAAGAGCTGACTGCGCATTTTATCGTTCACGGCCAGTTGCGATTCGAGATGAAGATTGCCATCGAACGACACCGTGCCGACCGCGGAGAGCCGAATGTTCTTCGAGCGAAAAATTAATTCATCGATCGTCACCACGCCTGGGTTGATGTGATATTTGATCTGGGCCTGATCGAGCTGCAATTGGCGCAGCTCTTCGATCTGCAGCAACTGCCCGAGCGCAACCAGCAGGCTGTATTGTTGGACATGGCCGTCGCGCAGAAAAATCTCTCCCGCGCCGGCGAGCGCGTCCGGATCGGCGGTCGTGCCGCTGGCATCGAGATAACCTTCGAGCCGGCCGGTGATCATTCCGGCGGCACCGCCCGCGTCCGTCACAATGCGGTCCGCCTGAACATCGTGAAATTTAACGCTGACGGTGAAGGGAGAATTTTCCGTTTGCGGCAGGAGAGTGAACTGGCCGGCGATCTCGCCGCCGCCCGCCCGTGCCGTGATTTGAGAAAAGTTGAGCTCGTCCGGCGCATAGTGCAGAGGCGATTGAAGTTGCTGAAGGAAAAATCGATCGCGTAAGGAGGTCTTGCCGATGGTGATGTTTCCGCGCAGATCGGTTGCGGTGCGGAAGTTTGAACGAAAGCCGACTTCCTCGAACGTCGCCACGCTTTTCAGTTTCTCGTCGAGAAAACGAAAACGACCGTTCACCAAATTCACGCGCTCGATCTCCGGCCGGAACGGACCCGTCTGCGCTGGTTCGTCCGGCAGCGCGGGTTCGGGCGCAGGATTCAGTGGCGGCGCTTCGGTTTTTTTCGTTTCGACTGCAACCGGCTGCTCCACTTTCACGGGCGAGGCCGGCGGAGTTGGCGGTTCGATCTTTGGCGGGATGGGCGGTTGCGCCGTCTCGCTGGAAGGCAAACGCCATTTGCCATCCGAGTTCTGCGCCCAAACGATGTCCGGATCGATCAACGAAATTTCCTTAATGACGAGGCGCTGGGAAAAGAGAGACGAAAAGCGAATGCGAAGCCGGAAGGTTTTCGCCCTCAGGAAGTCGGTGGAAACGCCGGGCTGGGTTTGCGGGATCGTGATGCCGCTCAATTTCAATCCTGCCCAGGGCGTGACGCTGATGCGCCGGATATGCAAAGTGGTTCCGAGGCGCTGGCTGAGTTCCTGCTGAATCCGGGCTTGTGTCCCTTGCGACTGCACATAGATGTTCACCCCAATCAAAATGAGGACCGCCACGCCCACGATCGCGCCGAGCGCGATGAGCAGAACGCGGTTGAGTTTTTTCACGCCGGAAGGTTACGCCGCCTCAGTTTGAAGAAAAGACCAAAGCCAGGACCGCTTCTCGCGCCGTGAAAGATACCGTCGTCATATTCAATCCCAATGCGCGCGGGGCGCGGGCCCACAAGGTGCGGGCGCGGGTGGATTCAATCGCACGCGGCGCGATCCTGTGCGCGACTTCGCATTCCGGCGAAGCCGAAGTCCTGGCCCGGCATGCCGCCGAGGAAGGCTACGAGAAAATCGTCGCGGCCGGTGGCGATGGAACCGTCAACGAAATCGTCAACGGCATCGCGGGCAAGAATGTTTCTCTCGGTCTGCTGCCTCTCGGAACCATGAATGTCTTCGCCACCGAACTCGGCTTGCCGGCCAACGATCTCTCCCGGTGCTGGCAGATCATCCAGGAAAACCGGACGCGGCCGGTGGATCTCGCCAGCGCCAACGGCAAACATTTCGTCCAACTGGCCGGCGTCGGCCTCGATGCTCAGGCCGTCAAGGAAACCAGCCGCGCCTTCAAACGAAATTTCGGACCGCTCAGTTATCTCATCTCCGCGGCGCAGATTTCTTCGCGGCCGCCGCCGCTTTTGCGCATCGAATCGGAAAACGCGGTGACCGAAGAAGGCTCGTTCGTCCTTGTCGGCAACGGGCGGCTTTACGGCGGCCGGCTCCCGTTTTTCAAACAAGCCACGCTCGATGATGGCCTGCTGGACGTGATCGTTTTCAAGCGGCTCAATTATCTCGATATGATCCGCTACCTCCAGAACGTGGTTTTCACCTCGCAAATCACCTCGCCGGAAGTGGAGTATTTCCAAACGGACCGGCTGCGCGTGAGCAGCGACGAAAGCGTGCCGGTGGAAGTCGATGGCGAACTCATCGGGAATTGCCCCGTCGAATTCAAGATTCGCAGCGCCGGTTTGCGCGTGCTCGCGCCGCTGTAATTCATCGACAAGTAATTTTCGCTGCGATACGCTCATTTCATGCGCCTGTCCGGCCGAAAGCCTTCGCCCACTACCCGGCGCTGGACGCAGCAGCCGCGCGTTGTTCTGCTCGGGCTCATCGGGCTCAATCTCGCGGTCTTCGTTACCCAACTTTTTCTCGATGCCTATCAGCCTGGCTTCGTCCGTGAATATCTGGCGTTGAGCGATCGCGGCCTTCGCACAGCCTACGGTTGGCAATTCATCACCGCGGCTTTCCTGCACGACGGCCCGTGGCATCTGCTCGGCAACATGTTCCTTTTGTATCTGCTCGGCCGCGACGTGGAATCGATCGTCGGGCAGCGCCATTTTCTTTTCCTCTATCTCACGGGCACAGCCGCCGGAGAGCTCGGCCATTTGTTTCTCATGCCCGCTACGTCGGTTTTGCTCGGGGCTTCCGGCGGCGTGGCGGCCGTGCTGGTCGCATACGCCGCAATTCTTCCGGAGCTGGAATTGACCTCGATGATGTTCTTTTTGCTGCCCATCCGCCTGAAAGCAAAGCATCTGGCCTACGGCGCATTTGTCATCGCGGTGCTCGGGATCGTGTTCGATCGCACCGGCGCGGTCGCGCACAGCGCGTATCTGGGCGGTTGCCTCGGAGGCTGGCTCTACGCGCATCTTCTCGGTTTCGGTCGCCCTTCGATTCTGCAGCGTGCGCTGCGCCAACGCCGATCTGACGCCGAACGCCATCGGATGATGAGCGCCGAGCAATTCATCGCTGAAGAAGTCGATCCGCTTCTCGATAAAATTTCTCGCGAAGGCATCGACAGTCTCACGCGCAGCGAACGGCGTTTGCTGGCGAAAGCACGAGAGAAGATCGCGGAGAAAGCATAAGCTCCGGAATCGCGCGGTCAGTACCCGTCAGGCCTTTTCTCGCGAGAGAAACGTCCAACGTCCAACTGAAGGAGAGTTGTGCCGTGTCTTTTCCTAATTGGACGTTGAGCGTTGGACGTTGGACGTTGGACGTTCCGCCTTTTTCTCTACCCATGCCCGCTTCGCGCCGATGAACTCAACGGATTGGATCAAGAAGAAGTCGGCGGGCACGCTTAACCCCGCGCAGGTCCAAAACACCCTTGAGCGCATCGTCGCCGGCTGGCCCTTGGACGCACCAAGACTTCCCGAATTGATCGCCGCTTTTCCTCTCGGCGAGGCGTCACTTCTCCATCTGATTTCAGTCTCGAGCATCTGCGCCGCTCGGTTGGTGCGGCATCCGGACATTCTTCTTTGGCTTGCGCAGCCGGAGATTTGTTCGCAGCCGCGCAGCTCGGCCGGAATGCTCGCCAACCTGCGGAGAGCCGCCGCGGACTCAACTTTCTCGGGCAACTTCCGCGCGCTGCGGTTTTGGAAAGGGAGAGAAATGCTGCGGATTGCCTTACGCGAAGTTGCCGAAGCCGCCACGCTGGAGGAAACCACGCTGGAGCTTTCCCAACTGGCGGAAATCTGCCTGCGCGAAGTTTACACGTATTGGGATTCCGAGCTGCGCAGCCGGCGCGGAGGTCCCGACACGCCGTTCGCCATTCTCGGCTTGGGAAAACTGGGCGGCCGCGAGCTCAATCACAGTTCCGATATCGACGTCATCTTCCTCTACGGCGAGGAGGGACAGATTTCTGTCAACCTCACTTACCATGAGTGGTTCAACCAGCTCGGCGCGAAAATCATCGAGACCTTCGCCGCTTCCGATCCGGATGGCGCGCTTTTCCGGATCGATCTTCGGTTGCGACCGGAAGGGAAGGCGGGGCCGCTCGCACGCTCGCTCGAGAGCATGGAAAATTATTACGCGGGATTCGGCGAGACCTGGGAGCGGCTCGCGTTAATCAAAGCGCGCGGCGTGGCCGGCAGCCGCGAGCTCGCCTACGAATTTCTCCGCCAGCATCAGCCGTTTATTTTTCCGAGGAGCCCGACGCGGGATGTGCTCGATGAGATTGCGGCGATCAAACGGCGGATCGAACGCGATGTCGTCGGCTACGAGAACCTGGAGAGAGACGTCAAACTCGGGGCCGGCGGGATTCGCGAGGTCGAGTTTGTGGTGCAGGCGCTGCAACTTTTGCATGGCTCCCGGCATGCTTTCCTGCAGGAAACCAGCACGCTAAAGGCAATGCCGGTGCTCGCGGACTTGGAACTCCTGGCGCGCGAAGAAGCTCGTGCACTGGAAAACGCCTATCGCTTTCTCCGGCGGGTCGAGCATCGCTTGCAGATCGAGGCGGAACAACAAACCCACACGATTCCCGAAAACGGCGACGAACTTCGCCGACTGTCGCAAAGTCTCGGTTTTTCTTCGGCGAAAGATTTTATCGCGGAGCTGCGCAGTCACACCAAGGCGGTTCGCACAGTTTTCCGAAGGATCATTTCCGAGCGGCCCACCGACCCTAAATCGCCGGTCGAAGATCTGCAGATTTTTCGCGATGAAAAAACAGCAACGAAATCGATCGCGGACCTGGCCAAGGGTACCGGTGGTTTTCATGTGGCGCCGCGGACCCGCCAGGTGTTGCGCAATTTGCGGCCACTTTTGTTTCAATGGCTGGCGAGAGTTGTCGATCCCGATGCGACCCTCAATCAATTCGTTAGGTTTGTGGAAGCGTATGGCTTGCGCAGTATGCTTTTCGAGCTGCTCGTGGTGAATCCGAAGCTGCTCGAGCTGCTCGTGAAAACGTTCGACGCCAGCCGGTACGCCGGCGATCTGCTGATTCGGCGGCCGCAACTCCTTGAGGAGATTACCCGGGACGGGGTGCTCGATCGGGAGGCTCCGTCGGTGATGCAGCATTTGAAGCGACTCGACGCTTTAAAGGTAACGCCGGCGTCGCTCGATCTGCTCCGCGTTTATCGACAGACGCAGCTCCTGCGGATTTTTTTGCGGGACGTTCTCGGCCTCGCGGACCTCGCTTCCGTTCTTGCCGAGCATTCGTCGCTGGCGGAGGCGTGTCTGATTTTTGTGAACCGTTTGCGCGGGAGTGAGAGCGACCTCAGCATTATTGCGCTGGGGAAATTTGGCGGCGGCGAAATCGGTTACGGAGCCGATCTCGATGTTGTTTTCGTGGGCGAAGATGTGCGCGCCGCGCAACACCTCATGGTGGCGATGGCGCAGCCGACCGCGGAGGGAAGCATCTGGACGCTCGACGCGCGCCTGCGTCCCGACGGCGAGAAAGGAATTCTCGCGTCTTCGCTCACCGCCTACGAAGCCTACTACCAGACGCGGGCCCAGCTCTGGGAAGTGCAGGCGCTCACCCGCGCACGTCCCTTGGCCGGCCCCCTTCAACACGAGTTTATCGCTCTCGCCCAACGAGTCTGGCGCAAGGCCGGCCAGCGCGATGATCTGTTTCCGCAAATCGACGCCATGCTGCAACGCATTCGCCGCGATCGCGCCAGCGCGTCGGATGAGCTCGATTTCAAGACTGGGACCGGCGGCCTGATCGAGGCGGAGTTCCTGGTGCAGGCGCTCCAGATGCGCGCCGATGTCTGGAATCCGCAGATGGCCGGCGCTTTGAACGATCTCGCGTCGAAAAAAATAATGGACGAGGTGGATGCGGTTACGCTCGCGGAAAATTATGCGCATCTGCGCACGATCGAATCGACCCTGCGACGCTGGGAAAATAAAAGCGTGTCGAGCTTGCCTGCGGATGAGAATGAACAGCGCAAGCTGGCTCTTCGCGTCGGAATGGATGGCCTCGATTCATTTGCCCAACGTTATCGCGAGGCGCGGACAGGCATTCACGCAATCTATTCGCGCTATTTTCGGTGAACTCGCTCTTCCGTAGCCGCTTCGCTGTGCGAAGCGTTTCTGCAGCGCCGTTATCTCTCACGCTTCGCACAGCGAAGCGGCTACAGAAGAGCCGGGCGTTAGTGACTGGCGAGGAGCTTCGCGAATTCGCGCAGCACGAGAAAACTGACCAGCAAGCCGAGGCAAACGACCGCGAAAAGAATTGCCAGGACCGCGATCACAAAAATCCAATCGCTGCGCCGGGTAACACCGGGCGTGGCGATGTGATCCTTGATGATTTGATAATTGCGCGCATTTGATTTGAACCAGAAAGAAAACGCGTCGCCGGCGACGGGCACAATCCCGATGATCTCGTTGATCAGAATATTCAGCGACATGCGGCCGAGAAGAATCTTGGGCACACCGACGCGGGCGGCCTGAATCAGGGCGAAGGCCGAGACAAGGGCGGAGCTCGTGTCGCCGATGCCGGGGATAAGGCCGATCAATGGATCGAGACCGAAGCGAAACTTCGTGCCGGGCACGCGCACCAACTCATCCATGATGAGCGCGAGCCATTTGAAAAGAGGATCGAGCCCCTGGCGCTTTCGCTTTTCCTCGGGAGGAAGCACCTCCCAGTCGACTTCTTGGAGCGGCGGTTTCATTTTGGGAGAGGCGAGTTCCGGCGAGCCCGCATCTGGCACGGGCGGCGTCGCAGAGCTCCGCCCGCCATGTTCGGACTAACCGGGAATCTCTTTTAGCATCTGCGTGTTCGTCGGAAATTTTTTCACGAACATGAGCAGACGCTCGATCGCTTCACCCGGTTTATGGCCGGCCAATCCGCGCCGGATCATGTTTATCTTCTCCAGCTCCCAAGGCTGCATGAGCAGTTCCTCGCGCCGCGTGCCGGAAAGGAAAATATCCACCGCGGGATAAATCCGCTGATCGCTGATCTTGCGATCGAGAACCAGCTCCATGTTGCCCGTTCCTTTGAATTCCTGGAAGATCAGCTCGTCCATCCGGCTGCCAGTATCGATCAGCGCGGTCGCCACGATGGTGAGCGAGCCCGCTTCTTCGGTATTGCGCGCCGCCGAGAAAAGCTTTCTCGGAATTTCCATGGCGCGCGCATCGATACCGCCACTCATGGTGCGTCCGCCGCCGCCCGTCGCGTTATTGAATGCGCGGGCCGTGCGGGTGATCGAGTCGAGCAGAATGAAGACATCCTTGCCCGCTTCCACCATCCGCTTGGCACGCTCGACCGCGAGCTGCGCAATGCGGGTGTGACTTTTGATGTCGCTGTCGTTCGAGCTCGCCATGATTTCCGCCTTCGGACAGGAACGCCGGAAATCGGTCACCTCTTCAGGCCGCTCGTCGACCAAAAGAATGATGAGCTTCATCTCCGGATGATTTTTCACAACCGCGTCGGCGATGTGGTGGAGCAACGTCGTCTTGCCGGTCCGTGGCGGCGCGACGATCAATCCGCGCTGGCCCATTCCGAGGGGCGTCATCAAATCCATGATGCGCGTGGTGTAGCGGTCGGGCACCGTCTCGAGCTTGATCCGGCGATTCGGATTGATCGTGGTCAGTTCTTCAAACGGCCGGAGCCCCTGATATTTCGGCGGCTCGTCTTCATTGATGGTGAGCAGGCGCGTTAGCTGCGGCCCGCGGTTTCCCCGGCGGGTCTCGCCGTGGATCCACATTCCGTCGCGCAAGGCAAAGCGCCGGACGATCTCCGGCGTGACGAAAATGTCCTGCGGAGTTTGGACGAAATTGCGTTTCGCATCGCGGAGGAAGCCGAATCCCTTGCCCGAAATCTCAATGACGCCATCGCCGAATTCCGGTTCGCGCTCGAGTTCGCCGTTTTGAGAACCGCCGTCGCCGCTCACGGATTGGTCGCCTTCGTTTGTGCGAACGGCGTCCGGCGAGGTATTAGATCGTTCTTGTTCGACGCGGTCGGCTGGCCCGTTTAGATCGCCGCGCTGGCCCTGCCCTTGCGAATCTCGTTGGCGGTTGTCATGGCGGCGGGGAAATCTCCTGCGGGGACGCCGCGGTCGGTCCGCGCCGGCGTCAGTTTGCAGAGGTGGCTGGTTATCGGTTTCTTCGCTCATAAATCACAATCAATGCTGCCGAAGCAGCCAGGCTGCCGGTCTTAACGGCGCGTTTCTAGGCCGGCAATTTTGCCAGCAGTTCGTCAGAAATATCTAAATTGGAATAGACGTTTTGAACGTCATCGTCGTCTTCGAGACTGTCACACAAGCGCAAGATCTGCAGCGCGACGGCCTCGTCGTTGACCGGAACTGTCGTATCGGGGATGAAAGTAAAC
>JBEEHT010000101.1:0-16059 GCA_041167545.1 Verrucomicrobiota bacterium
CGCTCGAAACCGACAGCTTCATCTCGGCGGCTTCATTCCAGGACACGACGCGCGTGCTTACCGAAGCGGCGACGCTCGGCAAGGTCGATCGCCTGCGTGGCTTCAAGGAAAACGTGATCATGGGTCATCTGATTCCGGCGGGCACAGGCTTCCCGGCGGTGCGCGAGATCAAACTCGTCGAGCTCGGCGAACAAATCGGCACGTCGCTGGTGGACGAGCCGGAAGTGCGGCCGGCGCTGGGATAAAGCGGAATTCCGAATGACGAATGACGAATGACGAATTGGCGAGAGCTGATTCGTCGTTCGCGTTTTAGGGAAGACGTTTCAAATGTCCATTGCGACAAAGACTGGTGACGCTGGCGAGACCTCGCTGATGTATGGGCGCCGTGTTTCCAAGGCGGATGCCCGGGTCGATGCGTATGGATGCGTGGACGAACTGAACGCCGCGCTCGGTCTGGCAAGGGTCAACGCCAACAATCCATTCCTGACCGAACAAATCTTCGCCGCCCAGAAGGAACTGGTCGTCGTCATGGGCGAACTCGCCACCGCTCAGGAAGATTTGGATCGCTACGTAAAGGATGGGTTTCACCTGACAACCGCGACGATGACCGACCGGCTCACGTCGGTCGTGGACGATTTGGAAAAGAACAAGCTCGGGAAGTTCAAAGGATGGGCCGTGCCGGGCAAGACACTCGATTCCGCCACGCTCGATCTGGCGCGGACCGTTTGCCGTCGGGCAGAGCGCCGGGTGGCCACGCTGATGAAAGAAACCGAGAATTCCAATGGCGAAATTCTCCGTTACCTGAACCGCCTTTCCGATCTCTGCTGGCTGCTGGCGCGATATGCCGAGCATCTGCACGATGAGAACGAATCCACGGGGGAAAAACGGTAATATTCCGTTTGCCTTTGCCGGCGCGCTAGCGCATCTTCCTCGTCCGCCGTCCCGCAGTCGCGGGCGGCCCCGATTTACCTATGGCGACACCGATAGAATTAATTCCAGAGCTCCTCGAAGCAGGGGTGCATTTTGGTCATCAGACCAAGCGTTGGAACCCGAAGATGAAGCCATACATTTTCGAGAAACGGAACCAGATTTACATCATCAATCTCGATGAAACCGCGCGCCAGCTCCATCGCGCCACCGAGTTTCTCCAGGAAGTAACCAAGCGCGGCGGGAAGATCCTGTTTGTCGGCTGCAAGAAGCAAGCGCAGGAAGCGGTGAAGGAAGCAGCGACGGCCTGCGGACAGTTTTACGTCAACCAGCGCTGGCTCGGGGGCACGCTCACCAACCTGGCGACGATCCGGAAAAGCATCGGACGCCTGAAGTATATCGACCAGATCGAAGAATCCCCCGACTACAAGAAAATGGGCAAGCAGGAACTCGCGGCGCTCAATCGTGAAGCGGCCAAGCTCCGGCGCAATCTGGATGGAATTCTTGAGATGGCCGCGTTGCCCGACGCCATGGTTGTCATCGATACCACCCGCGAAGCGAATGCGGTGCTCGAAGCGCGGCGCCTGGGAATTCCGACCGTTGCGATCGTCGATACGAACGCGGACCCGGAGATCATCGATTATCCGATTGCCGGCAACGATGACGCGATCCGCGCGATTCGCGTGATGTTGCAGAAACTCGTGGACGCCATTGTCTCGGCGAGCGGCGAAGCCCGCGTGCGCGAGCAGGTGGAGATGGCCGGCGTTTCCGCGTAAACCCGGAAGCTCCAAAATCCAAGTTCCAATGGAAGCGAAGACAGAAATTTCTCCTCTCCTCGTCAGGCAACTCAGAGAGAAGACCAACGCCGGCATTATGGATTGCAAGCGGGCGCTGGCTGAATCCGGCGGCGACCTGGAGAAGGCCGAGGCGGCGTTGCGGACAAAAGGAATCGCCAGTGCCGGGAAGAAAGCATCGCGGGCGACGAAGGAAGGCATCGTTGCTTCCTACATTCATCTGCAGGGCAAAGTCGGGGTTCTGGTGGAAGTGAATTGCGAGACGGACTTCGTGGCGAAGAACGAGAATTTCCGCGAGTTCGTGAAGGACATCACCCTGCATATCGCAGCGGCGCATCCACTTTATGTGAATCGCGAAGAGGTGCCGGCGAAGGTGATTGAATCCGAGAAAGCCATTTACGAAGCGCAGGTGAAGGGCAAGCCGGAGAACGTGATTTCCAAGATCGTCGAAGGAAAGTTGGACAAATTTTACAGCACGGTTTGCCTCATGGAGCAGGGGTTTATCAAGAATCCCGATCAGACTGTGAAAGAGCTGGTGGCGACGAAGATCGCCGAGCTCGGGGAGAACATCGTGATCCGGCGCTTTACCCGTTATCTGGTCGGCGAGCCGCTGAGTTCTGAGGTCGCGCTAGTGACGGAAGAGGAAGCCGCCGCGTAGCGCGCTTTCTTTCGCATTTTTCGCTAGAAAAATACGCGCAGGCGCTTTCGCATCTGCGTTTCTTTTTTGTGCCGGTTTCAATGCGAAACCGCGCGGGGTGCCGAGGGATTTCCCGGCCCTTCAAACATCAAACGAAGGAGAATAAATTATGGCAATGGATTCATTGAAGGATTTGTACGTCGACGAGTTGAAAGATCTTTATAACGCGGAGAACCAGTTGCTGAAGGCGCTGCCGAAAATGGCGAAGAAGGCTTCCGCGCCGGAACTGAAGCGCGCGTTTCAGGATCACCTGGCGCAGACCGAAGGCCACGTGAATCGCCTGGAAAAGATCTTCAAGGGATTGGGCGAGAAGCCGACCGGCAAAACCTGCAAGGCCATGAAGGGCCTGGTGGAAGAGGGCAAGGAAATCATCGACGAAGATGGCGACGGCTCCGTGCTCGATGCCGCTCTCATCGGCGCGGCGCAGCGCGTGGAGCATTACGAGATCGCGGGATACGGCGTCGTCCGGACCTTTGCCTCGTTACTAGGTGAAAACAGCGCGATGGATCTCTTGCAGCGGACGCTGAACGAAGAGGCGGAAACCGACAAGAAACTGACCGGCCTCGCCGAATCGATCATCAACGTTGAAGCAGGCGAAGCGGAAGAGGACGAGAAGCCAAAGCGCGGCGCGAAGAAATCTGGCGGTCGGCGCTAACCGACAGCGACATTAAATGTTAATCGCCACCACAGTCCGCGTGACTGCGGTGGCGATTTCGTTTCTAGTTAAGGCGCGATGGGATTAGCCGAGTACAAAAAGAAACGGAATTTTGGAGCGACGGCCGAGCCGGCGGGCAAGCCATTGCCGAAGCTGGTGAAAGGCGCCAGCCGCTTCGTGATCCAGAAACACGATGCCAGCCGATTGCATTACGATTTTCGGCTTGAGATGGAAGGCGTGCTGAAATCCTGGGCGGTACCAAAGGGTCTTCCGTGGGAGAAGGGCGAAAAACATCTCGCGGTGGAAGTCGAAGATCATCCGGTCGAATACGCGACCTTCGAAGGGATCATTCCGCAGGGGCAGTACGGCGGAGGCACGGTGATGCTTTGGGACCGGGGTAATTACCACGTCCATGGAGAGGAACCGCTGAAGGCGCTGAAGGACGGTAGGCTCCATCTTGTGCTCGACGGCGAGAAGGCAAAGGGCGAGTGGGCCTTGATCCGGACGCGAATGGATGGCGGCAAATCGCAATGGCTCCTCTTGAAAAGCGGGACGAGCGTGAAGCCGATCTCGAAGAAGCGCGACGATGAGTCGGTCAAGAGCGGTCGCACCATGGCGCAAATCGCGGCGCAAAAGGATGCGGAATGGCAGTCGAATCGGGAGGACGAGAAGAAGCCAAACTTGAAGTCACGGATCAAAGCGGCGCTTAAAAAAAAAGACGATCCGAAAAGTAAAGCGAAGAAAGGCAGACGGAAAAGCGGCGCGTCGGCGTTACCGGAAAAAGAGCTAGCGAAATTGCCTTCGGGCAAGGCGCGCTTCATTGAGCCAATGAAGCCGAGGTTGCTGGAAGCGCCGCCGACGGCGGGCGATTGGCTTTACGAATTGAAGTTCGATGGAATTCGTCTGATCGCGGTCAAGAACGGCGAGAAAGTCAGTTTGATTTCGCGGAATGAAAACGAACTCGCAGCCCGGTTTGCGGAGGCGGCGAGCGACATCAAAGCGCTGCCGATTGAGGATTGTATGATCGACGGCGAAGTCGTCGCGCTCGACGAAAAAGGCGGATCGTCTTTCCAGCTTCTCCAGGCGCATGAGATGGAAGGCCGCCGGGCGCCGATCTATTACTACGTTTTCGATCTGCTTCAGGCGGCGGGGAAAAGCCTGATCGGTTTGCCGGTCGAGCGGAGGAAGGAGCTGCTCTCGTCGCTTTGCAAGGATGCGGGTGGCTCCATCCGATTTTCCGGCGAGATCGGCGGAGATCCGGTCGCGCTGCTTCGCGAAGTGAAGCGCCTTGGGCTGGAGGGCGTGATCGGCAAACAGCGCGGCTCAGCCTACGAGCCGGGCCGGCGCAGCGGCGCCTGGATCAAACTCAAATGCGTGAACGAGCAGGAGTTTGTCATCGGCGGATTCACGCCACCGCAGGGTGCGCGAAAGCATTTTGGCGCAGTGCTGGTCGGCTACTTCGACAAGAAGCGTTTTCTTTTTGCGGGCAAAGTGGGGACTGCTTTCAACACGAAGCTGCTCGCCTCCCTGCACAAACGATTGAATGCGGAAAAACGGGACGATTGCCCGTTCGCGGATTTGCCTTCGAAACAAGGAGGGCAATGGGTCCAAGGAATTACTCCCGGGATGATGCGGCAAATCCATTGGGTGAATCCCGTTTTCGTTTGCCAGGTGAAATTTGCGGAGTGGACGCGTGACGGGAAGTTGCGGCAGCCGGTCTTCCTCGGATTACGCGAAGATAAGAAGCCGACGGAAGTCGTCCGCGAATCCCCTCCGGCCTGAGGGCAGGCCGGCTCCAGAGGTTCCGAAACCGGTACGATGATTGCGCTTGTCCAATCGCTTCCAACTCCAGATGTTTCGGCATGAAAGTGAATGTGGTGGTGATTCCAAAAGCCGCGGTGCTCGATCCGCAGGGCGCGGCGGTGCGCGACGCCATGCAACACCTCGGGATGCCTGAGGTCCGCTCGGTTCGCATCGGGAAATTTCTCGAAATCGAGATCGACGAAAACGCGCCGGACCTGGAAAAGCGGCTGCATGGGCTCTGCCGCGATTTGCTTTCCAATCCCGTGATCGAAGATTACGAGGTGCAGGCGATGGAAGCGGCCAAATGAGATTTGCCGTCATCCAGTTCCCCGGTTCGAATTGCGATCAGGATTGTCTGGCAGCGTTGAACGAGATTGCCGGCCTGCAGGCTGAATATGTCTGGCACAAGAAAACGTCGCTGGACGGGTTCGACGCCATCGTGCTTCCCGGCGGATTTTCCTACGGCGATTACCTGCGTTGCGGCGCGATCGCGCGTTTCTCGCCGATTATGCCGAGCGTGGTGGAACAGGCGCGAAACGGAAAGCCGGTGATCGGCATCTGCAACGGCTTTCAAATTCTTTGCGAAATCGGTTTGTTGCCTGGAGCGCTGGTCCGCAATCGTTCTCTGCATTTCGTCTGCGAGATGATCACGACGCGGGTCGAAGTCGCTGATTCGGCCTTCACCCATGGTTGCGCCCAGGGAACAGTTTTGCGTATGCCCGTCGCTCACGGCGAAGGTTGCTTCTTCGCGGACGAATCAACGCTGCAGGAACTCAATGACCGGCGACAGATTATTCTTCGCTACACGACGGCGGATGGCCGCGTCGAAGCTTCGGCGAATCCGAATGGATCGGTCGAGAATATTGCAGGCATCTGCAATCGCGACGGCAATGTCTTTGGGTTAATGCCGCACCCGGATCGTGCGTGTGAAGAGCGTCTCGGCAGCGTCGATGGCCTCCGGATCTTTCAGTCGATGATCAAGAGCGTCGAGGCGGGCCAAGCGCGGGCGGCTTGACGGCCTTTCCGGCGTGTCTGTCACGCCGTAAAATTGTCGTCAAATCGACACAAGTGTAACGGATCATTACACGTTTTTGCCCTCTCAGAAGCGCTTCCCTAGGAGAGACTTGCCGGGCATACCCATTGCTCGAATTAACCGCACTAACCTAATCCTATGTTGCTACAAAAAACCCTGCACATGAATCAATCGCTCGAAGAGTGCAAATCACGCCTCGCGAGCATTCAATCGTATCGGCGGCAATTCGTCATGGTGACCAAAGCCACCGTCACCTCGTCGAAGACGGTTGATTTTAGTTTTCGCGGACCGCTGGGCTTTGAGGCTCGGACGGTCTTGTTGTCGGTGGAGAGCGATTCGCCCGATCAAATGGCGTTTGAATCGACCGGCGGGAATCTCGACGTAATGGGCCTGGCGGAAT
Source organism: Verrucomicrobiota bacterium (assembly GCA_041167545.1). Classification (GTDB taxonomy): domain Bacteria; phylum Verrucomicrobiota; class Verrucomicrobiia; order Chthoniobacterales; family UBA10450; genus AV80. Next base: position 6,310 of record JBEEHT010000101.1, read on the forward strand.
TCACCGAGATCCGGCCCAACTGCACGGAAGTCACGCTGGCGCTGCATTACGAGATCAAGAACAAATTGTTCGCCTGGCTCGATCGGCGGTTTCATTTTGTGGATGCATTCGTCACCTCGGAGTTGCGAGGCATTCGCGCACATTTCGAAGGAATCGCGGCGCCTGTCGTGGAGCGCACGCCGATGCTTTCGATATTCGAAACGGCAACGGCATAGAGGGACTGCTGTTTCGAAAAAGAGCACGAAGTCGGGGGGCCTCGTGCTCTTATCTTGTACGGGTGTTACGCGATTCGAACGGCGTGCGTTTTATCCAGGCGGAGAACCTGGCCGGCTTTCAATTGGGGAGTCGCCTTTGGATTGCGCAGTTTCTCGCCGTCGAGCTGAATACTGCCCTGCTCGATCAGTCGCCGGACATCGGCGCGAGATTTCGTCAGCGCAAACGCTTTTGCGTAGGCTGACGCGACCATCGAAACGATGTCGGAATCCTCCGGATGAAATGCCGGCAGATCGGCCTCGGCCAATCGCTTTTCGCTGAAGCGCGCGTTCCAATCTTCGAGAGTTCGCTGCGCCGCTTCCCGCGAGTGATATTTTTCCACGATCGCCGAGGCGAGATGCTTTTTTGCCTCGAGAGGATGCACCTTGGGATCCAGCGGATCACCGAGAAGGAGCGGATAATAACGCGCCATTAGCTCGTCGGATATGCTCATCAGCTTGCCGAACATCTCCGCCGCTGGTTCCGTGAACCCCACATAATTTCCGAGGCTCTTGCTCATCTTGTTCGTTCCATCCAGTCCTTCCAAAATCGGCAGAACGAAGACGACCTGCTGCGGCTGGCCTTCCTGTTTTTGCAGATCGCGGCCGACGAGAATGTTGAAGAGCTGGTCCGTGCCGCCGAGTTCTACGTCGGCCTGCACCATGACCGAGTCCCAGCCCTGCATGATGGGATATTGAATCTCGTGGGCGTGAATCGGCTGCCCTTGGTCGATCCGGTTCCGGAAATCCTCGCGCTGGAGCATCTGCTGCAACGTCACCATGCTGTTGAGCCGGATCACTCCCGCGAAGCCCATTTTTGAAAACCAGTCGCCATTGGCGACCAATTCTGTCCGCGCTGGATCGAGCACTTTGAACGCTTGCTCCCGGTAGGTCTCCGCATTTGCCTGCACTTGTTCGCGCGTGAGCTGAGGTCGAGTGACGGACCGGCCGCTTGGGTCGCCGATCATCGAAGTAAAGTCGCCGATGATCAATACCGCCTGGTGACCGAGGTCCTGGAATTGCCGCAGCTTCTGGAGGATCAACGCGTGCCCGAGGTGGAGATCGGGACTGGTCGGATCGACGCCGAGTTTTACGCGGAGCGGCCGGCCGAGCGCGAGTTTTTGCCGCAGCTCGGCCTCGCTGATGATCTGGGCCGAGCCTTGCTTGAGAATGGAAAGGGCGTCGTCCGGTTGCATATGCCGCAGGAATGCAGTGACCGAAGCCTACTTGCTCTTGTTCAAGAGTTCCCGCACCTGGTCGATGGTGAGCGGCGGATTGGACGCGTTCAGAGCTTTCTGGCTCTTGCCTCGATCGAGAAACGGGCGGCTGCTCGTGAACTCGGCGACCGCAACCGTCGAGCCATTGTCCGGAGCGACACGAGTAACCGGAGCGGCCCGAGTCGGTATGACGGTATCGCTTTTAGTCACCTGGGACCGCGATGAAAGATCTGCCGCGGAGTCGCCCGATCGAAAATGACGCGCGGCAAATTGTTTGGGAGAGAAAGCGCGTTCGCCTGAGAAAGTTTTCGTGAGCGATTTTTCCTGCGAATAAAAGCGCCGCGCTGGAACCTGCTTATCGACGGAGATGCCGTTGGCGACGAACTTTTTGTCCTGGGCGGAATTTGCCAGCGAAGTATTTGGTTTCAGCAATCGATTGACCAGTTTGCTTTCCTGCTCCTGAGCTGAAGCCGCGAAGACGCCGGCGAACAGCGTCAGGAGTGCAACGATCTTCCGCACGTCGTTGAACGTGCCGAAGTTCACTCGCGGTTGTAAAGGAAATTGTCCCCGCGTCGGTTATCGCCCCAAGGCGGAATGAAGAACGCTCGCCCCTGCTGGAGAGGAAACGCTCCCGCTGAGGATCGCGCGGGCGCTCACTGGCCGCCCGTAGTAGCGAGCATTCCCGGTTTTCTGGGTCGCGATCACCGCTCCTTCGAGCGATGCGCCCGCGAAGAGCCCTTTGCTTCGACTATAGGTATACACGGCGGCGGTCGGAGTGATCGCGGCCTGGGCATCGCGACCAACCGGCCCGGCGGCTGCGCTCGCATCGGCGCCAAGCGTGACGTTGCCATCCTTGGAAAATGCGCGGACGGCAGCATTCGTGTTGAGGATAAAGACGAACTCTGTGATCTCGGCTCCGATCTGCGGACCCCAGCCGGCGCCGCCCGTGCCGACAAATGATGGGCCCGACCAGCCATGGCCGGTGCGCGCGACCACCACGCCCTGGCCACCTTTTCCACTCAAGCCAAGACCGACCTTTACCACCGTCAGAATGGCGAGCCCCCTGGCGTTGCGCATGACGCTGGCGGGAATGCCTCTTTCCGGCATGCGCCGGAATTGGCGGAGAATAGAAGCGGACTGATTGACCACTTCCTGTTCCGTGGCAGCGGTCGCCGCGGCGACCGGAAGCAGGCAAATAGCGAGAAGCGCGCAGATCGTTTTCATGGTTATGATTTAATTCGCCTGATCCAGGCGTAATGGCTGTATTCGCATCGATTCGTTAGGCGTCCCCTTGCATATCAAGGAACGGCGGTTTAAAAAACGCCGACCCATAGAAACCGGCGGTTTGTAAAACGCCGCTCCATGGTAAACAATTGATCGACGACGCATCTGACAAATTCGTAATGTGCGAGGCCTTGCGCCTGGCCGCGAAGGCATTTGAAAAAGAGGAGGTCCCGGTCGGCGCAGTCGTCGTCCGCGACGGAAGAATCATCGCGCGCGCATTCAATCAGGTGGAGCTGCTCAAGGATGCGACGGCGCATGCGGAGATGCTCGCCATTACCCAGGCCGAAGCTGCAGTCGGCGACTGGCGGTTAAACAATTGCGATCTCTACGTCACCAAGGAACCATGCGCGATGTGCGCCGGCGCGCTCGTCCATGTCCGAATGCGCCGGGTGATTTTTGGCTGCGCGGATGCGCGCGGCGGCGCCGCGGGCAGCGCGATGAATCTGGTGCAAATGCTTTCCTTGAATCACCGCTGCGAAATCACCAGTGGCGTGCTGGCCGCGGACTGCGCGAATCTCCTGAAGACTTTTTTCCAGACGCGAAGACCAAATGCCGTACCCGACACCTGATCCGCTGAAAGCTCCCGAGTCTTTCGCCACGGAGAGATTACTCCTGCGAAAACCTCGGGAGGAAGACGCCGCGCTCATCTTCGCCGCCTACGGACAGGATTCGGAAGTGACGCGCTATCTGATGTGGCGGCCGCATCGCGACTTGAGCGACGCAGAGGATGCTGTTGGCCGTTTTCTGGAAGGTTGGCGCTCGGGCAAATCGTTTTGCTGGCTGCTCTTTCGGCGTGATGATGACAGGCTGGTTGGCTGCGTCGCCGCTCGGCCAGAACAGGGGATCAATCTAGGGTATCTCCTCGCCCGCCCATTCTGGGGGCAAGGATTAATGAACGAAGCGCTGGCTGTTGTAATCGGATGGGCTTTCTCGATTCCATCTATTTTCCGAGTCTGGGCTGTTTGCGATGTCGAGAACCGCGCGTCCGCTCGCGTGCTGGAAAAGAGCGGATTTGCCCAGGAAGGACTTCTAAAAAAATGGTCGCTTCACCCTAACGTCTCGTCGATCCCGCGTGATTGTTTTTGCTACGCCCGGACGCGCGAGACCTGATCCGTTCTCGATTTCAGCTCGCTCTGGGCGAGGTCACATGATTAACTTCCTCCGTCATTCATCGCGAATCATGATCACCAACCTATTTCGGCTCAGCCTGCTCGCAGTTGCATTCCTCTTCGTGGCGGCGTCCGCTCCGGCCGCGGACGATCATCCGCTTTTTCACTCGACCGATCCGCTCGCTCCGAGGGATGAATGGGGCATCCTGCATCAGAGCCCGTCCTTGTATCCGACTGACTTTGCCCACCGCTCCATCTTTCGCTGGCCTTACTATCTCAAGTCGCGACACGAATTGCTCGCTGATCCGGCTTATGTCGGAGCGCTTCAGGTTGTCTTGCGGAATCGCGGATATTACTGCGGACCGATCGACGGCGTCATGTCCAGTGAGGTGAGCGACGCGATTGCGCGCGTGCAGAAAAATCACACCCAGCGCGTCAACGGCCGGTTGACAGTTCCGGTGCGGCGAGCGTTAAATTTGCCGTAGCGAGAAGCAATCGAAGTTGGAGGTGGGGAGCATGACAAGGGTATGTCTGTGCGTGTTGTCGTTGGGGATCGTCGCCGCCGTTTGGCCCGCGAGCACTTTTGCCGCAGCGCCGGTGCGGGGGCGGACGATCCGGGATTTATCGGACGCCATTGCTCCGCGAGTCCTGCAAAGATCGATCAGTCCCTGGTTCTACAAGAGTTTGCTCGTCTCGCCGATTAACGATTGGGTTGTGGTGCGCGCGCGGCTGTCGCATACGCAGCTCTCCGGGGCGCGCGTCATCCGTTCTGCACTCAATCCCGCGTACGACTCGGTCGCTTTACAACGGGCGAATGAATTCCGGATCGCCGGCAATTACTCCATCGGAGAAATCAGCCTCACCGACTCCATCCTGCTGCATTTGTTGATTTACAAAATCGCCGACGGCACCCTGGCGCTTTCGTTTGCGTATCTCGACGGTCCCGGCGGCTCCCAGATGAAGTATTTTGGGTCCGCGCGGCTATCGGTTTTGAAGAGCGACGGCCGCTGGGAGGAAATCAAAGGACCCGAGGGCCTGGAGGGAAAAGGCTGGGCTGTCCGCGAAAGCGGCGTGCGGAACAGTTTCAAGATGGACAAAGTCCCGCAGCACTTCTCGTCATCCAGTCCGCGCTAGCCGGATGCGAACCTGGCCACGTGAGACCGCAGGTCTTTTACGTGGCTGCCTCGCAAGGATTCGAACCTTGACAAAGAGATCCAGAATCTCTGGTGCTACCATTACACTACGAGGCATCAACGGCTGAGCGAAAGACCTAAGACGCTCTCGCTTCGCGATGCAAGCGGACTCCACTATCGGGCGGGCGCCGCGCCGCTCAACCAGATTTCGGCGCCTTCGCGCGCGGCTTCCACTTCGAGGCTGCGGCCGCTTTCCACCACCAGCAGACGCGCCCGCTCCAGCATTTCGTCGATCTGCCGATCGTTGTGTGAGGGATCGTGATGGAAGAGAAATAATTTCTTGGCCCGGGCCTCGAGCGCGAGAGAGACGACGCGGCTCAAGGCCCCGTGTCCCCAGCCGATGTGCTCCTGGTATTTTTCGTCGGTGTATTGCGCATCGAGAATGAGCACGTCGGTATCCTTGAGGAACTCGACGAGTTTCGAGCGTTGCACGACGGCCTGAGCGCGGGCCCGATGCGGATGAACGCCGTCGCGCTCGGCCAGCTTCAATTTCAACGGCTCGAACGGCTCATTGTCGGGCAGAAACGCGATCGAGCCCTCCTTGGTAAAAAGCCGATACCCGGCGCAAACGCCTGGATGATTCAGGAACCGCGCATGCACTCGCACGTCGCCGATCGAGAACTTCATCTTCTTGAGCTCCTGAACCTTGATTGTCCCGGGCAGATTCTTCCAGCTCACCGGAAAGAACGGCAATTCCATCTGCGCGGCGAGAATCGTGGCGAGCCCGTCGCGGGCGCCCTGGAAACCAAAAACCCGGATCGTGTTCTTGGCCTGGTAGGCGGGGAGGAAAAACGGAAGACCCTGGATGTGGTCCCAATGGGTGTGGGTGAGCAACAGCGTCAGATTCATCGGGGCCTTGCCAAATTCCTCGTGAAGCGCGAGTCCCAGCTCACGAATACCGGACCCGGCGTCGAGGATGATGATATTACCGTTGGTGCGAATCTCTACGCAGGTCGTGTTGCCGCCGTAACCGATCGTGGACGGGCCGGGCACCGGGATCGATCCGCGCACGCCCCAGAATTTTATTCGCGTGGAAGGCGGATGAAACTTCAACTTGCGGGATTCGCGGCCGACGAGCTTTCCCGCGCGGCGGCGGGGGCGTTTGATTGCGGCGGCCAGCTTTTCCCATTTCAGCGGCTTGACGAAGTAATCGTCGCCGCCGGCCTCGAGAACGGCTTCGCGGTCGATGTTGTATTGCCGGCCGGCGATCACGATGATTCGCGCCAGATCGAGTTTCTCGCGGATGGCGCGGCAAACCTGGAGCCCGCTTATTTTCGGGAGCAACAGGTCGCACACGATCACGTCGGGCCGTTTCGCGAAGGCCAGCTCGATCCCGGCCTTGCCCTCCAGCGCCTCGATCACATCCCAGCCGTGGCGGGCGAAGAGACGCGCCACGCGTCTGCGCTGCTCCACGTCGTCTTCGATGAGTAACACCGTCGGCATATCTTTAGCGCGAGATTCTGTCAGCCGGTTTTCGCGAAACCAAGCGTTTTTGCCGCGGGATTATCTTCGGCTGGCGTTAGAGCAGGCTGGAACCAAACGCGCCCGGCTTGCCCCGTTTCCAACGCAAGTCGGGATGAAGATTGATTTCCTCCGGTGGCACTTCGAATCCGACCGCGCGCAGCAGATAGGAAACGCCCTCCCGGCTTTCCATGGTCTCCTTCAAACTGCGCGCGAAAAGTTCGATGTATTCCTTGTAAGATTCCAACGCCAGTTTGCCTTCGGCGAAATGCTCGGCCAGCGCCTCGTCGTGGTAATCGATCAGCTCGACCAGCGCGCGCCGCAGCTTTACCCGCATCTCGGGATCGACGACGACTTTGAACGGAGTCGCTCCCGCGTCGGGTTTGGCGAGCTCCTTCTTGAGCGCCGTTTGGTCCGCGGAAACGAGCTGATAATCGCGTGGTTCGTCCATTTTTCCCCGCAACTCCGGCTCCGGAAAAGAGGACGGGGTGGGGGCACAGTTGTGGATTGACTCGCCTATTCTGTCAAACCAGAATCGCCGTCCTATGAAAACATCTCTACTCACCTTACTTATGGTCGCGGGTCTCGCGACGGCTGGATTCGGCGCCGGCGCCGACGCCGAGTTGAAATCGATCGAACAGCAATGGCTCGACGCTTACATGAAGAGCGACGCCTCTGTCCTCAAGAACCTCGAGGCCGATGATTACGTCATAGTTGAGTCGGATGGCACGGCGACAACCAAGGCCGAGGACGTCAAATCGGTGACGGACAAGAAATTCGTCATGAAGTCTGCGACGATGAGCGATTTCAAGTGCCGGATGATGGGCGACAACGCCGCCTGTGTCACCACCCTGCTCAAGATGAGCGGCACCGATGACGGCAAGGAATTCTCCGGCGATTATCGCGCCATCGATTGCTTCGAAAAGAAGGATGGCAAATGGCAGGCCGTCTATTCGCAACTAACGAAGGTCAAAAAGGAATAGGCTTTCGGCTATCGTCGATTTGGGAGCTGCCGCCATTTTTGGCGGCAGCTTCATTTGGTGGATCGCGCGCTCCGTCGCGCGATGTTTTGCGTTCCCCGCTTCGCAGGCATTACTCATCGGGCGACGGAGCGCCCGATCCACCAAGAAACAAATCGCCCTAAAAGAAAATCGGGATGATCAGGATCGCGACGATGTTCACGACTTTGATCATCGGATTGATCGCTGGGCCGGCGGTATCCTTGTAGGGGTCGCCGACGGTGTCGCCGGTGATCGACGCGGCGTGAGCAAAGGAGCCTTTGCCGCCGAGATTTCCTTCCTCGATATACTTCTTCGCGTTGTCCCACGCGCCGCCGCTCGAAGTCATCGCGATCGCGACGAAGAGGCCGGTGACAATCGTGCCGACGAGCAGGCCTCCGAGAACAACCGGCCCAAGCGGCTTGATCATGGCCACGGCCAGCACAAAAACCACCGGCAACAAAGCGGGCACAATCATTTCGCGCAGCGCGGCTTTCGTCACGATATCCACGCAGGTGCCGTATTCGGGAACGTCTTCGCCGCGCAGGATTCCGGGCTTCGCCGTCAACTGCCGCCGAACTTCACGCACCACGGCGCCGGCCGCTTTGCCGACCGCATCCATGCTGAATGCCGTGAAAACAAACGGCAACAATCCGCCAATGAAGAGGCCGATGATCACTTTCGGTTCGGTGAGAGAAAATTGGAACGAATATGCTTTCCCCGCCGCGGAAAAATGCGCTTTCAATTCCTCCACGTAGGAACCGAAAAGCACCAGCGCCGCCAGACCGGCCGAGGCAATCGCATAACCTTTCGTGACCGCCTTCATGGTGTTGCCCACCGCGTCGAGCTCGTCGGTAATACCGCGGATTTCTTTCGGCAAATTGCTCATGACGGCGATGCCGCCCGCGTTGTCGGTGATGGGGCCGAAGGCATCGAGCGAGATGATGATTCCCGCCATCGAAAGCATGCTCATGACGGCGATGGCGATTCCGTAAAGACCGGCAAAGTGAAAGCTGAGCAGGATCGCGATGCCGATGAAGCCGACCGGCAATGCCGTGGCGTGCTGGCCGATGGCAAGCCCGGCGATGATGTTGGTGGCGTGCCCGGTTTCAGATGCCTTGGCAATTTTGCGGACAGGCGCATACCGGGTCGAGGTGTAGTAATTCGTGATCAGGACGACGACGCCGGTCATGAGGAGGCCGACGAGCGAGGCAAGGTAGAGATCGTTGGCCGAACGCGCGAGGCCGCCGATCATGACGGCGCTCGGGAAAAGCAGATGCGTCGCGGGCCAGAACAAGATGGCTGAGACCAGGGCGCTCGCGCCGACCGCTCCCATCAAAACGGTCGCCGGTTTTCCGCCGCTGATGTTCACGAACAAGATTCCGATGATCGCCCCGAGCACGGAAATGCCGCCAAGGACAAAGGGATAAACGATCGCGGCCGGATAAGTGCCGAGCGTGAGCGCGCCCACCAGAATGGCGCCGATCAAACTCACCGCATACGTTTCGAAAACGTCCGCTGCCATGCCGGCACAATCGCCGACGTTGTCGCCGACGTTGTCCGCGATCGTGGCCGGATTCCGCGGATCATCTTCCTCGAGATTGCTTTCGATCTTCCCCACAAGATCGGCGCCCACATCGGCGGCCTTGGTGTAAATGCCGCCGCCGAGACGCGCGAACACGCTGATCAAACTCGAGCCGAGCGCGAGACCGACCAGGCTTTTCACCGCCATGTCATGTCCGATCCAATGCTTCGCCAGCGTGTAAAAAATGCCGACCGATAACAGCGCCAGACCCACGACGAGAAGTCCAGTGACCGCGCCACCGTTAAATGCCACGCGCATGGCCGCGGGTCGGGACTGGCTGGCGGCGTGGGCCGTGCGCGTATTTGCCAGCACGGCGATGCGCATGCCGATGTAGCCGGCGGCGAGCGAGCAGAAAGCACCGATCACGAAACCGACCGCGGTAAATTTGTTGCCTTGAAAGAAAAAGAGAAGAACGAAAATTACGGCGGCGATCGTGCTGATGGTGACGACCTGCCGTTTTAGATAAGCCTTCGCACCTTCTTCGATCGCGCCCGCGATTTGCCGCATTCTTTCATTCCCCGGCGAGAGGCGAATGACGGTCTTGATCAGGATAAGAGCGAAGAGCAGTCCAACGCTCGCCAGGACCATCGAAATCGGGACACCGGAATTTAGAATATTAAAGGCGAGAAAGGTCATGACGGCTCCGTTGAAA
>JBEEHT010000102.1:0-25692 GCA_041167545.1 Verrucomicrobiota bacterium
TCTCCGCGACGGCCGCGCGCGACCCTACCGAGGCATAAGGGCTGCTAAACAGCGGTGGTGAGTTTTTCGCCTTTGCGCCTCGCGTTCCTTTTCCTTTTCTGCGCCGCCTTTTCCCTGGCACGAGCGCAACAGGCTGTGTCGCCTATCGATCGGGCGCGGCTTTTCCAAAGCACACCCAACGCGGCCAATCCCACGGTAAATGCCGACGGGACCGCCCTGGCAGAAGAGGACAGTGAGGCGTCATCGGACGACAGCTTGGGGACACAGATTATCTTGAAGAAGCGCGAGCGAGTTCGCACGTTTGTCATCGCCGGCGACGCATCCGTTTTTTACACCGATAATGCAGCGCTCACCCCGAACAACAAGTCCGACGATCTGTTTTTCGTCACGAATGCGGGAATCAGTTGGACGCCGCGGATCAACCCGCATCTCGAAGCGCAAATCGCGGCGCGTGCTTCAATCTTTCGTTACAACAGCATGTCGACCCTGGATTTCGAGAGCCTTGGCCTGAGCGCGGCTCTGTTTTGGAGTCCGGAGCATTTCTGCGGCATTAACTTTTTCGCGCGCTACGATTTCATCGAGCTGCTGGATCGCCACAGCGACGAGATTCTCCGCGATCACGAGTTTACGATTGGCGCCCAAAGGATGTTCTCGGTTGGGCGAGCTCAAACCATCACAATCGGCGCCACGGCGGTGGGCGGAATCGCCGACCCTTCATCGGCCCAGCGTCAGCAGCTCGGCATCTTCGCCGGCTACCGTTGGCAGATCACGCGCGACTTTGACGCCGAACTCTTCTATCGGTTCGCCGCTTATTTTTACGACCGCGCCGATCGCAACGATTGTAACCATGTCCTTTCGGCCAATCTGCGTTACCGCCTCTCGCGATTTGCCGATGTGAATGGGTTCGTCTCCTTTGGCGCCAATCGATCGGATACGCCCGGGTTTGACTACGATGTAGTGACGGCGGGAGCGGGAGTGGGACTTAGCTTTCGTTTTTAGTCGTCGCTCTCAAGACGTTGAGTCCGGAGGGAAGAGGCCGTGGATTGCACCGCCGCCGCGTTATGGAAATTCTAAAAGGGGCATAGTTGCTGCTATCTCCTACCGCACATCTCGCATTCCTTATGTGCAATTTACGACTCATTCTTATTGCCGGAGCGATCGGCGTTCTTTCCTTTTCGGCTAAGGCCGGTCCACTGACCGAAGCAAAAGTCACGCGGATCGTAAACAATGTTCAGGTGCTCGATCCCGCAAAGGGGGCGCATGCCGCTGCTCTTCAGGAAACCATCCGGGATGAAATCGAGCTCAAGACCGGCGTTAAATCGCGCTCGGAACTTTTGTTCCAGGATGAAACGCTCACCCGGATCGGCCCCGAAACGAGCTTCAGTTTCAAGGCAGGCACGCGCGATATGTCGCTGGGGAAAGGCTCGATGTTGCTCCAGGTCCCCAAGGGATTGGGCGGCGCGAAAATCCGCACCGCCGCGGTCACGGCTTCAATCACCGGCACGACCATCATGATCGAACACACCCCCCGCAAGCACATCAAAGTGCTCGTGCTGGAAGGAAGTTTGCGGCTTTCCATCAACGGAAGATTTGGCAACTCCGTCGTCCTGCGGCCGGGAAACATGGTGCTGATGCGACCGGATGCGAAAAAAATTCCGCCGCCGGTTTCGGTCGATCTGAAGCGCATCATGCGCACTTCGTCACTGGTCAATATGTCGAAAAAGGCCGGGGCCCAATTGCCCAGCACGGCCTTGATCGAGAAGGAGATTGCGCAGCAGACGCATGACAAGGCGACCGCGGATCTGGTGGAAACGAATCTCGTGCTTCATGGATCCGGCACGACCGCCCTGAACACCAACGGCACCGTCATCGATGTGCTCGCCCGCAATGAACAGGGACACAGCTTGTTTGCCGAACCGAGTAATTCTTCAGGTGCGACGACGGGCTCGACTACACCGGCAGCGACTCCCGCTCCTACGCCCAGTGCGAGTAGCTCGGCGACACCGCCGCCAGTTTCTGCGTCATCCCCCACCCCGGCGCCAGGAGCTTCCCCAGTGCCGACGCCGGTTTCTGCAGCATCCCCGCCCCCTGTGCCGGGAGCTTCCCCAGCGCCGACCCCAGTTTCTTCATCGACGCCGGTTCCCGCCCCTTCGCCTGGTTTATCGGGGGACGATAAGGACAAGGACAAAGGCGATCACAATGACGATGGGCACGGGGACAATGGCAAAGGCAAGAATAAGAGCAAAGAGCACCCGATGAATCTGCCACCACCCGCCATTCAGAAGATCCACCTCTCGACGCAGCAACCCATTTCACCCCTCTTAAGACTCTCGCGCAATGAACACTGAGCCGACGGACAATTCCGACGACAAAAAGGCCACAACCGCAGCCGCGAGCGAGCTGAACAAACTCCTCGAAATCATTTCGGGAACCAGTTCCATGATCGAGAATATATGGGCCGGCAACGACGGGTCACAAAAGTATTTCGATATGCTGCGCACCAGCGTCGACCGGGCCGCAAAAGTCACAGCGCAATTGGTCGAGCACGCGGGGGGCACCGACAAGAAGATCCTGCTTCATCCGGAGCTCACCGAATTTGCGCGTCCGCGCAAACAACCCCAGGCAGCGCCCAAACGGACCCGACAACTTCTCGTGGTTGATGACGAACCGATGGCGCTCGTCCTGGCGAAACGCATTCTTTCCGAGGCCGGATTCGAAGTCACGACGGCCCAATCCGGTTTCGAGTGTCTGGATTTTGTCCGGAAGCGTCCGCGCCATTTTGATCTCGTTCTGCTCGATCTCTCCATGCCGTTCATGGATGGCGAAGAGACTTTCGGCCGTCTTCGCGGAATCAATCCCGAACTCGTAGTCCTCCTCAGTACCGGCTTCATTGCGCAAGAGCGCCTCGACCGAATGCTGGCCGCCGGGATGGCTGGATTTCTCCGGAAACCGCATCGTCCCGACGAAATGGTGGCCCACGTTCGTTCGGTCATCGAGAGCGTGAAAATGTCACGCGCTGGTTGCCTCGTGAACACACTGGCAGCGTCCTGATCGATCTCCACGGATCATGAGTAGTTCACTCGCGCGAGTCTTCGATCAGCTATCCCAGAATCGGCTTTTCGAGGGAATCCAATCCGATCTGCTCGACCAGATTGCGCCCGAGGTTCACGTGGTTCAGCTGAACGCGGGCGAAGTGGTCTTTCGCGAAGGGGATCCGGGTGACTTGATGTATCTCGTCGGGGAAGGCTCGGTGAAAATCTCGAAGTCGGGCCGGGGCGGCCAGCAGGAAACGCTCGGCTTTATCAAGTCAGGAAATTTCTTTGGCGAAATGGCGCTGCTCGATGGGGAACCTCGTTCTGCCATGGCGACAGCGGCGGAGCCGACTCTCCTTGGGACCGTGGACGAGCCGACGTTCCAGCACATCCTCGAGCTTGCACCCAGCCGCCTGCACATGAATTTCCTGCGCTCGGTTTCGGAGCGCCTCCGCAGCGTCAATTCCCACTTCATCACCGAAGTGATGCGGACCGAACGCCTGGGGCTCGTCGGCGCGATGGCGAATTCCATCATTCACGACCTGAAGAATCCCATCTGCATTATCCAATGCTGCACGGATTTAATCGAGAGGGAGAGCAGCGATCCGCGTGTGCGGGAGCTAACCGCCATGACCGACAAAGCCGTAGATGGGATGCTCGCCATGACGCAGGAACTGCTCGACTATGCGCGCGGCTCCACTTCGCTTTCCTTCGAAACAATTTCGATCTGGCGTTTGCTGGATGAATTGAATCAGCAATCGCTCCGGCTCTTGCCCGGTCGAAACATTCAGTTCGCCAAGAACATTCGTTACGATGGAAACGTCGTCGTCGATGTCGCGCGTTTCACTCGCGTGCTTTGCAACTTGATCAAGAACGCCCGAGAAGCGATGCCGCGCGGCGGCATTTTGTCGCTCAGCACCGACTTGGTCAACGGACAGGTCGTGATACGCATCTCCGATACCGGCATCGGAATTCCGGCGGAGATTTTACCCAAACTTTTCGAACCTTTTGTCACCCACGGTAAATCGCACGGCACCGGTCTCGGCATGGCCATCGCCAAGTCAGTCGTCACCGCGCACAAAGGAACAATTTCCATTGCGAGTGTTCAGGGCAAAGGCACCACCGTCGACATCCGATTGCCCGTGCCAGCGGTCGAGGCTGGCGAATGAAGGTCGAGATTCCTTCATCACCAGCAGAGCCGAGCCTGGCGCACCGCATTCTGGTCGTCGATGACGAGCCCGCGGCCAGAGTCCTGGCGCGGCGCGTCTTTGCCGAAGCTGGATTCGATGTCGTCACCGCCCAATCCGGGTTCGAATGCCTCAATTATTTTCGGAGAGAGCCCCGGAGTTTCGATCTGGTTCTGCTGGATCTCTCGATGCCTTTCATGGATGGCGAAGAAACCTTCGTCCGTCTCCGCCAAATCTCTCCGGATGTGGTGGTGCTTCTGAGCACCGGGTTCATGGCGCAGGATCGAGTCGATCGGATGCTCGCCGCTGGGATGGCTGGATTTCTCCGCAAGCCGCACAAGCCGGACGAACTCCTTGCCTATGTGCAGGCAACGCTGGAAAAGATGAAGATCACTCGCGGCGGATGCGCGACGACCGACGCCGGCAGTTCGTTCTTAAGAACCTGACAGGTTTCTCTCGTCGAACGATCGCAATCCGCAGCATTCGGCGCCGCGAATCAAACGGCAAACCGGGACCGCCAGCAAGGCGCCCAGCACCGGCGCCGACAGATAGATCCAGAGATGTTCGAAATGGAGCGACACAACGGCCGGACCGAAAGAACGCGCCGGGTTCATCGACGCGCCCGAGATCGGGCCGCCAAATAATGCCCCCAAAGCGATGACGGATCCGACCGCGATCCCAGCGGTAATCCCTTTTTCATTCGCGCCGGTCGACACGCTAAGGATGACCCACATCAAAATGAAACTGAGCGCAACTTCGAGGACGAACGATTGAATGACGCTGCCGGCAGGCAAGGTGATCCCCAGAGTTCCATCCTGAGGAAAAAGAAACCGCAGCAGCAAGCTGGCTGACGTCGCGCCGAGTAATTGGCTGATGATGTAGGGCGGCACTTCGCGGAGAGGCAGCCGCCCGGCCGCGAAAAAACCAATCGTCACCGCGGAATTGAGATGCGCACCGGAGATGTCGCCGACGGTGTAGATCATCGCGAGCACGACGAGGCCGAAGGTGAGTGCGATCCCGGCATGAGTGATCGCGCCGCCGCTGGCCGTGTTGGCAACGATCGCCCCCGTGCCGGCGAAGACGAGAGCGAACGTTCCAAAGAATTCCGCGGCAAATTTTTTCACGATTGACAGGCTTCGACAGTAGCAGGCGCAACGCTCCTGCCGCAAAGCCAGTTTTGTGACATCTTGATGGCGAACCACAATCGATTCGAAACACAAACTCGTCCTACGGCGCGATTGACTCTGGGACGCAGACTTCAGTAGAAATGGGCGACGTTCTCGATCAGCCGCAACATTCCAAATGAGGAGGATTACCGATGAAGAAATGGTTCTTTGACGCCGACTACCTTCAGGCGTGCAACTGCGATTATGGTTGTCCGTGCGAATTTTCCGCGCCGCCTACGCCCGGCTTTTGTCATGGCGTCGGCGTCTGGAAAATCCAGCGCGGCAAGTACGACGAGCTTTCGCTCGACGGACTCGGCCTCGCCTTTGCCGCCACGTGGCCAAAAGCAATCCATGAAGGAAACGGAACGGTCTGCCTCTTCGTCGATGAACGAGCTTCGGCGGCGCAAAGAGAAGCGCTCCTTGCTATCGGATCAGGACAAGCTGGCGGTCTTCCCTTCGAAATTCTCGCGACCACTTTCTCGACGCTGCTCGAGCCGCAGTTCGTTCCTTTCAACGTGACAATCGACGGCCTGCAAAGCTCGGCGCGGCTCGGCGAGAATTTCCGAATCGCGCTGGAGCCAATTAAAAATCCCGTCACCGGCGATGCCGAGCAGGTCGCTGTCAATCACGGGACCGGCTTCATCTTCAAAACGGCCGAGTGCGCTTCGGCGCGGGAAGGATCGGTGGCCCTCGACCAGATGAAGTTCAGTTACCCGAACAAAGCCGGCTTCGTCGCGCAGATTCATTACGGCAATTGAGGTTGCGATGAGCGAATCCGCAGCGCTCTTCCGGCGTGATCGCGTGATCCTCGGCGCCGGGCTGCTCGCCGTCGCGCTGCTCGCGTGGGCGTGGCTCATCTCCGAGGCGCATCGGATGAACGTGAGCGGCGTCTGCGAATGCATGCGGATGAAAATGGGCGGCCCGGATAATTCCGCGTGGCCGGCGGCAACGCTCCTGCCGCTTTTCCTGATGTGGGGCGTGATGATGGTGGCGATGATGTTGCCAAGCGCGCTGCCGATGGTGCTGACGTTCGCCGCCGTCACGCGAAATCGGCAGCGGCTCGCACGACCGTACGTCCCGACGATGGTTTTCGTCTCCGGCTACCTGGCGATTTGGTGCGTCTTCAGCGCGATCATCGCCGCTGGCCAATGGCTCTTGCATCGTCACGCGTTGCTCTCTCCCTCGATGGCCACGACGAGCGCGATTTTCGGTGGTGTCCTCTTGATCGGCGCGGGAGTTTTCCAGTTTACGCCGCTCAAGCGCAGTTGCCTTACTCGTTGCCGTGGAACTCTGGAATTCATTCTCACGCGATGGCGCGAAGGCGGAATCGGCGCGTTTCGGATGGGGCTGGAACACGGAGCGTTTTGCACCGGGTGCTGCTGGGCGCTCATGGCGCTTCTCTTCGTCGCCGGAGTGATGAACATTTTCTGGGTGGCGGCGCTTACCGCGCTGGTTTGCCTGGAGAAAATCCTGCCGGCGCGCGCCCGCGTGAGCCTGGCAACGGGAGTCGTTCTCGCCGGTTGGGGCGTGTTTGTTCTGAGCAGCCGGTAATTGTCATCGCCCGCTTCGCAACGAGCGCAAGCAAACGAAAACCCCCGCCGGATTTCTCCGACGGGGGCTCCGTGTTAATACCAACCGCGCTTACTTCGCGCAGCAGGGAATTTTGACCAGGCAGCAGGCACCGCCGCCGCAGCAATCAGCCGAACGCGAAGTCGCGCTCGCTGTGCCGACCAGCGCCAATGCCGCCACGATTATCAAAAGGTATTTCATAGAATCCTCCTGTTGAGTTTCCCAACCCTCGTCCCGCATTGTCGGGATGAGCCAGCGCTGCTTACGCGATGAAAGATCGCGGCGGCGGAACGTGAGGACGCTGCGAGCGGGCGAGCTCGCGAGCTATGAAAGTGGCAAAAGATTCTTCGCCTTGGGGTGGATAAACAAATGGAGTCTTCGCCGACAAGACTGCGGCCAGGCAAAAGACGCAGCCCGGGCAGGCCTGCTTATCCGGATCCGAGTTCTCGTGATGGTTGCAGCCATCAGTCGCCATCTCAGCTTTCGCTTTGGCACAGCAACTCGCCTTCTCTATTTGCCGAACGGGAGCCTGCGCGGGAATCACCGCGAGCGCGATCGAGCCAGAGATCACCAGGCAAATCAGAAGCCGCAAAGTCAGTCGCATCCCGACGTTAGATACAGCTTCGGCCATGCCGGTTCAATCTTCGTGTTCGATTTCGCCGCTCGACTCGGCAACTTCGGGTTAGATCACTTTTGCCGGACGATATTTCCCATCGTGTAACCGGAATACGTCACGATCTCTTTGATCTTTGTGTCGTTCAGCGTCTGACCGGGCTTCGTCGTAATCACGACGCGTTTTTTCGGCAGATCGACTTTGACGGTTGCCACTTCAGGTTGCTTGCGAAACGTCTTCTCGATGCCAGTCGCGCAAAAGGCGCACACCATACCGTGGACGGTGGTAGTGATTGTTTCTGCCCAAGCCGAGCCTGTGAGGCCGGCCAGGATGGCGATTGTTAATAGAATCCTGCGCATGATGATTTTCTCCTTCAGAATTGCACGGTCCAGTTGACCATGACGTGGTTGTTGCTGCTGTATCCGGCTTCGAGCCAGATGGTCTTGTAAAAAAAGCGGATGAACGGCGTGACCACGCAGTGATCGTTCTTGGCCGGATGATGATCGACGCGGAGAAGCAGCCAGGTGTTTAGCTGCTCGTAATCCGCGAGGTACGGCGCGAAGCCCACGGAGGCCCGCTGCCAGACAGATTTCTCGATATTCCGCGCATACATGAAGCGCGGCTCATACGAAAAAAACAGCCGCCGCGTTTCGTAGTCGGCCAGCAATGTGAACCACGCCGCCGGCTCATTACGGCTGCCCTGACGCGCCATTCCCGCACCGGTCATGCCGAAAATATTTCCCTGGCCCTCCGGCAGGTTCCACCGTTTTAGCAGCATGTTGAGCTGCGGTCCTGCCATCCAAAATTCATTCCCGCCGATTTCGTATTTCGAATAGAGACCGAGCGCGAAATGGGGATCGAACGTGTAGTCGATCGAGAGCGTGTGACCCGTCTCGTCGTTCTCCTGCATCACCATTGTGCCGCCGACATAGGAAAGCGGTTTGGCGTGCGCCGGCAAAGCGGCGATTAAAACTGAACTAAAGATTAATAGGTAAGGTAGTTTCATTGATCCAAAAAGAGCTGCGTTGAAGTCCAGGCATGCCGATGAATGGGCACACCTCCGGCGTCAGGCTCTTTGGATCAGATAAGACGAATGCAGCTCGCCGCGAGAGGAGGCGGCGAATGCGCGCGGACCGGCACACTTGCGCAAGCGACTCGATCGAGTCGAAACGGCTGAGCGAGAAAACTCGCCGGCACAGCGGCGAGGAGCGCGATAAGCTGATGCTTAGCAACCGCGAGCGGCTGTGCTGCAGGACCCGTGTTTTTGGGCGAAATCGCGCAACAGGTCATGTTTGCGCAACATTTGCTTTTGCAAGCTTCGTGGCTCGGCGCATTCAAGAGAATGCATGAAGCCGCCGGTAGCCGCAGCGGTGTCACAAACATCGCCAGCACGATTGTAAACAGAATCGCCGCTGTCTTGCCCATCAGCTCATGATTAGCACAAAGGCCGTCGCACGTCGAACCGCGGTTCGGTTGGCCGGCAGGCTCATTCTGAGATGACAAATCTCTTGCGTTAAGAAGGTGCACCGAAGAATCTAGCAGCCAACCCCCCTTCCGCGGACATTCCATCTTGCGTCGCGGATTTGCTGGTGTCAGCATGTCTCCCCAATGAGCGCTCCTGAACCAGTCACAGCGCAATTTGAGGTAGACATCTCCCCGGCGGCAGATCCAAAGCATCTACTGTTTTTTGACCGTTGCAGCATCTTTGCTGGAGATCCTTTCTATGAGCTTCATTTTGGATTTTTCGGTCAGGCACGCGAATTGGTCAGCGGCCTCATCGTCATGGTTGGTAAGAAAGTTATTGAAGATGGGCGGGAGTCATTCCTCGCCTACGTGAAGCAAATGGGTACCCTGCCGGACATTCCAGAACTTCCGGAGTGTCGATTGAGACCACCCTGTGAAGTTGTTTTTGCCGATTTTATCGGCTTAGCACGACACCACATTGTAGGGGAAATTCTATTGCACTCAATCAGTTGGAAAATAGCGGTCGAGATGGGACGATCGAAGGATCCAAAGCCGATCGCAGCCATTTGTGTCGGCCTGCTCCGCTGCGATTTAGAGCTTCAGAAGCGGTGGATTCTTGGCCTGTATGAAACCACAAAAAGCTAAACTGAAGCGGGGGTTTTCCGTGGGTTCGGCAGTGCTTATTGGCGCCGTGACCGGTAACTCGTCCGGTCAACAAATCAGCCCTGTTGTAACGACACTCAGCTCGAGCACATCGTCCACCGGCGCCAGAATAATGGAGGATCTGCACCGAGGGGAAACGGACGGCACTCGACTTAGTATTCGTTTCAGTCCCGATCTGGCCCCTTGGAGCGCGCTAGATGCGAGACGATTCAAGGCGCTGGCCATGAAGCGCGCTGCAGAAACTGCCACAGCGGAAGAAGAACAAGAATTTTGTCAGCTCCAGCTACGTCGTCGGCTCTTCGAGTCGAAGGCTTCATCCGACGATATCTTAAACGAATGGCAGCGAAGGCGCTTCGTCAGCCAACTCATCGACGTTCTTTCCCGCAATGTCACATTCTTTCGGCCCGAGGATCAACAAAGGATCCGGTCCCTCGCAGAAACTCAAAGAGTATAACGTTCGCAAGCGAGCTTGGCCGTACCTGCTCGCGGATTTTCGCGAACGGTGTGCGTACTCAATGCGCCATTTACGGATCGCGGGAGGGGAGTCGCAGATGGAGGTCGACCACTTCGATCCCACACTACGAGGTGCTGCAAGGAACGCGTATTCGAATCTGATGTTGGCCACGCGTCATTGTAATCTGCGCAAGCGCGACTATTGGCCAACTCAACGCGAGTTGCATGAGGGATTTCGACTTTTAAACCCATGTAGAGAGGTCGACTATGGTGAGCACCTTTTTGAGGATCCAGTGACAAACCACTTGATAGGCGCCACCAGAGCCGGTCGCTATCACATTGATATATGTGATCTCAACAATGACACGTTTGTATGGGAGCGACGGCAGCGGAGCAGGTTTTTGGAGCTTAAGCGGGAATCTCCGGCATTGATCAGCGGCTCGTTTTCAGAAATCCAAGAAATGTTGGATTTCATCGCGGGACTCGTCGGTCTGCTGATACCAGAAATCCCAACTCCAGGCGAGCGTCCTTTAACAGACGTGAGTTAGAAAGAGGAGGCGGCCGGCTCAGTCTGAGTCGCGTTGTGCCAGGCGGCGCGCGCACTGCGCTCGCAATGACGCTTGAGTGGCGGCACTGAAATGAAGAGGATGCCGTTTTCGCGATGCCGGATCCAAGCACTCCCGTTCCACCGGCCGGTAAACCGTCCGCGCCGGAGCGAGTCATCGGCGGTTACGAAATAAAAGGGGAGCTCGGGCGCGGCGGCATGGGCGTCGTCTATCGCGCCCGGCAAAGCACGCTCAACCGCATCGTCGCGCTCAAGATGCTCACCGGGCATTACGGGCCGGATGAGTTGACGCGTTTTCTCGCGGAAGCCGAGACCGCCGCCGGGCTGCATCACACCAATATCATCCAGATTTATGAAGTCGGTGAAGTGGATGGCGCGCCGTTTTTTTCGATGGAATATGTCGAGAGCGGCTCGCTCGCGGACCGGCTGCGGAGTGGGCCGATGGAAGCGCGGGACGCGGCGCAGTTGCTCGTCAGTGTCGCGCGCGCGCTGCATTTTGCGCATCAAAACGGCGTCGTCCATCGCGATATGAAGCCGGCCAATGTGCTGCTCGATCCCGAGGGCGTGCCGAAAGTGGCGGACTTCGGGATCGCGAAGCGGCTTACGGCGAATGCCGCGCTCACGCTTTCCGGCGCGATCATCGGCACACCCATCTACATGGCGCCGGAGCAGGCGAAAGGAACGAGCCGCGAAGTCGGCGCGGCGGCGGATGTCTATTCGCTCGGCGCGATTCTTTACGAAATGCTCGCGGGCCGTCCGCCGTTTCTGCCGGAAGAAAGCGAGACCGCGCTCACCGTCCGCGTGATCACCGAAGATCCGGTTTCGCCGGCGTGGCATAATCCCGGCATTCCGCGCGATCTCGAAACGATTTGCCTGAAGTGTCTCGAAAAGGAACCGCGCGACCGGTACGCGAGCGCGGCCGCGTTCGCGGAAGATCTGCGCCGGTATCTCGATGACGAATCCATCCTGGCCCGCCCGCCGAACACCGCGGTGCGCACCCTCAAATGGGTCCGGCGCAATCCATGGAAATTCGTTACCCGCAGTTTCGTGATAGTCGCCGTGGCCGCGGGTCTCGTGCGACTCGGCCAGTGGGAATTTTATCAGCGCCCGCGCTTCGAATACGCGGAGCGAGTGGACTATATCCGCGGGGGATTGGAGCCGGCCGCGACCGTTACGAAGGAAGAGGCGTCGCATCGTTCCGCGCATTTGCGTTTAACGCGGCGCGGAAGATTTGGGCCGATCACTCTCGTGGAAGTCTTGAATGCGCGCGGGCATCCGGCTGTGCTGCGCAAGCTCGGTCTCGACGAGATGATTCCCATTTATCTCGAGGCACTGAGTCAGGCGCAGCCGAACGCAGAGAGAGCGCCGGAGAGCAGCTCGGTGGAGTTCGTTTTTGATAGCAGCAATGCTCTCGAAGCGGCGATCGCGCGTGATCGCAATGGAAGCACGCTTTGGCGCCTGGTCTACGATCGCCACGGCTCGGATCCGCATGCGGCTCGGGCGCGTTACGTAAATGTGCGCGGGTTCGCGACGGCACAACGCAGCGGCGCGTCGCAGGTGGAGTTCGAGCGCGATGCTTCGGGCCGCGACACAAAGGTGACGTTTTTCAATGGCGCGGGCGAACCGACCCCGAACGGAGAGGGAGTTTACGGCTACAAGTTCGAGCGCGATGGCGCCGGTCGAGTCGTGCAGCTCGTCCATCTGGATCGCGATGGGAAGCCAGGCTCAAGCCGCGCCGGAATTATCGCGCGCGGTTTTATTTGGAGCCCGAAGAATCGGCTCGAACGCGTGGAGCTGCGCGATGGCGATGGAAAATCCACGACGTTAAATGGCGTCGCGACCGTGGCCCAGGAATATGACGCCGGCGGAAATTTATCGCGTCTCCAATACCTCGGCGCAGATGGAAAATTAGCGCGAACCAACAACGACTGGCTCGTCCAGGAAATCGCGCGCAACCCAGCCGGCGAAGTGATTGGCCGCAAGTATTTCCGAATGGGCGCGGATGATAAGCTGACGCTCTCCTGGGAATGGACAACGTCCTATGACGACTTCGGTTACCCGGCCGAATTCCGATTCAGCGGAGCCGTGAATTCGCGCACTGCGCTGCGTCATGACGAACGAGGAAACCTGACGGAGGAGACTTCGCTCGATGCCGACGGCCATCCGGTTCTGAACGAACGGGGATACGCGACGAAGCGAGTCGCTTACAAATTCGGTCCCCAGGGAACGCAATGGGAAGAGAGCTATTTCGATGTCGCGGGAGTGAAAACCTATTGCAGCGCGGGATATCATCGCTTCGTAGTCGAGTTCAATTCGACCGGCGTTTTGAAGCGCCAGACGACGGAGGAACTCGACCCAACCCGATTCACTTATTACCGCGATGTGAGCGAGCCGGAATACGATTCGCTCGGGCGGTTGCGCCGAAGCGTGGTGCGATACGAAGACAAAAACGGCCAGCTCGCGCTCAATGCCGGCCTTCCTCATGCGGCCACCGAAGAGAGCTACGACGAGAACGGCCGGCCGTTCCTCCTCTGGAAACTTGGGTGCGCGGAAAGCGCCGGCGCACCTTCGTTGAGTTTCGATTACGAATGGCACAAGACCGGTGCCCGAAAACGCCGCGTCCGTCAGGCGTGCGATGCGAATCGCAAACCGCTTCCTTTCATTTCCAATGGAAACGCCGCCCGCTCCGAAGAGGAATTCGATCAGCTCGATCGTCCGGAGCGGATTTACGATACCGGGTTCGATGAAAAGCGCGTCGGGTTCGCGACACGAGAAGCGAAGTTTACCGGCGGCAGCTTGCAAAGCGTCACGCACAAACGCAGCGATGGATCGACGCCCGACCGGGTGCTGGTGATCATCACCGCGATATTCCCGTCGGCCGAACAACCGAAAGCATCGGAGCTGCGCGCAGGCGACCAGTTTCTCGCCGCAAACGACAAGCCGATCCAGAGCGGTTACGACTTTGTCTTCTCCAATTTCTCCGGCGGCTCGATCGAAGTGTTGCGCGACGGCGCGAAACTGCGGATCGATGGCTTCAACGCCGGTTCGCTCGGAGTCGCGCTGGAAGATCGCGCGCCGATCGGGAAGCGGTAGTTAGGCGTGCGAGCTTGACGCTGCCGCGCCAATTTGCCACTCATGCGGCGGCGGTTTTTATGGCTGACTCATCCATTCCCAACGCCGGCCAGACGGCGCCGATGAAAGATGAAGTCGAGTTGCTCGAAATTCTCCGGCTGCTCATCGATACGAAAAAAGCGCGGACGACGGCCGATCTTCTGAAGTACGCTTCGCAATACGGCGCGCCGGAAGCGGAGGAACGGCTCCGGATGCTTGAGGCGGAAAACGTTCCGCTCGAGCTGGCGTTCGACGCGATCAGCGTGCAACTCCGGATCACTGCCCACAAAAGAAACAGCGCCCTTCTGAGTGAATGCCGCGGACAGAAAGTCGGATTGGTCCTTCCGCTCCCGCCGGACCTGACCAAGCTCTTTCCGCCTTTTGCCACGGTGACGTTTTTGCTCCCGGACGAAGCCGCGCTCCATGGACCGGTTCATGGTTATTCCAGCGAGCCGGTGAGAGGCGCCCGCCCCTGTCGCGCCGCTGCGCAGGAAATGCAGGCGCTCGTTTTCGAAGCGTTTCGCGAAGGCGCAAATTTCTTCGTGGATGTGGCGACGGCCGACGTGCTCGAGCCAAAGCTGCTGCCGGCCGGCGTGCGCCTGATCGCGCACCTGCGCCCGCATCGCAATCCGCGCGATGTCTCATACCAGCCGGGCAGCGCGGTTTCGTTCATATGAGATTCTCCGCGCGCCTCCCGTTCGTCCTCTTCCTTTTCCTCTTCCTCTTCGGCAGCACGGCGTTCGCGGCCGTCGCGCCACCGCCGCCGGAACTGCCTTTGGATGCAAACTCATGGCAGGCCACCTGGAGCGCCGGCGCTGTCATGCTTTTGCTTCTCTTCGCCGCGTTCTACGCGATGACGCGTTACGAAGTGCCGCTCCCGCTCGCGATGAGTCTGGTGAGCCTTTCGTTTCTCGTCATCCAATGGGACAGCGCCGAACCAATCCTGCGAGCCGGGTTTCTTCACTACGCGAACATCACCGTCCTTTTCACCGCGGTCGCGATTCCGGCGCATATGATCGAGCGCTCGCAGGGATTCAAATGGATCGCGGCGTGGCTCGGCCATCAGTTGGGCAAAGTCCGCCTGCGCCATCCGCGAATGACTACGCCGTTGCTTGTCGTGATCCTGCTCACCGCGACCTATGTCACCGCGGCGCTCATGCATAACGTGACGTCGATTCTCATTATGACGCCGGTCATCATCCGGCTTTGCGCTTCCTATAATGTGCCGTCGCGCTGGATCCTGAGCGCGGCGCTGATCGCCAGTAATCTCGGCGGTTTTTCCACGCGCTGGGGCGATACGCCGAACATCATCGAGTCGGGCACGTGGGGATTGCAGGCCGGCGATTTCATGCGCGAAGTGTTGCCGGCAAATCTGATCGTGCTCGCGGCACTCATCATCGCCGCGACGTTCCTGACGCAACGCGGAATCACGAGCCGGAGTCGCGCGGCGGGCGCAGCGCAGGTCCCATTCTACACGCTTCAGGTCGCGCAAACGGCGGCCGATTGGAAAAAGGCGAAGTCCGATCTCTCGATCGACGGCCGCCTTCTCGGCGTCGGTCTCACTTTGCTTTTCCTCTTCATTCTGCTGCACGTGATGTACCCGCCGTACGCCATCGCGATCGGCGCCGCCGCGATCGTCGCCGCAATATTGCTCGAGCGGAAAAGCGAGCGTTACCATTCGCTCACTTCGCTTGGGTTCGATGTTTATCTCGCCTTCGCCGCGATCTTCGTCCTGGCCGGTTGCGTCTCGCATTCGTGGATCGGACTGGTGCTGCATCAACAACTCGAAGCGGCGCACGGCGCGGCGTGGGCTATCGCGGGCACCGGTTATCTCGGAACGATGTTCACCGAAGCCGCTTCGTGGGCGACCGCGGTTTCACACACGATCCACGGCATGGATTCGTCGCACGCCGCGGCCTGGGCGCTCGGCGGAGGGATTTGCGCGGGGAGCAGCTCGCTCGTCACTGCGGCTTCAGCGGGGATCATCCTGGCCGAGGAAAGCCAGCGCTTTAACGATCCGGAGCACGCCATTAATTTCCGGCGCTATCTCGCCTTTGGTCTGCCCTTCTCCTTTTTCATGCTGATCTTTTACAGCATTTACTTCAGCTGTGTCCGCTGACTCGTTAGGCCATGGCTGAACCGCGCCGCTCGCTCCTCGGTGATCTTGGAGTCGTCTGGTCGCGCCGCACGCAAGTTTGGAAGCTGCTCCGCCGCGCTGATAAGCTGGGGTTTTTTTCGGCGGTCATCGTCACCGGCTTCGTCGCCTACATCCAGGTCCAGATCGCCGTCCTCATCGGCGCTTTTTTCAATCGCGTCCTGAAGATGGGCGGCCAACCCGGCGCGCAGACGGACTTCGTGGAAAAAGCGCTGGCGCTGTTGGCTGGCCTTTACGTTTTGAAGGAATCGCTCCAGTTACTTCGCCGCTGGCTCGTAACCCGCACCGGATCGCGGATCGAAGGCGACATGACCGTGCGTCTCGTCGGGCATCTCTTGAAAATTGACCTCGGCGCCTTAGCCGCGGAGCGCATCGGATCATTGCATGGCCGCATCTCGCGGAGCGTGGAGGGTTTCGTGAAATTTCTCAAAGTCGTCTTTGCCGATTTCATTCCGGCAATCGCGACCGCGGGTTACGCCCTTTACGTCGGGTTAAAGACCGATTGGCGGGTCGGGCTCGTCATGCTTGCTGTCGTCCCCGTTTCCATTCTCATCACCGTCTGGCAGGTGAATTCGCAAAAGGGCGTCCGGACCGATTTGTTGCGGGCGAAGGAAGGACTCGACGGAACCGTGGTGGAACAATTGGGCGGCCTCGAATATATCCGCGCCGCGAATACGTATCCGCTCGAAGTGGCACGGATCAAAAGCGCCGCCGGCTCGCGCCAGGCGCGCGAAACAAAACATGGATTCGCGATGGGCCGCTTCGATTGGATCAAAGGGGTAAATGAAGGCCTCTTTTACATTGCGACGATCGGCTTTGCCATTGTCCTCGCCGCCCGGGCAGGGGGCGATTACGGGATGGTGATCACATTTTCCGGGCTCTACCTCAGCATCATGGGGCCGATGAAAGATGTGCATCGGATTCTCGACGAATCGTACGACAGCAGCACGCAAGTGATCATCCTGCTCGACATGCTCGAGCAGCCGCTCGATCAATCTTTCGGCGTCGTCACTCTGCGGCCGCCGCGCCTCGATGGCAGCATTCCGCTTCTCGAATGCCAGGATCTCGTCGTGGAATACAACACGCCGCATGGGAAACGGCGCGTCCTCGATGGCGTGACGCTCGCGATTCGTCAGGGACAAACCATCGGCATCGCCGGCCGTTCCGGCTCCGGCAAGTCCACGTGGCTCCGCGCGGTCTTGCGCTTACTGCATCCGACTTCCGGCGAAGTGCTCGTCGGCGGCGTGCCGATCGGCGTGCTCTCGCGCGAAGATATTGGCAAGAGCATCGGGTATGTCAGCCAGGTGCCGTTCGTTTTTTCGGGAACGGTGCGCGAAAACATCGGCTATGGCTGCGGCGTCGTCAGTCTCGAACAAATCCAGGAGGCCGCGCGCCAGGCGCATATTCACGAGGAGATTCTGGAGATGCCCCAGGGCTACGACAGCATACTGAACGAACGCGGCGGAAATCTTTCCGGCGGCCAGCGCCAGCGTCTCGCGCTTGCGCGGATGTTCCTGAAAAATCCGCCGGTCCTGATTCTCGACGAAGGCACCTCCGCGCTCGATAACATCAGCGAGCGCCGCGTCCGGGCCGCGATCGATCATGCGCGCCACACGCACACCGTCATCGTGGTCGCGCATCGCCTGACGACGCTGAACGAAACCGATTGCATTTTCGTTTTCGATCAGGGCCGCGTCGTCGAGCAGGGCGCGTTCGATCAGCTCGTGCAAAACAACGGCGTGTTCGCCGAGCTCGTCCGCAGCGCGGAAGCCGCCTGAACAAAACATGAACGCAAAACCCGTCATCTTCGTCTGGCCCGGCGATCTTCATCTGGAGTCCGCGGAGCGGCCTAACTACAAGACGGCGCTCTGGATGGCAGACGAAGTCAACGATTTGATCCGGCCGGATTTCGTTCAGTTCGCCGGCGATAACGTTCAGCACGCGCGCGAATCGGAATGGGCGCTTTTCAAGAACGTGACTGACAAGCTGAAGGTCCCGTTCCACGCGCTGGTCGGCGATCACGACGCGCACCACGACCCGGGTTGCCACAGTTATCAGGCGCACGTGGGCGACACCTATCTGGCCTACACCGTCAACGGCTACCGCTTCATTTGTCTCAACACGATGCAGTCGCGCCCGCTCGGAATGACGGACGAACAGGTGATTTGGTTTCGTTATGAAGTGGACGCCGCTATCGCCCGCGGCGAACGCATCGTCGTTTTCCAGCATCATTATCCGTTTCAGGTCTGGGAAGATTTCGCCGGACCGGGAATCGAACATTGGCGTGAAACGGTGCAGACGCGGTCAATGATCGCGCTCTTCGCGGGCCACACACATTACGGCCAGATCGCGAATGACGGCCGTCACGTTTACGTGGCGACGCGCTCGATTGGCGATCCGGAAGGCGGGCCCGCCGGTTACGCAGTCGTGTTCATCGATGGCGAAGATCTCGCGCTGACCTATCGCAGCATGGACGACAAAGGACCGGTCGTGCTCATCACGCATCCGCGCCGGGCGATCCTCGCAACGAAACCGGCGCACATCGTCCCGGGCCCGATCGACGCACAAGTCCGCGCGTGGTCCGCGGCGAAAATCACTTCGCCCACAGCGCGGATCGATGACGGCGAGTGGAGTGACCTGCAAGACCTGGGCGAAATGAATTGGAGCTTTCCGATTCCCGGCGACACGCTCGCGAAAGGCGAACACACACTCGAGGTCCGGCTGACCGACGCGAACGAGGCCGAAGGCAGCGATCGCATCACATTCGCTTGCGATCTCTCCGGCCGCTACAATCCGTACCCGATGGTCGAGCCCGTCGTGCGGGAAACAAAGTTCTGTTAATCGAAGATGGAAACGCCACCGCCTTTGCCGCCGACTCGACCGGTCTGGCCATTGATCCTCGGGATGCTCGTCGCCAACGCAGTCGGCGGAGCGCTCCTTTTCGCGGTCACCTGGTTCGTTGGCGCCTACAAAAATCAAGACATCGGCACGTTCGTGGCGTGGCCCAGTTTTTTTCTCATCCCCTTCATCGTTGGATTGGTCGCTGCCTGGTCCTGGCGAGGTCTTGGTCGCACCCTTGGTTGGAGTTTTCTCGACGCGCTCTGGGTATCGCTCATGGGACTTGGCGCGGCAGCGATCATTCTGCGCGAAGGCGTCGTTTGTCTCGTCATCGTTTTCCCGGCGCTCTACCTCTTTATTGTAACGGGAATATTACTGGGCCGTCTCTGGTTTCGGCCTAACTACTCCAAGCTCCAGCTCACCATCTTTCCGCTGCTGGCGTTGTTCACTCTTGCCGAATCAGCGTATCACTCGGAAAAGCAAGCCGTGGTGACGGACCAGATCGTGATCCACGCGCCGCCGGAAAAAGTCTGGCCGCACGTGCTCGCGTTCCCCGAAATCCCCGACAACCCGAACTACTGGATTTTCCGGCTCGGTCTTCCTTACCCGACGCAAACCACCAACGGCGGCGATTTTGTCGGCGCGGACCGGCAATGCAAATTCAGCAACGGCGTTGTCATCAAAGAAAAAGTCGCCGAGCTCGTGCCGCGCGAGAAACTCACTTTCGACGTCGTCGAGCAGCCGGCTGATCCGGAAGCCTACGGCCACATTAGTCTGCACCGCGGCCAGTTTGTCTTGCGCGATAACGGCGACGGCACCACGACGCTGATCGGCTCGAGCTGGTACACGTTGCACGTCCGCCCGCGCTGGTATTTCGATCTCTGGACGCGCGACATGACGCGCGCCGTCCATTTGCGGGTGATGAATCATGTGCGGCGTTTGGCCGAGGAGGATGCGCAACCGGCGCGGTGACATGGGCGCGTCGATCACCATCTGGGCGATCTGCGCTTTGCTCGCAGCGGGGATTGCGTGGAGCCGCTACGAGAAAAAAAGGACGCGCGATAAATTCCTGCGCGAGCTGGCCGCGATGGATCGGGTGCGCCGGGAAAAGCTTCTGTCGCGGCTGCGGCCTGAGCTTCAAACCGAAATGCGCCAGCATTTGATGGAGCGCTTCCGGCTGAGTTAGTTTTTTACTTTCGCGAAATCTTTCGTCACCTTGCGGTCATGAACTCGACCAACGCTCCTGAAAAACCGAACCGGCCTCGATCGTTTTCGGTTTCCGTCGAGGCCATCATCGGCATCGGCGTTACGATCGGAAGCCTCGGTGTGCTCTGCCTCCTGCTGGGATGGGCCCAGATGATGAGGGGCGTCACCTCCGCCATGGCGGTTTTCTTTCCGCTCGGTGCCGTCCTCTTTTTTCTCGGCGCGGTGGTCGCGGGAATCGCCTGGTCAGGCAAGAAGCTCCGGTAAAAAGCAACCGGATCCCGCGCGGCGTCTTTATTCGTCGTCGTCCGTTTTATCGGCGCGGTCGGCGTTTTTGGTCAGGACAACATTGATCCCGACCAGTTTCCACGACTCCATCTCGTAGACATATTTGAGCGTAAAGACGACTTTGCTCGGCTGCGTCGGATACGAACCCTTGAGCACGAGCATGCCGTCGTCGTTGATCGCCGGCTTGCTCTCGAACTTCGGCTGGACCTTTTTGATCGACGAAATGTCCACGTCCTTGTCGATGAACGACTGGAAGATCTCCTTCAATTTTTGCGACGTTATCTCATTGCGCCAGAGCGTTCCGATTTGCTCGTAAAAGCTGTCGAAATTCTTCTCCTGAAGACTTTGGTTAAAGGCCATGAGCGAATCGAGGGCGAGCGCCTTCGCCTCTTTTTCTGAGGGGGCCTTACCCGTGTTTTCTATGACGGGAAACATCTGGACGTTAATACCGAGGATCTTCCAGGCCCCTTTCTCAGAGAAGTACTTGAGCTTGAATGTGATCTTGTTCGGCCGGGTCGGGTAATAGCCGTTCACGGCCAGGACGCCGTCCTTATCCAGCGAGGGCGCCTCATCGAATACCGGCTCCGAGTTCGCGACCTCGGAAAGATCGTATCCTTTCTTCTCGAAGAACGATTGAAAAGCCGCGGTAAATTTCTCCAGCGACATTTGATCGCGGAAAAGCGCGGCCATCTCCTGCTTGTAAAAGCTCGAGAAGTTTTTCGCCTGCACCCCTTTGTTGAACGCCAGCAAGGTATCGCGCACCATCGCCTTGAGTTCTTTTTCCGGCGGAACCTTGGTCTCGGCGCGAAGGGCCAATGGAATCAGGAGCAGCGAAATCAGGAGTAGTTTGCGCATGGCGAGGCAAAAATCAGCGCGATCAGTTTCCGCGTCAATCGGCTTTGTCCAACGTGCGATTCGTTAGGCTTGCATGCCGTTAGCCCTCAGACTCATAATCGCCGCTTTCACAGGAAGCACTTATGACAAAACGAATCATTCTGGCGGGCGTCCTGGGCGCCATCGCCATGTTTATCTGGACTGCAATCGCGCACATGGCCCTCCCCCTCGGGGAAGCCGGCATCGGCGAAATCCCAAATGACGAAGCAGTCCTTGCCGCACTGCAAACCAGTGCCGGAAACAAAACGGGGCTCTACATCCTTCCTGGAATGGGTCTCGGGCCGGACGCGACCCACGCCCAACGCAGTGCCGCGATGAAGGATTACGAGGCCAAGCTCGCGAAGAATCCCTCCGGCCTGCTCATGTATCATCCCGCGGGGTCGCGGCCGATGGTGATGGCGAAGTACCTGACAATCGAGTTCGCGACCGAGCTGCTCCAAGCGCTGCTCGTCGTCGCTCTACTCGCGCAAACCCGCCTTGTCACTTTCGGCGGCCGGGTCGGATTCGTGACCGTCACAGGAATCCTGGCCGCGATTACGACCAACGTTTCTTACTGGAATTGGTGGGGCTTCCCGACGGTTTACATCGCGTCGTATATGTTCATCGAGATCGTCGGCTTCTTCCTCGTCGGTCTCGTCGCCGCATTTTTCTTCCGAAAATCGCCCGCGTAATTCCGGCCGCATTTTCCCGGTTGTCAGTTCGCCGGCTCCACGTGAGCTTGATCGCTCATTCTTCACTTCTATGCGCATCAGCTCACCTCTTCGCGTCGCCCTCATCCTTCTGTTCGCAATCGCGCCTTTCGTCTCAGCGCAAAAATTGCCCGACACCACGCGGCTTTTGCGATTCCCGACGACCAACGGCCAGCAAATTGTCTTCTGCTACGCGGGCGAACTTTACACCGTAGCGAAAGAGGGCGGCATAGCGCGACGGCTCACCAGCGGCCCCGGCTACAGCTCGTTCCCGCGCTTTTCGGCTGATGGAAAACAACTCGCATTCACCTCGCAATACGACGGCAACACCGAAGTCTATGTGATGCCCGGCGAAGGCGGCGTGCCGAAGCGGATCACCACGACGGCAACAATCAGTCGCGACGATATCTCCGATCGGATGGGGCCGAACAACATCGTCATGACCTGGGAAAACACGAAGCCGCTCGTCGTCTTCCGTTCCCGCATGCGGACATTCAATTCCTTCATCGGCGAGCTTTACACCGCGGGTCTCGACGCCGAGCTACCGCAGCAATTGCCGGTGCCGCGGGGCGGGTTCACTTCGTTTTCGCCCGACGATTCCAAGATGGCTTACAACCGCGTCTTCCGGGAATTCCGCACCTGGAAACATTATCGCGGCGGCATGGCCGACGATGTTTGGATTTTCGATTTCAAGACCGGCAAGACCGAAAACCTAACGAACAATCCGGCGCAGGATATTTGCCCGATGTGGGGCCCGGATAATCGCATTTATTTTATTTCCGACCGCGACGGCCGCATGAATCTTTTCTCCGCCGACCTCGCCGGCAAGGAGACGAAGCAACTCACCACCTTCAAGGATTACGACATCAAGTTCCCGTCGATCGGCAAGGACTCGATTGTTTTCGAACAGGCGGGCTATATCTGGCGTTACGATCTCGCCACCGGCCAGTCGGCCGTGGTGCCGATCGATATCAAGGAGGACCTCGCTTCCGGGCGCTCCGCGTTGGTTGATGCTTCGAAGCATGTTCAATCGGTCAGCTCCGCGCCGGATGGGCAGCGTGTAATCGCGGTGGCGCGTGGTGATCTTTTCTCCGTCCCGGGCAAGGACGGCACATCACGCAACCTCACCCGGACCTCGAACGCGCATGAGCGCGACGCGGTCTGGTCGCCTGACGGCAAATGGATCGCCTACAATTCCGACGCGACAGGCGAGAACGAGCTCTATGTCCGTTCGCAGGACGGCAAAGGCCAGGCGCAACAGCTCACCACCGGCGCCGACACTTACTATTATCAGGCCATCTGGTCGCCCGACAGCAAGAAGCTCCTCTGGAGCGATCGCCTGCAGCGACTGCGTTACATTGATGTCGCGAGCAAGGCGATCACGCAGGTGGACCAGGATAAACACTCGGAGATTCGCAGTTACGATTGGTCGCCCGACAGCCAGTGGATCACCTGGGCGCGACAGGAAGAGAACGGCGGCGACAAGGTCTATCTCTTCTCCATCGCGGACAAAAAGCCGGTGGCAGTAACCGACGATTGGTATTCAGCCGATAACCCGACCTTCAGCGATGATGGCAAATATTTGATGCTGACTTCGAGCCGCGACTTTCGGCCGATCTTCGACCAGACGGATTTTAACAACGTCTATCGTGACCTCGAGCGCGTCTATCTCGTAACCCTAGCCAAGGAGACTGAGAACCCGCTCGGTCCGCGCAGTGACGAAGTCGGCAAGAAGAAGGAGAAAGACAAGGAGAAGCCCGACGACAAGGACGCCAGCAAACCGGCGGACAAAGATAAAGCCGCCGACAAGGACAAGAAGCCCGACGATCAAAGCAAGAAGGACGATGGCGCCAAGGCTAAGAAGCCAGTCATAGTGAAGGTGGATCTCGATGGGATTCATGATCGCCTGGTTGCTCTCGATATTCCGCCGGGCAACTACAACAACCTTCGCCTTGTGAGCGATCGGATCTTCTACCAGCGCCGCACGATCGCGGATGACAGAGCAGACGATGGTGAGGACGATGGCGACGGCAATAATCGCAAATCGCACCTCTGCGCTTATAGCCTCGACGATCGCAAGGAAACGGTGTTGGGCGATGTGAACAATTACGAGATCACCGCGGACGGAAAGAAGATGCTGGTCAAGGTCGCCAAGGATTATTTCATGATCGATCTGCCCAAGGACAAGCTGGAACTAAAAGACGAGAAAGCCGGCAAGGACTACAAACTCAAGCTGGCGGGCCTCGACATGCAGCTGGACCGCCACGCGGAGTGGACCCAGATCTACACCGAAGCCTGGCGCCACATGCGCGACTTCTTCTACGCGCCGAACATGAACGGCGTCGATTGGAAAGCGATGCGGGACAAGTACGGCGCGCTGGTTCCATTCGTTAATCATCGCAACGATCTGACTTATCTCATTGGCGAGCTGATCGCCGAGTTGAACAACGGCCACGCCTATACCGGTGGCGGCGAGCGGCCTGAAACTCCGCGTATCAAGCTAGGTCTGCTCGGCGCCGAGTTCTCGCGCGACGCGGCGACGAAGGCTTATAAGATCGAACGCATCCTGCCCGGCGAAAACTGGAACAAGCGGGCTCGTTCGCCGCTTACCGCCATAGGTGTCAATGTGAAGCCGGGTGATTACATTCTCGCTATCAATGGCACGCCGGTAGCCCAGTTGGCCAACCTTTACGACGCCCTCATCGGCACCGCCGACAAGCAAGTCATTCTTCGCGTTAACTCCAAACCGGCCGATGATGGTGCGCGGGACATCACCGTTGTCCCCATCGCCGATGAGTCTCCGCTCTATTACCGGGCCTGGGTGCAGAAGAACGTCGATGAAGTGAGCAAGAAAACGAATGGCGAAGTCGGCTACATCCACATTCCCGACATGGGCCAACCGGGGTTGAATGAGTTTACCAAGCAATACTTTCCTCAGATCAAAAAGAAAGGACTCATTATTGACGTGCGCGGCAACGGCGGCGGCTTTGTCTCACCGCTCGTGATTGACCGGCTAAGACGCACGCTCGTCATGATCGAGATCGCGCGCAACGGCACGCCGCAAACGAATCCGCCGCAGACTTTCCTCGGACCCATGGTCGCGCTCTGCAACGAGTTCTCCGCATCGGACGGCGACATATTTCCATATCGATTCAAATCGAATGGCCTCGGCAAACTCATCGGTAAACGCACCTGGGGTGGCGTGGTAGGAATCAGGAACTCACTTCCTTTCACGGATGGAGGCACATTGAACCGTCCTGAGTTCGCGCCTTATGCGAAAGATGGAAAAGATTGGGTCATCGAAGGTCACGGCGTCGATCCCGACATCGTGGTGGATAACGACCCGGCGAAAGAGTTCAAAGGCGAAGACGAGCAACTCGACAGGGCCATCCAGGAGATTCAGACCGACCTTAAGACAAAGCGCTACGACTTGCCGCCGGTTCCGCCGTACCCAAACCGCAACCCGACGCCCGCGCCGCCCAAGTAATCCGCTTCTTCTGTAGCCGCTTCGCTATGCGAAGCGTTGTTGCGAGCCAAGTCGATCTCACGCCGCCCACAGGGCGGCGGCTACAGGGCCTATAGGTCTCGCGTCATCGGGATGGCGCCGGCGATATTTTCCCAACCATTCCGGATCCAGAACTCATGGCCGGCTGGGTTATCTCCGGCTACGAGAATGATCGCCCTCTTAACACCGACGGCGCGCAAACCGCGAACGCAATCATCAAGGAGCAGCTTGCCAACTTTCTTGCCGCGATAGCCGTCGCCACGGCCAGGTGATAAATCCAAGCGCGACGTCCATCAT
>JBEEHT010000103.1:0-34658 GCA_041167545.1 Verrucomicrobiota bacterium
ATGGGCGAAGTGGTCATTGCGACTCCAGCCTAGACAAAAAGCAAAGGCATGAGCAGGACCACCATTGATTTCGGAATTGATTTGGGGACGACCAACAGCGCGATTGCTGTTCTCAAGGGTGTCGATACGGAAATCATCAAGAACAACGCAGACGCGGATATTACCCCTTCTGCCGTCAGCATCGATAAGAAAGGCGCTGTCCTTGTCGGGCAGCGCGCGAAGAATAGGAGCGACAGTGATTCGGAGGACGCCTACATCGAGTTTAAGCGGCGCATGGGAACAGATCATGTATATCAGTTCAGGAGTAGCGGTCAGAAAAGGAAACCCGAGGAGCTCTCGGCGGAGGTCCTGAAGTCCCTTCGCGCTGACGTGCAGCAGCGGCTGGGTGAAACCGTGGAAGCGTGTGTCGTCACGGTTCCGGCGGCGTTTGAGCTGCACCAATGCGACGCAACCCGCAAAGCCGCGCAGTTAGCTGGACTCAAAGAAAGCCCGCTGCTGATGGAGCCAACGGCTGCGTCGTTGGCCTATGGTTTCCAAGGGATTTCGGCAAAAGCTTACTGGCTTGTTTACGATTTCGGTGGAGGCACGTTCGATGTTGCGCTGATGCAAACTGAAGAAGGGACCATTCACATGGTCAATCATGGGGGAGACAACTTCCTTGGTGGTTCAGACATCGATTGGGCCATCGTCGAGCAGGTATTAGTTCCGCGTCTGCTCGACGAATTTGATCTAAGAGATTTCGAGCGCGGCAACAAGCATTGGCGTCAAGCTTTCGCCAAATTGAAGCGTTCGGCTGAGATCGCCAAGATCGACCTTTCCCGTAGCGAGCGCACTACGTTGGAAGCCTGTAAGCTCAAAGACGGCAGTGGAGCGGAAATAGAGTTCGAGTGCGAACTAAGTCGAGGCGAACTGCTCAGAGTTGCCGAACCCATCATTCTCCGTTCGGCCGAAATTTGTAAGCGCGTTTTGAAGGAAAAGAATCTCGGCGAGGACGCGGTAGAGAAAATTATTCTCGTCGGCGGTCCGACGCTAGCCCCTTACTTCCGTGAATTGCTCAAGAGCAGTCTCGGAATCCAACTCGACCACAGCGTGGATCCGCTCACGGTCGTTGCACGTGGCGCCGCTGTATTTGCCGGGACGCAGCGATTCAATATCCGGGCCGCTGCTGCGGTAGCCGCCGGGGAATACTCAATTGATCTCAGACACAAACCCGTCGGGATGGATAGTGCTCCGATGGCTGGCGGGAAAGTTTCCGGGCCGTCCACGCCAGATTTCACGGGCTTCACGCTAGAGCTGGTGAACACGAAGACACAGTGGCGGAGCGGCAAGATTTCGCTCCGTGCCGATGGTGTGTTTATCGCCAATCTACACGCGGAGCGGGGTGAGCGGAACAACTTCGCAATCGAGTTATTTGACCCGAGCGGACGAAAACAAAAGACGACCCCGGACACGCTGACGTACACGATCGGAGCTGTGGTTGATGAGCAGTCGCTCCCCAACTCGATGGGAATTGCCCTCGCGAACAATGAATACGACAAGCTCTTTGAAAAGGGACGGGGATTACCATTGAAGGTAACGCGCGACTATCGGACTACTCACACAATTCGGCCGGGGCAAACAGGTGAATTGATCAGGATTCCAATTGTCGAAGGGGAGAACGACTTGGCGGATCGCAACCGTCACATCGACGACCTTCCTTTGCAAGCTGGGAACATTCGGCGCGATCTTCCGGCCGGCAGTGAAGTAGAGGTCACGCTTCGTATGGACGAGTCGCGGATCATCACCGTGACAGCATACGTTCCACTGCTTGACGAGGTATTCTCTAAGAAAATCGAATTGCGGCATAAGGAGGTCAGTGCCGAGTTTTTGCAGAACGATTTCGCTGCTGAGATGGAACGCTTTCGCGAAGTAAAGGCGAAGGCCGCCGACGCCAAACGCGAGAACGCTGAGGGTTTGGTCCATGATGTCGAGCACTCCGCTTTGGTGCAGGAAGTCAAAGCGACGCTCGCCGCAGCCAGGGGTGACCCGGATGCAGCGGCAAAGTGTGAGAAACGATTATTGGAATTGAAACTCAAGCTCGATGCAGCCGTGGACGCCCTGGAGTGGCCTGCACTCGTAGCTGAAGCCAAGCAGTTGCTTGTTGACCTCGATGCAACCGTCGGCCGCAATGGCTCGCAGCCACAGCGCGACAGAGCCGCTGAATTGACCGCCGAAGTCCATAACATTATTACGGCGCGCAAGATGGATCGGCTCCGCAAGAAACTAGATCAAGTCGACCGGCTCTATTGGGAGATCGTTTTCGCCCAGCCGGCATTTTGGGTGAATCAGTTCCAGCAATTGGAGAAACAGAAGGAGCAGATGAGTGATCAGGTACGGGCGACTCGTTTGCTGGGCCAAGGCCGCGAGTGCATCGAAAAAAACAATGCGACGGGATTGCAAAACATTGTCAGGCAATTCTGGGATTTACTGCCGCGTGAGGTGGTCGATGCGACCCGGCGCGGTTATCAGTCGGACGTGGTTCGGTAACCGGGTTTATTGCAGCAGAGCGAAGCGATCCAGTATCGCACGTTCGATCGCCGTCTTTGGGTTTGAAGATCAACCCGACGGAAGGCAGGGCATCGAACCCTGCTCTTCACGTTACCGACTGCTGAATTACATGTAATTCAGCGAACCGCAGCGCCAGCAGGTGAACCAGCGCCAGTTGCCGTGGACGTAGTTGCTTGCGCCATCGTTCCAACATGTATAGAGGAGCCGATGGTGCCGGCGACCGCCGACTTCAGCGGCATCCTCTTTTTCTGTGCCGGCTCCGCCTTCCTTGTCCGGATTCTTACCCGTTTTTTCAGCCGCCATATTGTATCTTTCTTTTGTCGTTTACTATTGGCGCCACACCTTTGCGGGTGACGGCGAATAGCTGTGTCAAATCCGCGCGGAATAGGCAAGCACCTAACGAGTCGTATCCGCGATCGCCGGGAGCGGCCTTGCCTATTGCTTGCTCTCCTTCGGCGCGAGCGAGGCGACGATCTGGTCGAAACGCGGATCGCCGCGGAGAGGATCCCAATAGGGATGCAAACGCAACTGACCATAGCTGGCAGAAGCAGGTAACTTCGTGGTCGCCGCCAGTTGCTGGCACGCGAGGTCCTTCTCGCCCGTCCAGGCGTAGATGATCGCAAGAAATTCGCGCACCCGCAGGCCGTTGAGCGCATCGCGTTCCACCGGAAGCAGCTCCACGGCGCGCCGCCCCTCGCGCAGAGCATCTTCTTTCCGTCCTAGTCCGGCGTCGATCAGGCCGAGAACGCAAAGGGCCGGCGCATAATCGCCCTGTGAGCGAAGGACCTCTTCCTGTTGCCTGCGAGCAGCTGCGAACGCCGCTTGCGCTTCGGCCGCATTTCCCCGCGCGCGGGCGACCAACCCTTCTCCAAACTTGCGGCTGAACAACACAGCATCGGGACCGAAATTATGATCGCCCAATGCTTCGAGCGCGCGACCGGCCGCGGCGAAGTCCCGCTCCGCCAACGCGAGGTACAACCAACTGTCGGCGAAAGTGGATGCGGCCGCCGGCTGCTCGGCGAGGAGAGCGTTGATGGCCGCATGCAACGGCGCGGGATTCGCCTGCCAATCGAGATGGAGTTGGGCGCGGGTGATCTTGGTATCGACATCGTTGGGAACAATGCTCAAGGCGCGATCCAGCGCGGTCATCATCTCGGGGTAACGGCGGAGCGCTTCGTAGCTCAACGCGATTTGCTGCAGCGTGGCGAAATTGCGCGGATCCAATTCCAGAGCGCGCTCCAAACTGCGCACGCCATCTTCCTGCCGGCCCTGCCGGCGAATGATGTAGCCTTTTAACTCGAAGACGCGGGAGTCATTCGGCAAAGTGCGACTCGCGATGTCGAGCTCGGCCAGCGCGCGGTCGTATTCCAGATAGCCCTGATAAAGATGCATCGCCTGCGCGAGGTGCGGCTCGCCGCCCTCCGGGCGCAAGCGGAGTGCGCTTTGCACTGCCGCTTCCGCGTGGGCGAGCCGGGCCGGAGTGTGATCGACGCCGCTGAAGTATGCGAAGTCGTGGACCAGCGCGAGGTCGCAATACGCCAGCATGAAGCGCGGATCTTTTGCGACCGCTCCATCGAGCAAGCGCGCGGCTTGATCCAGCTTGTCCCCGAATCCGGTGCCGAACGCGCTCGTGGCGATCAACGCCTTCGCCTGATTGTAAAGATCGTACGCTTCGAGATTGACGGTGGGCGGCAATTCGATCGCCGCTTTTTCCGTCGGTGAAATTTTTGCGCGCAACTGCTCCACAATCGCTTTGGCGATCTCGCTTTGGATGGCAAAGACATCGTCGAGCGGGCGATCGTAATGTTCCGCCCACAAGTGCGCGTCCGTGCGCGCGTCGATCAACTGCGCGGTGACGCGGACGCGATTGCTCGCGCGCTGCACGCTGCCAACAAGGACGTGCGCGACGCGCAGCGCTTGCGCGATCTCCGGCAGATTGCGCGTCGCCATATTCTTGTACTGCATGACGCTCGTGCGGCTGATGACTTTCAAGTCGGCTACCTTCGCGAGGTCGGTCAGGATTTCGTCCTGCACTCCGTCAGTGAAAAAGGCATTCTCCTGATTCGCGCTCAGGTTTTCGAACGGAAGGACCGCGATCGACTTGTCAGGAATGGTTTGCGCGGTCGTCGCCATACTTGGCGGCGGAGATTTCGCGGACCTTGATCGTGCGTAGGAAAACAAGAAGAAGCCAAGTGCGATAGCTGCAATGATCGCGCCGGTGGCGATCAGCTTGCGGCGCGTGGTGCGAAAAAATCGTGATGCGCGTCGCGCCAGGATAGGTTGGTCGTCGAGAAATCTTTGCAGGTCATCCGCGAAGGCGGCCGCGCTTGGGTAACGGTCCTTTGGTTCTTTCGCGAGGCACTTGAGACAAATCGTTTCAAGCGTGCGCGGAATCCCGGGCCGATGCCATGCCGGCGAGACGGGAGTTTCCGTAACTACGCGAACCACAATGGAGGTGTCGCTTTCCTCCGGCAAAAATGGCGGACGGCCCGCGAGCATTTCGTAAAGGATCGCGCCCAGCGAATAAATATCCGCCGCCGCGCCGACGTCGCGGCTCGTCCCGCGCGCTTGTTCCGGCGCCATGTAAGTGGGCGTTCCGATGACCGCGCCGGAGAGCGTCATCGCACTCGCGGCCGTGAGATTCTTGGCGATTCCGAAATCAGTGACTTTCGGAACGCCCTGCGGATCGAGTAAAATGTTGGCCGGTTTCATATCGCGATGCACGACGTGATTTTGATGCGCGAATTCCAGCGCGCGCGCGATCGTGATCAACAACTGCGCCGTTTCACGAGGAGGCACCATCCCCGCGCGCAAACGGTCCGCGAGCGAACCACTCTCCACAAATTCCATGGCGAAAAACGGCGCGCCGTCCTGTTCACCGACATCATAAATGTGAACGATGTTGGCGTGATGGAGAGCGGCAGCCGTCTCGGCCTCGGCGAAAAAGCGCTTTAGCTCCGGCGGCCCGTAGTAACCGGTCAGCATCTTGAGCGCGACGATGCGGTTCAGTTTTCTCTGCCACGCGCGGTAAACGACACCCATGCCGCCGCGGCCGAGTTCGCCTTCGATCTCATAGCCGCCGATGACTCGAGTGCCACCGCCCGTCAGCGACGTTGTCGGGTCGGAAGAAGTGGGATCATGAGTCGCCAAGCACGGCAGTTTGATCACTTCCGCCGCTTTGCTCAAGCGCTCGTTGCCAATCCAGCGTCGCCGGCTTGAAAGCTAAGATCCGCTCTTGATGGCACCGGCCGGCGCCTCGAGCGCGTGGAAGGCGGAAGGCACGGGTCCCGAAGCAAGAGAAGGCAGCGTCTCTCTTATCTCCGGGCGCAAAGGGTTGAGGCCATTAAACTCGGCTGAGCTCTCGCCTTTCTTCGCGAAGATCCAGACGCGCGGTTGGAAATGGTGGCCGGCGGAGT
The DNA here is from genome assembly GCA_041167545.1 of Verrucomicrobiota bacterium. Classification (GTDB taxonomy): domain Bacteria; phylum Verrucomicrobiota; class Verrucomicrobiia; order Chthoniobacterales; family UBA10450; genus AV80. The sequence goes on from JBEEHT010000103.1 coordinate 5,964, forward strand.
AGCGGTAAATGAAGCGCGGGACAAATCCATGCTGCATCAGCATCATGAGCAAATCCCCCAGCACTGGCCAAAAGGCGAAGTCCTTCATGCCGCACGTCTCCGAGTCCCTTTCCGGATAAACTTCGCCGAGGTAAGGACCACAGCGGTAAAGAGGCAGTTCTGCGTAGTGCGTGTCGACGAAGAGATACTTCGTGCAAGCTCCCGCCATCCATTGCACTACCTCCCAAGGTTGGGAAAGATGGTAGAGAAGTCCGGCGCAGAAGACCAGATCGAACGGTCCCGGTTCTGGCAAAGGCACGCGGCCGATCTGCTCCAGATCGTATTGATGAAAGTGCACCTTATCGTAGCCCAGGCATTCATTGACGAGATTCGCCTTCGCGACATTACGAGCGCGACCTTCCAGGCCCACCACCCGCTCTACCCCCGGCAACTCGGCCAGTTGAATCGAGTGATATCCCTCGTACGAACCCAGGTCCACAGCCGAGCTGACCGATCCCCCGAGCTTCTCGATGCATTCCCGAACATAGATCGTCTTTTCGGTATCCACCGGCACATGGCCATCTCCGAAGCGCACGCCCGACCGGCTGACAAAGATGCGATGCCAGGGAATGAGCAGATTAGCGCGATGCATAATCTCATCAGGAGTCATCGTCATTTCGTGTTTCATTCAGTCTAACGAAATAAAGGTCAACTTCGGATGGGTTCCGGGGCAAGCCCGCGTTAGCCGTTTCGAACGATCGCCCGGCGAAACGATCGCGTTGCGGATCAACTCAGTGGTTAAGGCCGAACGGCATCGAAGCTGGCTGATTGACATGGAGGTGAAAACGCGGTTCACAGTTAACGCGTGAGCCGCATCCTAATCGCCGACGACCAGAATGATGTTCTGGAAGCGTTGCGCATTTTGCTCAAGGGCGAAGGACACCAAACCGACGCGGTCACTTCGCTCGCTGGAATATTTCAGGCGCTCGAGAAAAAGGATTACGCGCTGTTGATCATGGATCTTAATTACACGCGCGATACCACTTCGGGACAGGAGGGCCTCGAGGTGATTCCGAAGATCCAGGCGCTCGACAATACGCTGCCGATTGTCGTGATGACGGCATGGGCGACGATCGATCTCGCGGTGGAAGCGATGAAACGCGGGGCGCGCGATTTTATTCCGAAGCCGTGGGACAACGAACGGCTGCTCTCGATCGTCCGCACCCAAATCGAGCTGGCTGGAGCGTTGCGCAAAGGCCGGCGTCTCGAGGCGGCGAATCAATTGTTGCGCGGCAACGCGCCGAACATTATCGCGGAATCGCCGCGGATGCGGCCGGTCCTGGAGCTGATCTCGCGGGTCGCGCCCTCGGATGCGAACGTTCTCATCACCGGCGAAAACGGAACTGGCAAGGGCCTCGTCGCGCGCGCGCTCCATGCGCTTTCACAGCGAGCGTCGCACAGCATGATCACGGTGAACATGGGCGGATTGTCCGAGGGAATTTTCGAGAGCGAATTGTTCGGCCACGTCAAAGGCGCGTTCACGGACGCGAAAACGGATCGGGCCGGACGCTTCGAGCTCGCGGACGAGAGCACGCTCTTCATGGATGAGATCGCGAACGTGCCGATGAACCAGCAGGCGAAACTGCTGCGGGTGATCGAGACCGGCGAGTTCGAGCGCGTCGGTTCCTCAAAAACGTTGCACGCGAACGTGCGGATCGTTTCAGCGACGAATGCCAATCCGCATGAAGAAGTAGCGGCGGGACGTTTTCGCCAGGACCTGCTCTTTCGTCTGAACACGATCGAGATCGCGTTGCCGCCTTTGCGGGAACGGCGTGAAGACATCATGCCGCTGGCGAATAGCTTTCTCCGGCAGCACGCAAAGCGTTACCGGAAAGGGTTGACCGGCTTCGAGGAAGCGGCGCGCGATGTTTTGATGCAGCACCAGTTCCCGGGGAATGTGCGTGAGCTGGATCACGTGGTGGAGCGCGCCGTCCTGATGACGCAGGGCCAGCAGGTCAAGGCGAACGATCTCGGCCTAACGAGCGGAAGAGAGGACTCGCCGCGCCTGGAAGATATGAGCCTCGAAGAAGTAGAATCGTTCCTGATCAAAAAGGCGCTCTCCCGTTTCGATGGCAATGCGCGCAAGGCCGCGGAAGCATTGGGGCTGAGCCGAAGCGCCTTTTACCGCCGGCTGCAGCAGTATGGATTGTGATGTGGTAGCTGCCGCCGTCACCGACGGCAGAATCGTCTGCGGTCTGCGGCCAGCGACGGCGGCAGCTACACGGTGAAGCTGTTCAAGAAACTGCGGCAGCGGATCACGCACGAAGGCCGGCTGACCTGGCTCACTCTGGCCGCCGCCACGCCGGCCGTTCTGGTGGCGCTTATCCTTCTTTGGTTCGGCGATCACACCGCCAAAGTGCAATGGACCCTCACTCTGCTGATCGCCAGCTTTGGCCTCGGCTTCATTCTCAACGCGCGCGAACACATTGTTCGTCCGCTCCAAACGATGACGAACCTGCTCGCGGCCCTGCGCGAAGGCGATTACTCGATCCGGGCGCGCGGCGCTCGGGCCGATGACGCGCTGGGCGAAGCATTGCTCGAGATAAACGCGTTGGGCGAGACGCTGCGCCTGCAACGCCTCGGCGCGTTTGAAGCCACCGCGTTGCTCCGAACGATCATGGCGGAAATCGACGTGGCGGTTTTCACCTTCGATCCGGACCGCCGCCTCCGGCTCGTGAATCGCGCCGGTGAGGACTTGTTAGGCCAGCCGATGGATAAATTGCTCGGCCGGCGCAGCAAGGACCTCGGCCTCGATGTTTGTCTGGATGCGGACCAGGACGCGCCGCTGACCCTGAGTTTTCCCGGTGGCTCCGGCCGCTGGGGCGTGCGCCGAAGTTCATTCCGCGAACGCGGTTTGCCGCACGAATTGCTTGTGCTCACCGATCTCAGCCGCACTCTGCGTGAAGAGGAACGCAACGCCTGGCAACGCCTCGTCCGTGTGATCGGGCACGAGATGAATAACTCGCTCGCGCCCATCAAGTCGATCGCCGGGAGCCTGGAGACCTTGATCCGGCGCGATCCGCCGCCGGCGGACTGGCGCGACGATGCCAGGAGCGGTTTGAACATCATCGCGACGCGCGCGGAATCGCTGAGCCGTTTCATGCAGGCCTACGCGCGGCTGGCCCGGCTGCCTCCTCCGCAAAAAGAAAATGTCGATCTCGGTGAACTCGTTAGGCGAGTCGCGAGCCTCGAGACGCGCATTGCGGTCCGGGTCGTGGCCGGCGCGGATGTGACCATCGAGGCGGATGCGGCGCAGTTGGAACAGTTGCTCATCAATATTCTGCATAATGCGGCGGAGGCGTCGCTCGAGACTTCGGGCACGGTCACGACTGGATGGCGCGACATGCCGGAATGCGTGGAAGTGTTTGTGCGCGACACCGGCCCCGGCATCATGAATCCGACAAATTTGTTCGTCCCGTTTTTCACGACGAAACCAGGCGGATCAGGAATTGGCCTGGCGTTGAGCCGGCAAATTGCCGAGGCGCACGGCGGATCTTTGACGCTCGCAAATCGCGCCGGGCCTGGTTGTGAAGCGCTCCTGCGTTTGCCGAAGTAAATGTGCGCGTAACATAGACCTCCGGTCGGTGCGGCCAGCGGAGTTTTAATTCCCTGATCCAATCCGAAAACAACGGACAGGAATGTCCGTTGGACGCACAGACCAAAGGTCTATGTTACGCGTCCCGCAATCGGGACAGCAGAATCCCACTACCGAAGCTTTTCCGAACGTCCCGGTTTTTCCGGCCTCCGTTCAAACAACTAGCTGGCAGCGAGTTAGGACTTTGTTGGAAGCCGTGGCACGGCCATTGCAATAGGGGGCGGGCAACAACAAAGATTTTGAATCCAACTCGGGTGCCCCGCGCATCCTAATGAAGGAACCAGTATATGAAACCAACATTCCAATTCAACACAGGCCGAGGCCCGATGCTTCCGAAAACCGATTACAATTTTCAGAGCAGGTCGATGCCGAACATCGGCGGCCGCTGCTGCGGTTCGCGCCGGCCCTCTTTTCGCGCGATCAGCCAGGACTATTTCAAAACCGAGGCGCGCCAGAGCTTCGCCACTGAAGCGTTTTTCTTCGGCGTGATCGTGTTAACCGCCGCGGTGCCCTTGCTGAATAGCGCTTACGCGCTGGTTCAACTGATGCGTTCCTTCGCGACAATCTAACCCCCGAAATCAATCGCGATGAGACAAGGCTCGGAAGTAAAAGCTGAAACCACTATCGTTCGTCCGAGCGGTTTTCCCCAAAGTACCTCTGCCATGGATGTTCCGCGCCCAAACGTCGCCAAACAAAAACGCAAGAAGCGCATCATCATCATCGGACTCTCGGTCCTGGGATTGATCGCTGTGACCTTCGCTCTCTCCCGCCTCAAGCCGGCGGTGCCGAGCGTCGATCGTTCGACGGTCTGGATCGATACGGTGAAGCGCGGCCCGATGGTTCGACAGGTGCGCGGACTCGGGACGCTGGTTCCGGTCGATATCCGTTGGATCGCGGCGAACACAGAAGGCCGTGTCGAAAAAATCGTGGTTTGGCCGGGCACGGAGGTGAAGACCGACACAGTTATTTTGGAATTGACCAGTCCCGAGCTCGAACAGTCGGCTGGCGACGCGGAATCGAAAGCGAAGGCGGTGGAAGCTGAGCTGACGACATTGCGAGCGACCCTACAGCGTGAGGTGCTCGATCAGGAATCGACCACGGCGCGGGTCCATTCCGAGTATGAACAGGCCAAGATGGAACGGCAGACCAACGATCAATTAGCCAAGAACGGCCTCGTCTCGGAGCTCGTCTATAAGACCTCGAAAGTGAAGGAAGCGGAACTCGCCAATCGCGACGCGATCGAAACCAAGCGGCTGGAATTTTCGCGCAGTTCTATCGAACCCCAGATCGCGTCGAAGCAGGCCGCGGTCGATCAAGCGAAGGAGTTCGCAAAACTAAAAGTGGATCAAGTAGAGCAACTTCATGTGAAGGCCGGCATGAACGGCGTCTTGCAGCAGTTGCCGGTACAGATCGGGCAACGCGTTAAACCCGGCGATAATCTGGCGCGCGTGGCTGATCCGACCAAGCTCAAAGCCCAGGTCAAGATTGCGGAAACGCAGGCGAAGGATATCCAGAACGCGCAGGTTGCATCGATCGACACGCGCAACGGGATCGTGGCCGGCCATGTGATTCGCGTCGATCCTGCGGTGGAGCAGGGAACAGTGTCGGTGGACGTGGCCATCGATGGCGACCTGCCGAAAGGTGCGCGGCCTGATCTCAGTGTAGACGGAACCATCGAGCTGGAACGTCTAGATAATGTGATCTACGTCGGCCGGCCGGCCTTTGGCCAGGAGAACAACATCGTAGGAATTTTCAAACTGGTCTCCGGCACTTCCGAAGCCGTTCGGACGCCGGTTAAACTCGGGCGCAGCTCCGTGAACACGATCGAGATCCTGAACGGCCTCCAGCCGGGCGATCAGGTCATTCTTTCCGACACCAGCTCAATGGACGCGCACGAACGTATCCGGCTTAACTAAGACATAACTAACACACGACACGACAGCAAACCCAACACCATGGCCTCAACCGAAACCATCAACGAACAACCCACTCGCACCACCGGCGCGAACGGCAATAACACCCTCATTCATCTCGACGCCGTCACGAAAGTCTTCCTGACTGACGAAGTCGAAACCCATGCCCTCTCCGGCATTCACCTCGATATCCGGACCGGCGAATACGTCTCGATCGCCGGACCATCCGGTTGCGGCAAATCGACGCTGCTTTCCATCCTCGGACTGCTCGATACGCCGTCGGGCGGCAGCTACTCGCTCAAGGGAACCGAAGTGGCGAACCTGTCTTTTCCGGAGCGCGCTCGCATCCGCAACCGCGAGATCGGGTTCATCTTTCAAAGCTTTAATCTCATCGGCGACCTCACCGTGTTTGAGAACGTGGAACTGCCTCTGACCTATCGCGGCATGGCCTCGAGCGAACGCAAAGGTTTCGTGCTTGAAGCGCTCGAGCGCGTCGGCATGGGCCATCGCGCGAAGCATCTGCCCAGCCAGCTCTCGGGCGGCCAGCAGCAGCGCGTCGCCGTAGCGCGCGCGCTCGCGGGCAAGCCGGCCATCCTCCTGGCGGACGAGCCGACCGGCAACCTCGATTCGCGCAATGGCGATGCGGTCATGGCGCTGCTCAAGGAATTGCACGCCGGCGGAGCGACGATTTGCATGGTCACGCACGACACCCGTTTTGCCGAGCACGCCGATCGCACCATTCATCTCTTCGACGGCCGGGTGGTCGAAGATCGGATGGCTGCTTAAATCAAGCGACCGTTAGTTATTTCTTAGACATGTAAACGTAAGCCTGGGGTCCTATGTTACGAGATCTTAGATATGCCTGTCGGATGCTCGTAAAGACCCCGGGGTTTACGATTATCGCCGTCCTGGCTATCGCGCTCGGAATTGGCGCGTCGACGACGATGTTCTCGTCGATCAACGCACTTCTGCTGCGGCCGATGCCCTTGATGCAGGATCAGGACCGGCTCGTCGCGATCTCGCAGTATTTCACAAAACTGCCGGATCAAAATGCGGGCGTGGCGTTTCCGGATTACCTCGAGTGGAAGAAACAGGTTACGACTCTCGAAGGGATCGCGGCCATCCAGGAAGCGACCTTCATCATCTCCGGCGGCGATAAACCGGACCGTTATCTTGGCGGGCAAATCTCAGCCGAGGCATTTTCTTTCCTGGGCGTGCAGCCCATCCTCGGCCGGCAGTTCCGGCCCGAAGAGGATGAACTAAACGCCGCGCCGGTGGCTTTGCTCGGTTACGAAGTCTGGCAAAAACATTTCGCGGGCGATCGCGCGGTTGTCGGTAAGACCATCCCGATCAATGGCAAGCGGGTGACCGTTATCGGCGTCATGCCCAAGGGATGGCGCTTCCCGGAAATCTGCGACATCTGGATGCCGCTCCAGATGGATGTGAAAGATCACGGCCGCGGTAATTTCTTCCTCGACTGCATCGGCAAAGTGAAGAAGGGCGTCTCGATCGAGCAGGCGCGAGCCGAAATGGAAGCCATCAGCGCCCGCCTCGCGGCCCAGTATCCTGAAACCAACAGCGGATGCGGCGTCCACGTGACGCCGTTTCGTGAAGAGATGGTCAGGAATTTCAAGACTCTCACGCTGCTCGTAATGGGCGCCGTCCTTTTTGTGCACCTGATCGCCTGCGCGAACGTTGCGAACCTGCTCCTCGCCCGTGGCGCCACGCGAGCCAAGGAAATTGGAATCCGCCTCGCTCTCGGGGCGAGCCGGCGGCAGATCGTGCGGCAACTCTTAAGCGAAAGTCTTGTCATTGGTCTGGCGGGAAGCGCTATCGGTTTGCTCTTTGCGGTCTGGGGCGTGGACCTGATGCTGACGGCGCTGCCGAACGAAGTGCCCTATTGGATTCGTTTCGATTTTGACTGGCGCATTTTTTCCTTCGCGCTGGGGATCGGCGCGCTCTCGAGTCTTCTCTTCGGATTGCTGCCCGCGCTCCAGGCTTCGCACCCGCATCTGGTGGACGCTCTCAAAGAAGGCGGACGAACCGGCAGCGGCGGCGGTAAGGGTCAGCGCATGCGCAACTCACTCGTTGTTGCGGAAGTGGCGCTCGCCCTGGTCCTGTTGATCGGCGCCGGGCTCATGATGCGGAGTTTCATGAATCTCCAAAAAACAGACATCGGGATGGATCCATCGCGCACTTTGACGTTCCGGGTTGGCTTGCCCGAAGCGCAATTCCCCGACAAGGAAACGGCCGCGCAATTCTTCGAGCAACTCATTCCGAGACTGGCGAGTTTGTCCGGCGTTGAGGCGGCGGGCGCGACGACCTCGCTTCCTGCATCCGGCAACATCGGAATTAGCGCCTTCATTCTCGAAGGCGAACCCGAACCGAAACAACTTCAGGACGCCCGGAACATGCGCCAGTTGACCATTACGCCGGGCTATTTTCACACCGCGCGCATCCCTCTGATGCGCGGCCGTGATTTCAACGCAGCCGACAGCAAGGACGCACCGCGGGTGACTGTGATCGACGAAGATGGGGCGCGCGCCTGGTTTCCGAATCAGGATCCGCTCGGGCATCAGTTGCGGTTGCTCGATAAACCGGGCGAGCCACCGAGATGGGCGACGATTATTGGTGTGGTCCGACCGGTGGTTTACGAGCGGTTGACCAACCGGCGTCCAATGCCGGCTGCCTACTTTGCGCAGAGCCAGGCTTCCGAACGTTTCCTTTCGGTCATGATCCGCACGAAAACGGATCCGAGTAAGTTTGCCAATCTCGCGCGCACGACGGTGCTCGCCGTGAACAAGGACCTGCCGATTTACCGCGTCCTGACAATGGACGAAGTCCTCGCGCAATCATTCTGGGACCGAAAATTTTTCGGCACGCTCTTCACCGTCTTTGCCGGGCTCGCGCTCTTCCTGGCCTCGCTCGGGATTTATGGCGTGATGGCTTATACCGTCCGGCAGCGGACGCAGGAAATCGGGGTGCGCATGGCGCTTGGCGCGCAGACTGGCGATGTGTTGCGACTCGTGACCGGCCAGGGTTTGCGGCTCGTCTTGACCGGGCTCGCGATCGGATTCGTGAGCGCCTATTTTCTGGCGAAGCTTCTCGCCGGGAGCCTGCATGGAATTTCCGCACATGATCCACCGAGCTTCGCGCTGGTCCCGTTGATTTTGTTCGTGGTGGGGCTGGCCGCCTGTTACCTGCCGGCGAGAACCGCGATGCGCCTGGATCCGATGGATGCGCTTCGTTACGAATGAGGAAAATGACGAATTCCGAATGACGAATGACGAATTAATGACGAAGCCAAAATGCCGAAGCGAGCGCGGCACTTCGGCATTCGTCATTTGGGCATTCTTTCGTCATTCGTCATTCGTGCTTCGACATTGACCCTATGCTCCAGGAAATTCGCCTCGCTTTTCGCAATCTGATTAACGCGCCGGGCTTCGCGGCCGTCGCCATCATTACCGTCGCGCTCGCGATCGGCGCCAACACCGCGGTCTTCAGTCTGGTCAATGCGCTTCTCCTTCGACCGCTGCCTTACAAAGCGCCGGAGAATCTGGTGCTGATCTGGGAAAAATTTTCCAACCAGGGCCTCGATCGGATCCCGGTTTCCGCGCCTGAGTATTTGGATTACGAGAAATTGCTCAAGAGCTACGACCGCATTGCGGCCTTTGATTACGTCGATCTCAATTTGACCGCGGGCGACATGCCGGAGCGCGTCCAGGGCGCAGTCGTCACGCCAAGTTTATTTCCGCTTCTCGGCGTGGAGCCGGTCGCCGGCCGTGTCTTTAGCGAGAGCGAGCGTGGCGAAGGCAACGACAGCGTCGTCCTGATCAGCGCGCGGCTTTGGCAACGCCGTTTCAACTCCGATCCCTCATTCGTCGGCAAACAACTTTCGCTCAATGGCCGCACCTTCACCGTCGTCGGGATCATGCCGTCGAAATTCGAATTTCCGTTGCCGCTCTTTAACGTCCAGGGCGGCACCTTCGCGCAGCGCGTCGATATCTGGAAGCCGATCGCCTTTACCAAGAATGAGCTCGAGTCGCGCGGTTCGCGCAGCTACGGCATTATCGGCCGTCTCAAACAGAGCGTGTCGGTCGCGCACGCGCAGGCGGAGCTCAGCACGCTGCACGCGATCTGGATCAGGGATTACCCGGAGAACTACGAGGCGGCGACTGGTTTCGGCGGAAGCATTTATTCGCTGCACGAACAAGTCATCGGCGGGATGAGGACGGCACTCGCGATTCTTTTGGGCGCAGTTGTTCTGGTGCTATTGATCGCCTGCGCGAATTTGACCACGATGCTGCTGGCGCGCGCGAGCAGCCGCGAGCGCGAGTTTGCCATTCGCGTCGCGCTCGGCGCCAGCCGTTGGCAGCTCTTGCGGCAGATGCTCACCGAAAGCGTGTTGCTCTCGGTCCTCGGCGGTTTTGCCGGAACGCTTCTCGCCGTTTGGGCTTTGGAATTTCTCCAGGTCCTCGGTTCCAAAACTGTGCCGCGCATCGGCGAAGCCAATCTCGATCTGCGGGTGCTGCTCGTGACCCTCGGGGTTTCGGTTGTGACCGGAATTATTTTCGGATTGGTGCCGGCCCTCGCGAGCGGCAAGCCCGAGCTGACGGAGGCTTTGAAAGAAGGCGGCCGCGGCTCGACCACCGGGCTTCGCCGCAATCGCATCCGCAACCTGCTCGTCGTCGCCGAAGTCGCGCTCGCTTTGGTGCTGCTCGTCAGCGCCGGCCTGCTCATCAAAAGTTTCGTGCGTCTGCAAAACGTGAATCCCGGATTCAATCCGCGCGGCGTCGTGACGATGGAGCTTTCGCTGCCGGTGGCGAAGTACGCGCGCGGCAAACCGGTGATCGATTTCTATGCCGAAGTGGAGCGCCGGGCGAAAGCGTTGCCCGGAGTTCAATACGCGGCGTTCACCTCTGTCCTGCCGCTCAGCGGGTCGAATACCGACAGCTCCTTCCACATCGAAGGGCGAAACGAAAAGCAATCCGGCGTTCACCCCGATGAAGAAACGCGGGTCGTCTCAACCGATTATTTTCGCGTCCTCGAGACGCCGCTGCTCAAAGGCCGTTCCTTTACTACCGCCGATACGGCCGACGCGCCCGGCGTGCTCATCATCAACCAGGCGATGGCCAAAAAATACTGGCCGGGCGAAGAAGCGGTCGGCAAGCGGATCAACTTCGATGATTCGGATCCGGCAAAGATTAAATGGTGGACGATCGTCGGCGTCGTTGCCGATATCCACCATGCCGGCCTCGAGGTAGATCCGAAGCCGGAATATTATCTGCCGCATCCGCAACGCGCGTTCCGCGGGATGATCCTGGCGGTGCGAAGCAAGGTCAATCCGAGCGCTCTTGTGGCCTCGATCCGAAAGGAAGTGAACGCGCTCGATTCGGAGCAACCGCTGGCTAACATTCGCACGCTCGAAGAAGTCACCTCGGATTCGATCGCGCCGCGGCGTCTCTCAGTTCTCCTCATCGGCGTCTTTGCGGGAGTGGCGCTGGTTCTGGCCGCGGTTGGCATTTACGGAGTGATGTCGTTCCTGGTTGTGCAACGCACCCATGAAATCGGCGTGCGCATGGCGCTCGGCGCGCAACGCGCGGATGTGCTGCGGCTCGTGCTCGGGCGGGCGGCGAAGCTCGTGCTCATCGGCACCGTGGTTGGCCTGATCCTGGGCGCGATGAGTAGCCGCGCGCTTCGTGCCATGCTCTATAACGTCGGCGCGTTCGATCTGACCACCTTCATTAGCGTTACCCTGGCGCTCGCCGCTGTCTCGCTCCTCGCGAGTTACATCCCGGCGCGCCGCGCAACCCAGGCCGATCCCATGATCGCACTCGGCCACGGAGCATAAAATCATGATGGCCGATCTGCGATACGCGATCCGGATGCTGGCGAAGTCGCGGGCCTTCACCGTGATCGCGATTCTTACGCTCGGTCTCGCGATCGGTGCCAACAGCGCCATCTTCAGTGTCGTCGACGCGGTCCTGCTCCGGCCGCTGCCTTATCCCCGTTCCGAACAACTCGTCCGCGTCTTCGGGAAGCAGCCGCAGCTCGACCTCGCCCCGAACTCGCCCGCGAATTTCCTTGAGTGGAAGGAAGAGAACCAGGTCTTCGAGCGGATCGGCACCTATGTTGGCCAGGGTTTCAACTTGCTGGGCGGCGATAAACCGGAACGGGTGATTGGCGCGCGCGTTTCGGCTGATATCCTTCCATTGCTGGGCGTGCAGTCGGCGCTCGGCCGTTTTTTCACGAACGACGAAGACCAGGATGGGCGCGGCCAGGTCGTGATCCTGAGCCACGATTTCTGGCGCAGTCGTTTCGGCGGCGACGCAAACACGCTCCGCCAAACGATCACACTGAACGACCGGCCTTATGCGGTGATTGGCGTCATGCCGGCGGGCTTCGCCTTTCCCAACACCCGGACCCAGGTCTGGGTGCCGATTGCTTTTAATGCGGCCGAACGAAAAACCCGCGATACGAATTTCATCGACGTCGTCGCGCGCCTGAAGCCCGGCGTTTCGATCGAGCAGGCGCGCGCGAACATGAGCGCGGTCGCGCGGAGCCAGGCCGAACGTTATCCGAAAACGAACACTGGGATCGGCGTTACGCTCGTTTCGCTCCAGGAACATATCGTCGGCGATGTCCGGCCGATGCTTGTCGTCCTTCTCGCGGCCGTCGCTTTCGTTCTCCTCATTGCCTGCGCAAACGTGGCGAATCTTCTCCTGGCCCGCGCGGCGGTCCGGCAACGCGAAATGGCCATTCGCGGCGCGCTCGGTGCGAGCCGGTCGCGCGTCATCCGGCTGTTGCTTACTGAAAGTGTGCTGCTCGCCGTCCTGGGCGGCGCTGCCGGATTGCTCCTCGCTTTCTGGAGTCTCGATCTGCTGGTCTCGTTGAAACCGGCGAACCTACCGCGACTGGGTGAGATTGGAGTCAACCGCGCGGTCTTTCTTTTCACCCTGGCGGTTTCCGTCCTCACCGGTCTGCTCTTTGGGGTGGCGCCTGCGTTGCAGGTCTCGAAGCTGGACCTGAATGAAGGGTTGAAGGAAAGCAGTCGCGGCGGGACGGATTCCCCGCGACGCCACCGGCTCCGCGCGCTCCTGGTGGTTTCCGAGGTCGCGCTTTCTCTCGTTCTTCTCGTCGGCGCCGGGTTGATGATCCGAAGTTTCTCTCGCTTGCTCGCGGTCGATCCCGGTTTCAAGGCCGACCATGTCCTGACCGCGTTTGTCTCGTTGCCGGTCTCGAAATATCCAAAGCGGGAAGAGCAGACCGCTTTCTTCGACCGGCTCCTCGAACGGTTACGCAACCTCCCCGGCGTCTCCGCCGCCGGCATTGTCACCGACATTCCGCTCTACGGCGGCAGCTCGACCGGCTTCGATATCGAAGGACATCCCGAAGCGGCGCCGGGAACACGGTCCATGACCGACTACCGGCTGATCAATTCGGATTACTTCGCCGCGATGGGAATGAAGCTCGTGAAAGGCCGCGCCTTTTCGCGATACGACACCGAGGCCGCGCCCGGTGTCGTTATCATCAATGAAACGTTGGCGGCGCGCTTTTTTGCCGGCGAAGATCCGATCGGAAGACGCCTCGACTTGAGCGGCGACCCGAAAGACCTGCGCGAGATCGTCGGGGTGGTGGGAGACGTGCGCAATTACGGCGTCGATGCCGAGGTGAAGCCGGAAGTTTACGTGCCGTTCCTGCAAAGCGCGCCGAATTATCTCTCGGGAGTTGTTTCCGCCATGACTGTTGTGGTGCGCTCGGCCGTTGAGCCGACGGCGCTCGGCTCCGCGTTGCGCGAACAGGTCCAGGCGCTAGATAAGGACCAGCCGGTTTCTGCGATTAGGACAATGGAATGGTATCTCGCCGATTCGATGGCGCAACGCCGGTTCAACATGCTATTGCTCGGCGTGTTCGCCGGCCTCGCGCTTGTCCTGGCGGCGGTCGGAATCTACGGCGTCATCGCCTACACCGTCACGCAGCGCACGCACGAAATGGGAATCCGAATCGCGCTCGGGGCGCGGAACGGAGACATCCTCAAGCTCATTTTTACGAACGCGATGTTCACCACCGCAGCCGGTATTGTCATCGGTTTGGGCGCCGCCTTCGGGTTAACCCGGCTGTTGCAAAATTTGCTCTATCAGGTCACCGCTACCGATCCTTTCGTGTTCGCCAGCATTCCGATTTTGCTGCTTCTCGTTGCCATGGTCGCCACCTACATCCCCGCGCGGCGTGCCATGAAGGTCAATCCGATTACCGCGCTAAGAGAACCATGAAAGCGATAAGCTTATTCACGACGCCGGCGCAGTCGGAGCACAGGCATCTTGCCTGTGGGGACGATAGGCATCCTGCCTGTCGCTTCTGGAATATTGGCGGGCAAGATGCCCACCGGCCCCACAGGCAAGATGCCTGTGCTCCATTCTGATCGATCACCATGAATTCCTTGCTCCAAGACATTCGATACGGCGTGCGGATGCTGCTCAAGAATCCGGGGTTCACCGCCGTCGCGATCTTTTCGCTCGCGCTCGGCATCGGCGCGAACACGGCGGTCTTCAGCGTGGTAAATGCAGTGCTGCTGAAGTCGCTGCCTTACCGAAATCCGGAGTCGATTGTTTTGGTCTGGGGCGAAGACAAGGCGGCGGGAAATTCGCGCGGGCAAGTCTCGGCCACCGATGTCGCGGATTGGCGGACGCGGAATCACGTCTTCGAGGAGATCACGACGTTCGGCAGCGTCCGGCCATCCATGACCGGCGCGGGCGAACCGCAGCGCGTTCCCGGCGCGCAGGTGGGCGACGGTTACTTCACCGTGATGGATGCGAAGCCGTTGCTAGGTCGCGTCTTCACGCTCGAAGAGCAACAGGACGGCAAAGATTTCGTCGTCGTGCTTGGATACGGATTATGGCAGCGGCAGTTCGGCGGCGATCCGAATATCGTCGGCAAAACCATGATGCTCAGCGGCCGGCCTTACACCGTCATCGGCGTAATGCCGCTGGATTTTCATTCGCTGCCGACGGGATTGGTCGATGCGCCCGCCGAGTTCTACCGGCCTGTCGCGGAACCGCCTGACGAAAAGCAGCGCGCCAGCCGGCATTTGCGAGCGATCGGAAGGCTGAAACCGGGTGTCACGCTCGAGCAGGCTCAGTCAGAAATGGATCTCATCGCGCGACAGATCGCGCAGGAACATCCGGCCACCAATGCCGGCGGCGGCGTCCATCTGGTTTCGCTGCGCGAGGATTTGATCGGCCGGGTGCGTCCCGCGCTTCTCATGCTTTTCGGCGCGGTCGCTTTCGTCCTTTTGATTGCGTGCGCGAACGTGGGCAATCTTCTCCTGGCCCGCTCCACCGCGCGTCATAAAGAAATCGCGATCCGAGCGGCCCTCGGCGCCGGCCGGAACCGGCTCGTGCGGCAATTTCTTACCGAAAGCCTTTTGCTCTCGATCGCGGGCGGGACCTTGGGAATTATCGCCGCCGTTTGGGGAACGACTCTGCTTGAAGCGGCCAGCGCCAAGGTGCTGCCCATGCTCGGCCACATCGAAGTGGACGCAACCGTGCTTGCCTTCACCGCCATGGTGTCGGTGCTCACCGGCGTCCTTTTCGGAATCATCCCGGCCTGGCGCGCTTCGCGACCCGACCTGAACGAAACGCTTTCCGATGGCGGCCGGCATTCGGGCGCGGCTTCCACGCGGAGTCCATTGCGCAGCGCTCTCGTGGTAGCGGAGGTCGCGCTCGCCCTCGTCCTGTTGATCTGCGCCGGTCTCTTGATTAAGAGCGTGATGCGCCTGCGCGATGTCGATCCCGGTTTCAAACCCGATCACGTCGTCACGATGAATGTCTGGCTGCCCAGCGCGAAGTATCCGAAGGCGCCGGATTGGAATTCTTTTTTCCACCGGATGGTCGAACGCATCGAAGCCCTGCCGGGAGTCGAAGCCGCCGCCGTAACGAGCGTGTTGCCGATCAGCGACAATTTCGATCGGCGCACCATTGAAGTGGAAGGACAGCCCAAGGGTCCCGGGGAGAATCCGGATATCGATAATTACATGATCACGCCGAGTTATCTGCGCGCGTTATCGATTGCATTGCTGCAAGGCCGCCCCTTGACGAAGCAGGACACAGCGAACGCGCCGCTGGCTGTGATGATTAGTGAAACGACAGCGCGCAAACTTTGGCCCGGCGCCGATCCAATCGGCAAACGGGTCCGCTTTTATAATAGCGATCCGGCGGAGCAACGGCCCTGGCGCACCGTGGTCGGCGTCGTCCGCGATGTGAAGCAATACGGCCTGGATACCACGGGCACGATGGCGATGTATGAAACGCTCGACCAGTTTCCGACGACCGCCGTCACGTTGGTCGTGCGCACCGCCACCGATCCCGCCAGCATGATCGCCGCGATCCGGCGTGAAATTCTCGCGCTCGATAAGGACCAGGCCGTGTTCAATATCGCCACCATGGAGCAATTGGTGTCCGACTCGATTTCGCTCCGGCGCTTCTCCATGTTTTTGCTCGGCCTGTTTGCTTCGCTCGCGCTGATCCTCGCCGCGGTCGGGATCTATGGCGTGATCGCGCAATCCGTTTCGCAGCGCACCCACGAAATCGGAATCCGCATGGCCCTTGGAGCGCAAGCGCGTGACGTTCTAAAACTAGTCGTTAGGCAAGGAATGTCGCTCACCGTAGTGGGCATTGTGGTTGGTCTGGCGGGCGCGTTCGCTCTCACGCGGCTGCTGGCCAATCTTCTCTTTGGCGTCGGCGCGACCGATCCCACCACGTTCCTCTGGATCCCACTTCTTCTCGCTTCGGTTTCTTTCCTCGCCTGTTACATCCCTGCCCGCCGCGCCGCCAAACTCAACCCCTTGGTCGCGCTCTCCCGATGAATACACTCCTTCAAGACATTCGCTATGGACTTAGAATGCTTCTCAAACATAAGGGCTTTACCGCGGTAGCCGTGATAGCTCTAGGTCTCGGGATTGGAGCTAACACAGCTATCTTCACTCTGGTAAACGGCGTCCTGCTTCGGCCGCTCGCTTATCCGCATCCGGACCAGATCGTTTACTTCGAAGGAAAAAATCCGCCCCAAGGAATCACCGACAGCAACGTCTCGTTCCCCGATTACCTCGACTGGTCGAAACTCGACGCCTTCTCACACCTGGCGAACTTTTACACTGCCAGCGCTACCTTTTCTGCACCGAACAGCGAACCGGAGCGGGTGCCGCGCGCTGGCGTGAGCAGTAGTTTCTTCTCCGTGCTCGGAGTCCAGCCGGCAATCGGCCGTGCTTTCCTTGGCGAAGAAGACCAGGCCAAAAAGGAGATCGTTGTGCTTCTGAGCGATGGCTTGTGGAGACGGCGCTTTGGTTCCGATCCGAAAATCATCGGCACGCAGGTTATGATCAATAGCCTTCCGCGGACTGTGGTCGGTATTATGCCGGCGGCATTTGATTTTCCCGAGGGCACTCAAGTCTGGTTCAGCTCGCCGATCAATCCGCAGGAGGAACCGCGCGACAATCGCTCCTTTTCGGTGATCGGCCGCCTCAAACCCGCCGTGCCGCTGCAACAGGCGCAATCGCAGGTCAGCACGATCAACGCGCAACTCGCAAAAGCATATCCCGACACTAACACCGGCTGGGACGCGAACCTCGCGCTGTTACAGGAGCGTCTCGTCAGATCCGTGCGCCCATCTCTGCTCGTGCTTCTCGGCGCGGTCGCCCTCGTCCTTCTCATTGCCTGTGCGAATGTCGCGAACCTCCTCCTCGCCCGCGCCGCGTCGCGCGAAAAGGAAGTCGCGATCCGCACCGCGCTCGGCGCGAGCCGCACGCGGATTATCCGCCAAATGCTGACGGAGAGTCTGCTGCTCTCAATCATCGGCGGCGTGCTCGGATTGTTTTTGAGCGTTTGGCTGACCGATCTCCTGATTTCGCTCAACCCGCCGGATAGCCCGCGCTTTAGCGAAGTGAATCTCGATTACCGGGTACTCGCCTTCACCGTTATCATTTCAGCCCTGACCGGTCTCGTCTTCGGTCTCGTCCCGGCGTTGCAGTCTTCCAAACTCGATGTGACTAACTCGTTGAAACAAGGCGGCCGCACTAGCGAAGGGACTCGCCGCACGAGCGCGCGCAGCCTTTTACTCATCGGTGAAGTGGCGCTCTCGCTTATTCTTCTGGTCGGTGCCGGATTGCTTATCAAAAGTTTCCTTCGTCTCCAGGAAGTGAAGCCTGGTTTCAATCCGCAGAATGTTCTGACTACCTCCATCTCGCTCCCCGGCGCGAAGTACAAAGAGAAGCCGCAACGCGCCCAGTTCTACCGCACTCTGATCGAGCGGTTAAAGGCGTTGCCTGGAGTCCAGGCGGTCGGCGCGGGCGTGAATCTTCCGTTCCGCGCCAGCGGCTACGGAATCGGCCGCGCTTATGTTCCGGAGGGCCGTCCGATGACCACGGAGGAATCCCGGAACGCCAGCTTCTCCGCGACTACCCCGGAATATTTCCAGGCGCTCCAGATTCCGCTCATCGCCGGCCGCGGCTTCACCGATCGCGACACCGAGGAAGCGCCCAAAGTGATCCTGATCAACAAGGCGATGGCAATCCAGTCGTTCGGTTCGCCCGAAGCCGCTCTCGGTAAGCGCGTCACGATCTGGCGCGACGAAAAATTCCTGCGCGAAGTCGTCGGCGTAGTCGGCGATACCAAGGGGGACTCCCTGGATCGCGACGCGGGCGCGCAGATGTATGTCCCGCATGCGCAGGACGCCGCCTGGGGTTTTATGACGCTGGTGATTCGCACCGCCGGTGATCCCGCAGTGATGGCTCCCGCCGTCCGACGCGAAGTGTTGAGCATCGATAAAGACCAGCCGATCTACAACGTCCGGACAATGGAAGACGTGGTCGCTCAGTCGATGGGAACGCGCCGCGCGTCGACCTTGCTCTTTACTGTTTTCGCCGGAGCTGCGCTTATTCTGGCCGCGGTTGGGATTTACGGCGTGATGGCTTATTCCGTAACGCAGCGCACCCAGGAAATCGGCATCCGCATGGCGCTCGGCGCGCAGGCGGGTGATGTTTTGAGAATGGTTGTCAGGCAAGGGATGGTTCTCACTCTCATCGGTGTCGCGGTGGGAGTGGCCGGCGCCTTGGGGCTCGCGAAGGTCATCTCAAGTTTGTTGTTCGGAGTTCCTGCTACCGATCCCGCCACTTTTCTGGGGATTCCTCTCGTGTTGATCCTTGTTGCTCTGATTGCTTGTTACTTGCCGGCACGGCGCGCGGCCCGGCTCGATCCGATCAAAGCCCTCGCTTCCGAATGAATACTCTCCTTCAAGATCTCCGTTACGGATTGCGCATGCTTCTCAAGAACAAAGGCTTTACCGCTATTGCCGCCCTCGCGCTCGCTCTCGGCATCGGCGCGAACACCGCGATCTTCAGCCTGGTGAACGGCGTTCTCCTCCGGCCGCTACCATTTCCGGACGCGGAACGCATCATCTCCATCGAAGGAAAAAATCCCGCGGCGGCGGGCATTACCGAGAGCAACATCTCGTTTGTCGACTTTACGGATTGGTCGCAACAAACCGATCTCTTCGCGAGCACTGCCGCTTACTGGACCGGTACCGCCAACTTTGGCGCCGATGGGGCGGAGCCGGAACGCGTGCCGCGCGCCGGTGTGACGACCGGGTTCTTCGCCGTGCTCGGGGTCCAGCCTGTTCTCGGGCGAACGTTCGTTCCCGAAGACGACAAAGGGTGGCCGCAAAGCGTCGCGATCATCAGCCACGGCTTATGGAAGCGCCGCTTCGGGTCTGATCCGGCCATTGTCGGGAAACAGGTCCAGATGAGCTCAAGATCCCTCACGATCCTCGGCGTGATGCCCTCGGGGTTTGAATACCCGGAGCAAACCCAGGTTTGGGTGCCGACCGCGGTCAATCTGTCGGATGAACCGCGCGATAACCGCGTCTGGTCGGCAATCGCGCGTCTGAATACCGGTATCGATCTGAAGCAGGCGCAAACTCGTCTCAGCGCCATCAATGCGCAGCTCGCCAAACAATTTCCCGAAACCAACAAAGGTTGGGACGTGTTTGTTTCGACGCTCCACGAACGGCTTGTTCGGGAAGTAAAGCCATCCCTCCTCGCCCTCCTCGGCGCCGTCGGATTCGTGCTGCTGATTGCCTGCGCGAACGTAGCCAATCTCCTCCTCGCCCGCAGCGCCGCGCGGCAAAAGGAAATTGCGATCCGGGCCGCAATGGGCGCGAGCCGCACGCGCGTTCTGCGGCAGATGCTGACCGAGAGCATTCTGCTCTCGGCGATCGGCGGAATTGCCGGACTCGTCCTCAGCATTTGGTTAACCGATCTGCTGATGTCGATGTTGCCCGAAGGTGCACCGCGGCTCGGGCAGATCGGGATTGATTATCACGTCCTGACGTTCGCTCTCGGCGTCTCGGCGCTTACCGGCATTCTCTTCGGCATCGTCCCCGCGCTTCAAGCCTCGAAGCTCGACGTCACCAGCGCATTGAAAGAAGGCGGACGCGGCGGCGAAGGTCATCGCCGCACCAGCGCGCGCAGCCTGCTTTTGATTGGTGAGGTCGCCCTCTCGCTGATGCTGCTGGTCGGCGCTGGATTGCTTATCAAGAGCTTCCTCCGTCTCCAGGAGGTGCGGCCCGGCTTCAATGCGCACAACGTTCTCACCGCGAACCTGTCGTTGCAGGGTCCGAAATACAAAGATGATCAGCAGGTCGTTGAATTTTTCCGGCAACTGAAAGAACGGCTGGAAGCGGTCCCGGGCGTGCAAGCGGCGGGAGGCAGCGTCAATCTTCCGCTCGACGCGAGTGGTTATGCGATTGGACGCGGGTTTATTCCGGAAGGCCGGCCGCCCACGGTGGACGAAGCGAGGGACGCGATGTTCTCCACCATAACCGGCGATTATTTTCGCGCGCTCAAGATTCCGCTACTTTCCGGACGCACCTTCGAACCTCGCGATAATGCTGACGGACCGAAAGTGGTAATCATCAACGAAACCACTGCGACGCGTCACTTCGGTTCTCCCACAGCCGCGATCGGCAAACGCCTCAGCGTCTGGTCTGCTTTCCGAGGTCAGAGGCGCGATGAGAAATTCATGCGCGAAATCGTCGGTGTGGTCGGCGACACGAAGACCGGTTCTCTTACCGGCGAGGGCGGCGCGCAAATCTACGTTCCACACGCCCAGGATTCGCACTGGAATTTCATGGGGCTGGTGATTCGAACCGCCGGTGACGCTGCCGCCTTCGCTCCTATCTTGCGACGCGAAGTGCAGGCGATCGACCAGGACCAGCCAATCTACAACGTCCGCACGATGGACGACGTGGTGATGAACTCGTTAGGCACGCGCAGGGTCTCAATGCAGCTCTTCGCCGTCTTCGCGATCGCGGCCTTGCTCCTCGCCGCCATCGGGATTTACGGCGTCATGGCTTACTCGGTCACTCAACGCACCCAGGAAATCGGCATCCGCATGGCGCTCGGCGCCCAGAGATCGGACGTGCTCGCGCTTGTGATCCGTCAGGGCATGACGCTGAGCGTGATTGGCGTCGTTGTCGGCCTGGCCGGGGCGTTCGGCCTTACGCGCTTGCTGGCCAACCTTCTCTTCGGAGTAGCGGCGACCGATCCGCTGACCTTTGTTGCCATTCCGTTGTTGCTCCTCTCCGTGGCGCTGGTTGCTTGTTACTTGCCGGCACGGCGCGCTGCCAGGCTCGATCCCACCGTCGCGCTCGCGCAGAATTAACCTACTATGTCCATGATCACACTTAAACACGTCGAACGCTTCTACCCCCTCGCCAAAGGCAAATTCTTTTACGTCCTGCGCGACATCAATCTCGAAGTCGAGGAAGGTGACTTCGTTTCGGTGATGGGTCCTTCCGGCGCCGGTAAGTCTTCGCTCCTCCATGTGCTGGGAATGCACGACCACGCCTGGACGGGCGAATACTTCTTCGAGGACGCGCCGGTCCATACCTTGAAGCCGAAGGAACGGGGCACACTACGAAATGAGAAGATAGGTTTTGTTTTCCAGAACTATCATCTCCTGGACGATCTCACCGTTTACGAAAACCTGGATATCCCGCTCTCCTACCGGCACGTCGGCAAACCGGAGCGTGCCTCCATTGTTTGCGACACCCTGGATCGCTTTCACATCGTGGGGAAGAAAGACCTATACCCACGGCAGCTTTCCGGCGGCCAGCAACAACTGGTCAGCATCGCCCGGGCGATGATCGCGAATCCAAAACTGATCCTGGCCGACGAGCCGACAGGCAACCTTCACTCGAGTCAGGGAGAGGAGATCATGGAAATGTTCAAGGCCTTGAACGCCGGCGGCACGACAATCATTCAAGTGACGCACTCCGATGTGAACGCCGCCTACGGGAACCGGGTCATCCAGCTACGCGATGGCTTTGTCGTTTGATATAGAAACGGAGATGCGCCTCAAGGAGCGGCGCTTTCCAAACCGCCGGCCTTTAATGCGTGGCGGCAGTGGGCGGTTTGTAAACCGCCCCTCCTTGAGGCGCAGTGACAGCTCCGCGTTCCTTGGAGTTAACAACCAAATGAATGAACACCTATGCTAACTGACCTCAAATACGCCCTGCGAATGCTGGTTAAGTCTCCGACGTTCGCCATCATCGCCGTTCTTACTCTCGCTCTCGGCATAGGAGCTAACAGCGCCATCTTTAGCGTCATCGACACCATGTTACTTCGGCCTTTGCCCTTCAAAGATCCGGACCAAATCGTGATGGCGTGGGGACGTTATGCCAATGACAGCGGGACAGTTCGCGGCAACGTCCATTCCTTCCCCGATTACGTCGATCTGCGCGACCAAAGTCAGAGCTTTTCCGCCATGGCGGCTTACACGCGAACGGGAGGGACGCTGGCGCAAGCAGAAGACGCGCAATATCTCGAGGGGGTCGCGATTACGCCGGAGATTTTTGACGTGCTCGGAGTGCCACCGCTCCTCGGTCGCGGTTTTACGCAGGAGGAAGCGAAGGACCAGGGGATACGTGTCGTTGTCCTGACCTATCCGCTTTGGCAACGCGCCTTTGGCGGCGACCCAAAAGTTCTAGGACAAGCAGTAACACTATCCGGCCGCAGTTACACCGTAGTCGGCGTCATGCCCGCCGGCTGGAAGTTCCCGGTGGAAGATGAGGCGATCGACTACGTTGTTCCGTTGCAGTACCTGGTCGCGTCGGCGTTAACCAATCGCGGATCGCATTTTCTCAGCGTAGTCGGCCGCTTGAAGCCCGGAGTCCACGAACGACAGGCTGAAGCGGAACTAAGCGCCATCGCCGGCCGGCTTTCAAAGCAGTATCCAGATACGAACCTTAATTTTACCGGCGTGGCCGTCGTTAACTTGCATAACGATGTCGTAGGCGATGTCCGTCCGGCCTTGTTCATCCTGTTAGGCGCAGTGGCGCTCGTGCTTCTCATTGCCTGCGCGAATGTGGCGAACCTTCTTCTCGCGCGCGCTGCGTCGCGGAGCCGTGAGATCGCGATCCGCACTGCTTTGGGTGCGAGCCGCCTTCGAGTTATCCGGCAATTGCTTTGCGAAAGCCTCTTGCTGGCGTTGATGGGTGGAACCGCCGGCTTGTTGTTAGCGTGGTGGGGGGTGGACCTCCTTGGCGCGGCCGGCCCGCAAGGTCTCCCTCACATTGCGCAGATAAAAGTTAACTTCACCGTTTGCGCCTTTACCTTTGTTCTCGCGATCGGCAGCACCATGCTCTTCGGCCTGGTGCCGGCGCTCCAGGTTTCTCGGCCAAGCGTAAATGAGTCTCTCCAGCAAGGTGCCAAAGGCTCGACTGGCGGCCTCCACACCAATCGTCTCCGTGCCTTCCTCGTCGTCTCTCAGGTTTCGCTTTCCCTTCTCCTGCTGGCCGGCGCGGGTTTATTGATCAAGAGCTTCTTCAATCTGCGCGCGATGAACCCCGGATTCGATCCGCAGAGACTCATGACCATGTCGCTGACTTTGCCTCGCGTGCGATATCCCGAACTCGATCAACAAATCCGAGCGCACGACGCCATCATGGAAAAGATCTCGGCGATCCCCGGCGTGGAATCGGCTGGAGGAGCGAACCCTTTGCCGCTAGCCGGGAACATCAACAATCTGTCGTTCATGGTTAGCGGAGCGGCGCCGCTGCCGCTGGGTAATCATCCTGGCGGCGGTTATCTCATCGTCAAACCCGACTACTTCAAGGCGATGAAAATTCCCGTGCTACAGGGGCGCGCCTTTACCCGCGCGGACACGAAAGATTCGCCTTTGGTAGTGATGATTAACGAGGCCTTTGTGCGCAAACATTTTCCGGATCGGAACCCGATCGGCCAGCAAGTGATGATCGATCGCGGTGAAGGCAAAGCGCCACCGTGCGAAGTGGTCGGCGTCGTCGGCAATTCGCGGCACGATTCTCTGGCCGCGCCTCCGGGGCCCGAAATGTATGTGCCCTTCCCACAGGACCCCACGCGAAGTCTTGACGTCGTCCTGCGCGTCGCTTCGACCAACTTGATAGGTCTGCAAGCCGACGTGAAGCGGGCCGTTCACGAAGTGGACAAGGATTTGTTTGTGCCGGTGCTTAAGCCAATGACAACCTTGGTTTCGACCCAACTCGCCCAACCCCGTTTCAACATGATGCTGCTCGCGGTCTTTGCGGCCGTGGCTATGATCCTTGCAGCGATCGGCATTTACGGAGTGATCGCTTACAGCGTAACTCAAAGGACGCGCGAGATTGGCATTCGCATGGCGCTCGGAGCCCAACGCACTCAGATGCTAGGCATGGTGCTACGGCAAAGTCTCACGCTGGTAGTGATCGGGCTTACCATCGGGTTTCTCGTAGCTCTCGCTGCCACGCGCGTCATGGCGACATTGCTCTATGGCGTAGGAGCCAATGATGTCTCGATCTACGCGATTGTCATTGTGCTATTAGGAGGCGCGGCGCTGCTTGCCAGTTACATTCCCGCGCGTCGCGCCATGAAAGTCGATCCGATGGTCGCGCTTCGATATGAATGAACTGCGCTACGCAGTTCGGATGCTGCTGAAGTCGCCGACCTTCAGCATCATTGCCATTGCTACGCTCACGCTCGGGATCGGCGCCAACAGCGCGATCTTCAGCGTGGTCGAAACCGTCCTGCTGCGGCCGTTGCCGTTTCCCGCATCGGAGCAGCTCGTCGCGATTTGGGGCGCGTCGGCGCGGGACGCGAATGCGCGCCAAAGCGAGTCGCTTCCAGACATGTTCGATTTCCGCGCACAAAACCGCAGCTTCAGCGCGATCGCAGCATACGGCGGCGCGTGGACGGTGTTGACCGATGCGGCTGAAGCGCAGGAATTGGACGGCGTCGCGGTCGATGGCGACTTCTTCGAGACGCTGGGCGTCTCGCCGAGCCTTGGTCGCGGATTCACGGCGGAGGAAGCGAAACCCGGCGCACCGAATGTCGTGGTGATTAGCTACAGCTTATGGAGGCGCGCGTTTGCGAGCGATCCGGAGATCGTCGGACGTCAGGTCACGATGCGTGCGGGGAAGTTCACAGTTCTCGGCGTGATGCCGGCCGGCTGGAAATTTCCAGCTCACTGGGAGACGAGCGATTTCGTGATGCCGCTCAAGATGCTTTACCCAAACGCCCCTGCACAGCGCGGCGCGCACAATGCCCAACTAATTGGGCGCCTGAAGCCAGGTGTGACGATCGCGCAGGCGGACGCAGAGTTGAAAACGATCGCGCGTCAGCTTGAGCAGCAATATCCCGATACGAATACCGATCGTGGCGCGTCGGTCGTGCCGATGTTGCAGGATACCGTCCGCAATGTCCGGCCCGCCCTTTTGGTTTTATCGGGCGCGGTTGCGCTCGTGCTGCTCATCGCGTGCGCGAACGTTGCCAATCTGCTCCTCGCGCGTGCCGCCACGCGCGCGCGTGAGATCGGCATTCGCACCGCGCTTGGCGCGAGCCGCGGAGCAGTCGTTAGGCAATTGCTCGTAGAAAGTCTGTTGCTTGCGCTGCTCGGCGGCGCCGGCGGTTTGTTGCTCGCGTGGGGGAGCATCCAGTTGTTAGCCGCGTACGGTCCAACCAACGTCCCGCGGCTTTCCGAGGTTCACATTAACCTGGGCGTGAGCGCATTCACCTTCGCGCTCGCGATCTTGAGCACGTTGCTCTTCGGTCTCGGTCCCGCCCTGCAAGTTTCGCGCGGCAATCTCACCGACGCGCTCCAGCAAGGTGCGAAAGGTTCGACCGGCGGTCTGCACGGCACGCGGGTGCGCTCGTTTCTCGTTGTTTCGCAGATCTCGCTTTCGCTCTTGTTGCTGGCCGGAGCCGGCTTGCTCATCCGCAGTTTCTTCAATCTGCAGGCGACTGATGTCGGCTTCGATCCGACGCGGCTGCTCGTCATCAATGAAGCACTACCCCGCGCGACATATCCCGAAGCACAAAAGCAGCGGGCGTTTTATGAGCAGATCCTGCCGAAGCTCGCCGCGCTTCCCGGCCTTGAATCAGTCGTCGGTGTGAATCCCGCGCCGTTTAGCGGTGAGGATGACGCGTCGTTCCGGATGCAGTTCGCGCCGGATTCCGGGCTCGGCAATCATCCCGCCGCGTCGCACGTGCTCACCACCCCGGGATACTTCCGCACCGTTCGCATTCCGCTGCGCGCGGGCCGCGATTTCGAACCGCGCGACAACGAAAACGCGCCGCACGTCGCGATGGTGAATGAAACATTCGTCAGGCGTTTCATTCCCGATCGCGATCCCATTGGGCAACACATTTTGTTGGACGGCGAGAAGGGCGCAATTAATTCGCTCGAGATCATCGGAGTGGTCGGCGACACCAAACAAAGCCAGATTGGCGTTCCAACGCTGCCCGGAATTTACCGACCTTTCGCGCAATCGCCTTCGCGCCAGCTCTGGCTCGTCTTTCGCACTGCGAATGAAAATCTCTCTGGCATTCACTCGGCTATACGCAGCGTCTTCCGCGAGCAGGATCCGGATGTGTTCCTGAGCCACATCGATCCAATGCAATCGCTCATCGGCGAGACGCTGGCGCGCCCGCGCTTCAACATGCTGTTGCTAGGCGTTTTCGCCGGCACCGCGTTACTCCTCGCCGCGATCGGGATTTACGGCGTGATCGCCTACAGCGTCACGCAACGCACGCGCGAGATCGGGATTCGAATGGCTCTTGGCGCGCAGCGTCGTGACATGCTCGGGATGGTGTTGCGGCAGAGCTTGACGGTGGTCGTGATTGGGATTGCGATTGGTCTGCTGGCGGCTTTCGCGAGCACGCGGTTGCTGGCGAGCCTGCTCTACGGCGTTGGAGCAAACGACGTCCTGACTTACGCGGGTGTTGTTTTCTTGTTAGGTACGGCGGCGTTGCTTGCCAGTTACATTCCGGCGCGACGCGCCATGAAAGTGGATCCCATGATCGCGCTTCGTTATGAATGAGCTCAAATACGCGCTGCGTTCGTTAGGCAACACTCCGGCCTTCACCGGGATTGCCATCGCCACCATGGCCCTCGGCATCGGTGCTTCGACCGCGATCTTCAGCGTGCTCGACGCGGTTCTGCTGCGACCGCTGCCTTACCCGCAACAGGAGCGAATCGTCGCCCTCCGTGAGTTGGACGAGAAAGGCAGGGGAATGGCGTTCGGCGAACCGAACTTCGACGATCTGCGCGCGCGTAGCCGCAGCTTCGCAGCGCTGGCGAAATACAGCGAGGGAACCGAAGCGATAGCCGGCGGAAGCGAGCCGGTGCGCACAAACATCTCCGCAGTCTCGGAGGATTTCTTCCGGGTCCTCGGCGTAGCGCCGGTTGTTGGCCGGCTCTTCTCCGCGCAGTCGGGAATCGAAGGCGAGCAAGTTGCGGTCGTCAGCTACGGGTTCTGGAAACGATTGCTCGCGGGCCGTCCGAACCTGGAAGGCACGACCCTTCGTTGCGCGGGCCGCAGTTTTTCCGTAGTCGGTGTCCTGCCGCCGGACACGGGCTTTCCGCCGGAGGTCGATGTATGGCTCCCCTCGACAATTTATCCGCCGAATCCCTCGCGCACCGCACACAACTGGCGCGCCCTTGGACGGCTGCGTGACGGCGTCTCGCCCGGGCAGGCGCGCGCGGAGATTGCGGCCATCGGGCAGCAGTTGAAACGGGAACACGGGCCGAACACCGATGCCGAAAGTTTTGTCATGACGCCGCTGCGCGAACGAATGGTGAAGGATATTCGCGGAGTCCTCTGGGTGCTCTGCGGCGCTGTCGGGCTCCTGCTCGTGATCGCTTGTTCGAATGTCACCAACCTGCTGCTTGTCAGGGCAACGGCCCGGCGCAAAGAGATAGCCTTGCGCGCGGCGCTGGGTGCGTCGCGCTGGAGATTGGCCCGGCAATTCCTGGTCGAGACCGTCCTGCTCACGCTTTGCGCGGGAGCGCTCGGAGTGCTCCTGGCGTTTTGGGGAGTCGATTTGGTCGTCGGGTTTTATCGCGGCAATCTCCCGTGCGTCGGACAGATCGGAGTCAATTTTTCCGTGCTTATCTTTTCGCTCGTCGTCTCGTTAGGCGTCGGGCTCGTCCTCGGTCTGGTGCCGGCGCTGAACGTCTCGCAACGGCAATTGCAAAATGCGCTTCAGGACGCGGGGCGCGGGACGTCGAGCGGGCGCTCGACTTCGCGGGTGCGCAATTTTCTCATTGTCTCGCAAGTGGCGTTGACCCTGGTGTTGCTCGTGGGCGCCGGCCTGCTGGGCCGGAGTTTCCTGCGATTGCTGGAGGTGAATCCCGGATTTCAACCGGAGAGCGCTGTCGCGATGAGCATCTCGCAGCCGGACCCGGAAGCGCCGGCCGATCGGCGTCGGCTCGCGCAAATGTATCAGCAGTTACTCGAGCGCCTGGGCGGCCTGCCAGGCGTGATCGCGGTCGGCGGAATCAACGTATTGCCGATCAGCGGCGACAACCTAAACGGCACTTTCATCCTGGAAGAAAGCGGGAAAACGACGGAGACGTTCGACGAGTTAAACGCACAATATGCCGCGCTGAGGGGGACAAAGAGACTGGCGAATGCAGAATTCCGCGTCGCGAGCGCCGGCTATTTCGCAAGCATGAAGATTCCGCTGATTCGCGGACGGCTCTTCCAGGAATCCGACGGCGCTGACTCGCCGCACGTCGCGCTGATCAACCAGACGCTCGCCCGGTCGACCTGGCCTAACGAGGACCCGATCGGCCGGCAATT
>JBEEHT010000104.1:0-39794 GCA_041167545.1 Verrucomicrobiota bacterium
CGGCTCGTGCGAATGCCCGGAGTGATCGTGGTCGTGCGCCATTGTCCTGTTAAGCTATGGAGCTTCGTCATTCCCAGCAAGACGCGGGTGACGCCAGACAGTCGCGCAGCAGCGGATCGATTTCCTAAAGTGAATCGCCGCCGCCGCATTCACAGACGATGCGGAAACCGACATCGTTGCAGGAATAGTTCGCTGCATTCGAACCGCGCGCGGTGGCCCGTAGATTCGAGAAGCGCGATTTCCAACTGCCGCCGCGATAGACACGCTTGCTGCCGGAAGCGATGCCGCGCGGATTCCGTTTCGACGCGCCGGCCAATGGCTGGTAGAAATCCAGACACCATTCCCAGACGTTGCCCGCCATATCTTCCACGCCGAAAAAACTCGCGCCACGCGGGAACGCTCCCACCGGCGAGGTCTCCGGATATCCATCCTCCACCTCCGGGTCGCGCCACGGAAAGGTGGTGCTCGCATCGGCGAAGTTGGCGAAACCTCGACGCCTGTCGTGAGTTCCCCACGGATATTTCCGGCCGTCAATCCCGCGCGCCGCGAATTCCCATTCCGCTTCAGTGGGCAGCCGGTAATTTTTCCCGTCCTTCTGCCCGAGCCATTGACAATACTTGATCGCCTCGAGGCTGGTTACATAGACGACCGGATGATCGTCGCCCGCGCCCGTCATCCGTTTCTGTTTGTGACTGGGATCGAACTGTTCGTAATCAGCATTGGTTACCGGATGGCGTGACATGTAGAACTCGCTTAGCGTCACCGGGGTCAGTGGCTGTTCGTCAGGTCCGGCATCGGGCTCATCGCTTCCCATCAAGAACTCGCCTCCGGGAATCAGCATCATTTGCGCGCCGCTGGGATTAACGACTCCGGCGGGAGAACGGCTCGGCGCGAGTTTGGCGGCGAACGTCTCGATGTGTGGAGCGGGCGGAGATTCTTTCGCCGGTACAGCCGAAGTGCCATTGGCCGCTCGCCCTGGCACGGGAACGTGTTGACTCACCGCGGGCGGTTTGCCGGGAATGCGCTCCTCTTCCTCGAGGTAATTTTCCAGGAGGTGTTCGGCGCGCTCGAGAGGGATGCCCAGGTTCTCCGCGATCGTCACAAAAATCCGCCGGACCAGCATGGTGGCGTCGCCCAAATCCAAATGGCCCAAGGTCAGGATGCGATGGAATTCCTGTTCCGCTGTCCCCGCTGTTCTGATAACCGGCGATGAAGGCGGAACCGGCAGCGGGGCACGCGTCCCGCGCTTCGCCTTATTCCGCTGCAATTCTTCCTCGATGCAGAGGCGAGTCTGCTCTTCCGTCAATCCGTTACGCTGCCCGAACTCCGACAGATTTGCCTCGGCTTCGGGCGTCAAAACTTTGCCCGCGATGGAGACAGCTACGTATTTCGAGAATTCCGCCAGCGCTTCCTGCTCGGCTTGCGCAGCCAGCTCATCGTCGATCTGAAGCCGCTGCTCCGGATCGAGCAGCTGCATCCGGGCTTGAACGAGATAACTCGCGGCTTCATCGAGGCCGCGCCCGAGTAACTGGGCCATCGGATTGCTTGGCTGATTCTTGAGCCGGAGCTTCTTCTGCCACCACTGCATGAGAGCGGTGCAATGCCGCTGAATCTCTTCCTCGCCCGGCTTTGCTCTCGGATCGAGGCAGAGCCGTTCGTAAGGATTTTGCGCCTTGTACTTGCTCCAGCCATCCCATTTCAACGGGTCGTCCGGGAAATCGAGGGTCGGCGGAGTTTTGAGATCGAGCATGGCGAGGGTGAACTAACCCCGCGTTCTGCTGCAAATCTTGTGCCCTTCTCGGCGAATCAACTGAGACGCCTGTGATCTCTCCGCCAACTCATTGCCCTTTCCGCAAAAGAGCGCGAGTGAGTGCAATGTGCCCGATCAACGCGCCACCGATGCAGACCGGGATGATGAGCGCATAGGGGGCATGATAGGACCCAGAATAAAATCAGAGGTCAGAAGACGGAAGTCTGAGATCAGGGTCGAAGCGGAGGGAATAGACAGGATTTACAGGATTAACCGGATTGAAGAAATTTGTGCCCCCACCCAATCCCGTTAATCCTGTTAATCCTGTCTAAACTTCATCGTTAGCAGCCGGAATCGCGGACGATTTTGCCGTCGCGCATTTCCACGCGGCGAGAGGCGGCGCGCGCGACTTCGTCGCTGTGCGTGACTACAATCAAGGTGGTCGAACCATCAACGCCGATCTTTTCCATGAGCTGCATCACCGCAGCGGCGGAATGCGAATCGAGATTGCCGGTCGGCTCGTCGGCGATGAGCAACGATGGCCGATGGACCAAGGCGCGCGCGATCGCGGTCCGCTGTTGTTCGCCGCCGCTGAGTTGATGAATGAAATGATCGGCGCGCTCCCGCAAACCAACCAGCTCGATCACCTCCCGGGCGCGCTCTTCGCTTTCCTGGAGCGGCGCGCCCTGCAACAGAAGGGGGAACGAGACGTTCTCCAGCACGTTCATGGTCGGGAGAAGATTGAAGAATTGAAAGACGAGCCCGATCTGCCGGCGCCGGTATTGGGTGAGCATGTTGTCATCGGCGCTGTGAAGGGCGAGGCCATCGACAAGAATTTCGCCGGCGCTGGGCCGCTCGAGTCCGCCCAGGAGATGAATGAGCGTGCTCTTGCCGCAACCGCTCGGACCGCTCACCGCCACGAATTCGTTGCGCGCGATCTCCAGCGAAACGCCGTCCAAGGCGTGCACCGCCCGCGCGCCCGTCTTATATTCCCGCGTGACATTCCGGAGCGAGATCAAGGGAGCTTTATCCGCCACGGATGTGGCCGGCGCAAACCGCGGGCATGATTTTGCGATCGTGGCGGAACGCGACGACTTCCTCGTCGTCGAGAAGCCGCCGTTCCTTTTGGTCCATCCCACCAAGCCGAGCAGCGCCCGCACGTTGTGGGGCGAACTCAAACACTTGCTCGCTTTCGAGATCGCAAACGGCGGGCAGGTTTCGATCGTAAACCGGCTCGACCGCGAAACGAGCGGGCTCGTCCTGGTGGCGAAGAACGCCGCGACGGCGCGGCGCTTTGGCTTGCTGATGCAGGAACAACGGATCGCGAAGGAATATCTCGCGATCGTTTGGGGCTGGCCGGAGTGGGAATCGAGATCTGTCCATGCTCCGCTCGCGCGACAGGGCGCGCACGGCCCGTCCGTCATCTGGTTGAAGCAAACGATCCATCCGGCGGGTGCGGCGGCGCAGACGGATTTTCGGGTGGAACGACGATTCACCCGCGGCGGTGCTGATGATCGCTTCAGCGTCATTCGCGCGATCCCTCGCACCGGACGCACGCATCAAATCCGGGTTCATCTGAGTTCGTTAGGCCATCCGGTCGTGGGCGACAAAATTTACGGGCCCGACGAAAAACTTTATCTCGAGTTCATCGAGACAGGCTGGACATCGGCCCTGGCGAGCAAGCTTCTCCTGCCGCGACATGCGCTCCATTCCGCGATGATCCAGATCGATGCCGGCGAGAAATGGGAAAGTCCGTTGCCGCCAGACCTTGCGGATTTCGTCGACCGGCAATCAAGGAGCGGCGGTTTACAAACCGCCGGCACCAAGAAAAAGGGCGGTTTGGAAACCGCCCCTCCTTGAGGGCTGCTATTGCGTCACCACTTTGATATCAGCGAGCCGGATCGTCTTGCCGTTGAAATTGTGTTCGGTGGCGAGATTCAGCCCGCCAAACGTTTGAAATTTTTCCCAGGTCGCCTGCATGCCCTGTCCTGATTGCGGAATGTAATCCCAGGCCTTCGGAAGTTTCGTCTGAGGGTCGAGGTAAAAAACGTAATGATCGGTCGGCGTGAGGCCTACCTGTTCGAAACTCAGCTTCAAGGTTTCGCAGCTCGCGCCGTTGAGATCCTTGGGTCCCCCGTCTTCCACTTTCACGCCCTGGTCATGCATCTTTAGCGGCGCTAGCAGCCAATACGAATCGTTCACCCAACGCGCGTAAGCATCCTTCCCCTCGCCTTCCTTCGGCGGGGTCGCGAGCTCCACCGTCGCGTTATGATCCGTTCCCTGCTTGTCTTTCCATTTCACCGCGTCGGTGCCGGCGGCGACGTTCCAACGATGTTGCGCGGCAAAAAGCTGCTTGCCTTCCTGTTCCACCGCGAAAGTGAAATCGATCTCCTTGACCTTGGACCAATTCTCGCCCCCGCTCGCTTTCCACAGATCAGTGGCCATTTGTTCTCCCTTATCGGCGGCGCGCGCGGTCGGCCCCGCCATGATTGCCAAAGAAATAATAACCGCGATGTGGGATTTCATGAGACCAAGCGTGGCAGAGCACGCGATAAATTGCAATTAAAGGGACTCGCAATATCGTAGCGCGCTTTTATGAAGATTTGGCCAGTCATCATTTTCGTTTCGTTGTCCGCCTGGTGGGCCCCGCTCGCCCACGCCGCGGGTGATCGGCTCTCGACCCATTTCACGCCGGACGGCGTCGTCGACGCACCGGCCTTCGAGCTCTCCGCTGAGACCGCCTACATGGTCGGCATCATCGGCAACCCAAACAGCTACGATGTGGCCGCCCAGTTTTTTACGGCGCGCTGGCGCTGGGGCACCAAGGAACGCGACAGTTGGCTGCAGGGTTACAATCAGATCTACGCCACTTTCATGGTGGAACCGATCACGCGCGGCCCGGAGAATTTATACTACGGAATCTCGCTCGGCTTTCGCTACAATTTTGCGAAACCGGGAGCGCGCTTTGTTCCTTACGTTTCGGGCGGGGTCGGCCTCGGCTGGATCGACAGCCACGCGAACGTCTTCGGCGCGCAGGGACAGGATTTCACTTTCAACATCCTGACCGCAGTCGGCGTTTCCTACAAAATCAACGACCACTGGAAGTGGAACGCGGGCATTCTCTATCAGCATTTGTCCAACGCCGCCCAAACCGATCCGAACCCAAGCCTGAATTTGCTCGGGCCCCAGATCGGCATGACCTACTCGTATTGAGCCGGGGCCGCGTCTGATGAGCCAGCCGGAGGAAAATGTTTTGGTCGTTAGGCGAGGCCTCTTCGATCAGCTGGGTAGTTTTCACGGCCTGAATTTCGAGCCGGAAAAATATCTGCCGGCGCTTCTCTCGCGCGGGAACAATTTCTTTCTGCCGCGCGCCCAGGCCGAAAACGATCCGGGTTACAAACAGATCATTCCCTATGCGCTCATCGTGCATGGCGACACGGTCCTGCATTACGTCCGAGGGAAGAAAGCCGGTGAGCAACGCCTCGTGGCGAAAGGCTCGATCGGAATCGGCGGCCATATGAACGATTCCGACGAATCGCTTTTCGCCTGGGCCGAAGCCGCCTACCGCGCCGGCGTCGAGCGCGAAGTGAATGAGGAAATTTGGATCGATTCGCCTTTCGAAGACCGCATCGTGGCGCTGCTGAATGACGACACCACGGAGGTCGGACAAGTCCACCTTGGCATCGTGCACGTTTTTCGTCTGGCGGAGCCGAGCGTCGAGAAGCGTGAAGCGATGATCACCAACGTTGCATTTCTGACGAAGGACGAACTGCTGGCGCGCCGCGACAATCTGGAGACGTGGTCGCAACTCTGCGTCGATTCGTTGGACCGGCTACTGAGTTAGCAGTTCCTCAACCGCCCTTGCGTTTTCGTTTCGTCGGCGCCGGCGTGGGGGAAGGAGTCGGACTCGGCGCTATCACGGGCGTGGGCGATGCGGCGGGCGTGGGCGTGGGCGCTGGAGTCCAGATCAGATTGATGTCGTCCACCTGCCACACCGTCATTCCGCGAGTAATAACCAGCTCGAGGGCCGCAGTGGTGGTTGGGTAAGTCAGCTCGGCGCGAAAGTTGCCGTGCGGGTCGAAGAAGTACGAGCTGAATTGCACGTCACCCTTCACTTCGATCGGTTGCTTCACGGTCCCGAGCTGACGCAAGGTTTGCAGCATGCGCTCGCGCCAGGATGCCAAATACTTGGCCTGCGCCTCCGGGCTAAGATGCACGTGCAGATACTTCTCGTCGTAATTCACCGCCACGCGCTGCACGACCTCGTTCGCAAAAATCCGCGCGTTCTTGTCGCCATCCCGCCGCGACGAATACAAAAACCAGAGGGCGCCACCCACGAGCGCAGCCACGATGATCCAGAGAACCAAACCGCCCTCTCCCTTAGTCCGCGAATTTCGAGCGAGTTTCATTTTAGAAACCGAAGCCGGTCCCTTTGACTACGTTTCCATCGCGAATCAGCGCGCCGTGCTTTTGCATTCCGGTGTAGGCGCCGAACCGATTTCGCGAATTCACTTTGAACTCAACCAGATAACCAAAAAGTCGCTTGCCGCTCTTGTCCTTCAGATCAGCCGGTTTCGGTGGACCGCCCCATTCAATCTGCGCGGTCGCCGGATCGACCAGTTTCGTGGCCAGCCAATTAGTGACGATCTCCTGGTAATTCTTCGGGTAATCCCCGTAAACAGCCGGATCGGCGATGACTTCGACCTCGGTAATCTCCGCGCGCACGAGGGCGGGGCAGACCACGGAGAACAGAAACAGCAGCGCAATCACTTTCATCGGCCTGAAAACTAACGAGGACGATTTCGAATGTCGAGCCGCCTCTGCAGCCGGCTTCTTCCTACGGCCGCTCGTCGATCGGCACGACCTTCTTGCCCACCGGTTCGCCGACGTATTCGCTCAAAGGCCGGTAGAGTCGATTATCTTCGAGTTGCTCGAGCACCTGCGCGCACCAGCCGGAGCAGCGTGCGATGGCGAAAATCGGGGTGAACAAATCGGTCGGAATGCCTAACGAATAATAAACGGTGGCGGAATAGAAATCGACGTTCGCGTTCAGGTTCTTTTTCTCCTTCATCAGCTTCGCGATCCGTTCCGACATCCGGATCCATTTCGGCTCGCCCAGTTTTTCGCTTAGCTTGACCGCCATCTTTTGCAGATGAGGCGCGCGCGGATCGAGCGTCTTGTAAACGCGATGACCGATCCCCATGATCTTCTTTTTCTCCGCCAGTTGTTTCTCGATGTAAGCATCGACTTTGTCTTCGCTCCCGATTTCTTCCAGCATGTGGATGACGCCTTCGTTCGCGCCGCCGTGCAACGGTCCTTTCAGCGTACCGATCGCGGCCGTGATCGCCGAATAAAAATCTGAAAGCGTCGAGATCGTCACGCGCGCGCTGAAGGTGGAGGCATTCATGCCGTGATCGGCATGGAGAATGAACGCGACGTCGAGTGTATCGCTGGCCTCTTTCGACTGCGGCTCGCCGCACATGAGATAAAGGAAATGTTCGGCTTCAGTCAGATCGTCGCGCACGGCCGGAAGCGACTTGCCGTTTCGCGCTCGGTGAAAATAGGCAGCGATGACTCCGATCTTCGCCGTAATGGAGACGGCCCTGCGCCGATTGATTTCCGGCGTGGCTTCTTTTCCAATGTCAGGATCGTAAAGGCCCAGCATCGAGATCGCCGTGCGCATCACATCCATCGGCTCTGCGTCTTTCGGAACCGATTTTAGGAAATCGATCACCGGTTCCGGCAATTGTCGCTGGCTGCGCAGTTCGCGCACAAATGCTTCCAGTTCGCTCCGGTTCGGCAGCTTCCGGTGAAAAAGCAGATAGACGACTTCCTTGTAGCTGACCTTGCCCACCAGTTCATTGATGTCGTAGCCGCAATAAATGAGCTGGCCCTTGTCGCCGAGCACGTCGCTCAGGGCGGTCGAGTTCGCGATGACGCCTTCGAGTCCGGGCGAAAATGTCATGATTTCCCTTTCATCCGCGTGATCAATGTCTCCGCCATCGTCGCAGGTGTTTCGGCTACCGCAATACCGGCGGCCTTGAGCGCTTCGATTTTTCCCGCCGCTGTTCCTTTTCCGCCCGAAACAATTGCGCCCGCGTGGCCCATCCGACGACCGGGCGGCGCGGTTGCGCCCGCGATGAAGGCGGCGACCGGTTTCTTGCAATTCGCCTTGATCCAATCCGCCGCTTCTTCTTCCGCGGTTCCGCCAATCTCTCCGATCAAGATCATCGAATCGGTTTCGGGATCGTCGTTGAAAAGTTTCACCGCATCGAGATGCGACATCCCGTTAATCGGATCGCCGCCGATGCCGATGCAGGTGGATTGGCCGTAGCCGCGCGAAGTCAATTGCCACACCGCTTCGTAAGTAAGCGTCCCCGATCGCGAGATCACCCCGACGCTTCCCGCCTTATGTATGTAGCCGGGCATGATGCCGATTTTGCACGCGTCCGGCGTGATGATTCCGGGGCAATTCGGTCCGATCAGGCGGCTCGGCTTGCCGGCCATCTGCGCTTTTACGCGCATCATATCCATGACCGGAATTCCTTCCGTGATGCAAATGACGAGCTCGACGCCGGCATCCACCGCTTCGAGAATTCCATCCGCCGCGCCCGCCGCCGGCACGAAAATCACCGAGACATTGCAGCCGGTTTGCTGGCGCGCTTCCCAGACCGTGTCGAAGACCGGGACCTTATTGTCGAACATCTGGCCGCCCTTTCCGGGAGTCACGCCGGCGACGACATTCGTCCCGTATTCCATGCACTGCCGCGCATGAAATCCGCCGGCACTGCCGGTGATTCCCTGGACGACGAGGCGCGTGTTCTTGTCGACGAGAACAGCCATGAGCTACGTGACCTTCCTTTTGTGCACGACGAGTTTGTTCCCGTCGGGATCGCGAAATTGCGCCATCCAACAGACGGGCGTCTCCGTTTTCTCCATATCGAAGGCGACGCCGCGTTCCTTCAATTTGCTGATCGATGCATCGATGTCGTCCACTTCGAATGCGACCGTTGTGCCGTCGCGCGATGGCTGCCACGCCGGATGACAACCGACGCCGATCGTCGTCGCGCCCAACTCGTACTCGACCCACGCGCCGCCCATCGCGGTCGTAGCCGGCTTTAGCTCGAGCGTTTCCTGATAGAATTTCCGCGCGCGCTCGGCATCGGAAACGG
The DNA here is from genome assembly GCA_041167545.1 of Verrucomicrobiota bacterium. GTDB lineage: Bacteria > Verrucomicrobiota > Verrucomicrobiia > Chthoniobacterales > UBA10450 > AV80. The sequence goes on from JBEEHT010000104.1 coordinate 8,923, forward strand.
CAATGGCAATGAAGGCGACTTCCTTGATCATGACTATTTCAACTTGTGGATGATGATTTTGTTGCCGTCGGGGTCTTGCACTACCGCCATGCGGCAAACAGGACTATCGATTCCCTCCGCGGCAAACGTGACGTTGGCCGCTTTCAAATCCTTGATAGCCGCTTCGAAGTCGTCCACTTCGATCGCGACGCTCGTCCCGTCAGGCGACGGTTTCCATTGATCGCCTACGCTTCCAATCGCGAGCGTATCGTCGCCGAGCTCGTACTCGATCCAAACCCCTTCGCTAAAGTTCGCTGAAGGTTTGAGCCCGAGCGCTCCCTCGTAAAAAGCGCGGGCTCGTTTGATGTCGGTAACCGGAATACCGGTAAATGCGATGTTGGTTGCTCTCATAGTTCGCAAAATCCCAAACCCCAATTCCCAAATCCCAGGGAATTTTCAAATCCCAATGGAGAAAAAGCTTCGCTCATGATCCGGCGCTCTTTGCGATGATCGCTGAGAAAATTAACGTCAGTTCCCGGGCTTCAGCCGATAGTTCGTCCCGGTATTTGCTGCTCACGGCTGTCACCTCCATTAATCGGAGAAAAAGGCGACTCTCCTTTGCTTCTTTACGGCAGATCTTCACCCGCATTAAAAAATCTTTTTTGCTCAGCGCTTCGTCTGCTTCAATCCAATTGGCAGCAACCGAACCTGAGGCGCGCACCAACTGCCGGCCATCTTCTGTGTTACCGACAGTCCGCGGCAGCGTCTTCACGAACGCTCGAATAGATTGCGCGAAGAGAAATGTTCTCTCTTCGAGATCGCGCGGTTTGGGGGGATCGTCCACGGCTCCTTTGGATATTTGAGTTTGAATATTACTTGGGATTTGGGTTTTGGGACTTGGGATTTGCCGTGGCGGCAGCGACGGCTTTTTCCGCTGCGTCGGCCAGGTCATCGGCCGCGATCAGAGTGAGTCCGCTTTCTTTCAGCAATTGCTTGCCTTTCTCGACGTTCGTTCCTTCGAGACGGACGATGAGCGGAACATTCAGGCCGACAGCTTTCGCCGCGGCGATGATCCCCTGCGCGATCACGTCGCATTTCGCGATCCCGCCGAAAATATTCACAAGGATCGCCTGCACCCGCTTGTCGCCGACGAGAATCTTGAACGCTTCTGTGACCTGCTCTTCAGTCGCGCTGCCGCCGACATCGAGAAAGTTCGCCGGGCTGCCGCCGTAGAACTTGATGATGTCCATCGTCGCCATGGCGAGGCCCGCGCCGTTCACCAGGCAGGCGATGTTGCCGTCGAGCCCAATGTAGTTGAGGTCGTGCTTCGAGGCCTCCACCTCACGCGGATCTTCTTCGCTGATGTCGCGCAAGGCCGCGACCTCCGGGTGCCGGTAAAGGGCGTTGTCGTCAAAGTTGAACTTCGCGTCGAGCGCCACCACCTCGCCCGTATTGGTCACGACCAGCGGATTCACTTCCACCATCGAGCAATCGAGCCCGATGAAGGTGCGATACACACCGTCGAACAATTGGGCAGCCGCCTTGATCTGCGACGACTCGAAACCGAGTTGTTTGGCCAGCTTGCGCGCTTGAAAAGGCTGCAAACCGGCCAGCGGATGAACCGACTCGCGAATGATCTTCTCGGGCGTTTTGGCGGCGACCGTTTCGATCTCCACTCCGCCTTCGGTGCTCGCGACAATCAGCGGGCCGGCGGTGGCGCGGTCGACCAGAATCGCGAAATAAATCTCGCGCGCGATGTTGACCGATTTCGCGACCAGCACGGTGTTCACTACCTTGCCGCTCGGGCCGGTCTGATGTGTGACCAGAGTTTGCCCGAGCATCTTGGCGGCGACATCGCGCACTTCCTCCGGCGATTTGCATAGTTGCACGCCGCCCTTGAAACCGTTGGTGAAAGTTCCCTTCCCTCGCCCGCCAGCGTGGATCTGGGCTTTCACGACCAGTTCGCCGCCGCCGAGGTCTTTCGCCGCGCGTTCCGCCTCGGCGGGGCTTCCCGCCGCTTTGCCGGGCGGCGTCGCGACGCCAAAGTTTTGCAACAGCTCCTTGGCTTGGTACTCGTGGATATTCATGGCGCTGCTAGACGATTACTAAGCCGTTGAACGTCGCACCGGGCAATCGTTTTTCTTTTAGCCGGTCGCGCTACGGTGGCAGGCCGCGTGAAAAATCGCAGTGTAATTTCGTCAGCGCTGAGATAGCATCACAAGCTCTCCCTGTAATGCTCCCATTGCTGCTTGAGCTTTCCCAGGAAGGCGACAAAGCGGGCATCCTGCCGAAGCTTATCGAGATTGGTGTCCCCTTCGAACAACGGGTAACACGGGAAGCCTTCTTCAGCCGCTATCTCCAGCCACTTCATTGCCGGTTCCGGCTTACTCATGAGTGCGTAGGCACAGCCGATGAAATAGGCGGTGTGATGAAAGTGACCAAAGCCTTTCCCGCGTTCGATGGCCGCCGCGATTTTTTCCTCTGCAGTGCGTTCCTCGCCGGCGGAAGCCGCCAGGACTGCTTGCAGGCTGGTAAAAAGGCCGCCACTGTCCTCGGGGTAATTTCGCAGAAGTTGCTCCAGGGTTGCGGCTGCCTCTTCTTTTCTCCCGAGATTGAAAAGAGCCCAGGCGGTCTGATGCCCGACCAACGAAGGATTAACTTCCATGGGCACACTGCGAAAAACCGTCAGAGCTTTCTCGTAATCGCGCTGAAACAAAAAAGTTTCTCCGGTCCGGTATCGCGCGAGGGTATTGCCTGGATTAATCGCGATGACCTTTTCCAATTGTCGGCGCGCTTCCTCGAAGAGTCCCACATGCCCGTAGACAAGCGCGAGTTGATGCAGGGCCTCGTCCAGATTTGGGTTCAACGCCACCGCGCGGCGATATTCCTGAATGGCCATTTCGTGTGCGAAATGATGGGAGGGCGTCCAAAGCAGACGACCGCGAGCGTGGTGCGCTTCGGCCAGCTCGGGGTCTAGCGAGAGGGCTTTTTCGATCGCCACGAAAGCTTTCTCTTCCCATTGCTTCTCGTCCGGAGTGAACAAGAAGAACCTCCAGATGCAGGCCTGCGCCAGGTCCGCATGCGCGGCGGCAAAGTTAGGATCGGTCGCGACGGCCAGGTCGAGCATCCCGATGGCCTTTTCGTTGTCCGCTTTGGTTTGGCGACTGAGATGAAAACGTCCGCGCAAAAAATAGTCGTAGGCGGCGGGGTCAATCACGCGCGTCCCGGCCAGACGCGTTTGCTCCTGCGGGGTGAGCTTGATTTGAATTTCCCGAGTAACAGCGCGGGCGACTTCGTTTCGCAGCGTAAGGATGTCGCGCAGATCACGATCGTAAGTCTCCGACCAGAGATGCCGATCAGTTGGCGCGTAGATCAGTTGCACAGTGACTTGGACACGCTCACCCAAGCGTTGGACGGAGCCTTCGACGACCGCGTCCACGTTCAATTCGCGCGCAATTTCCGGCAGAGATTTGTGCGTCCCTTTGTAACTCATCACCGACGTCCGCGAAATCACTCGCAAGGAACTGACCCTGGCCAGGCCCGCGATGAGGGTCTCAGTCATCCCATCAGCAAAATATTCCTGGCCCGGATCACCCGAGAGATTGGCCATCGGCAGCACCGCCAGTGATTTGATCTCTGGGCGCGGCGGCGGTCTCGAACTTCGGCGCAAGAATCGCGCGGAAAATAACCCCGCTAAAATCAGCGCTCCGAGCACAGCGGCGAGCACAAGGATGCGCCTTCGTCCGGACGTCATCACCGGCCGCTCCAACTGAGGTGTCACGCTCTTCAGATCAGTCAGCAAATCTCTCGCGGCCTGGTGGCGCTGCTCCCGATCTTTCGCTAAAGCTTTCTTTACGATGCGCTCTAACTGAATCGGCATTTCCGTCGCGCACTTCGTCAGGGGCAGCGGCTCCCGGCCGGCTATCGCGATGAGCAGGTCCGTCGCTGTCGCTCCTTGAAACGGCGGCTGCCCGGCTACCATCTCATAAAGCATGACGCCCAGGCTCCAAATATCGGTGCGTGCATCAACCGGTAGACCCCGCGCCTGCTCCGGCGACATGTAACGCGTCGTGCCTACGATCATTCCGTGCAGCGTCGTGGGCTGCGCCGCAGGTAACGACGTTTCCGGCTCCGTAAATTTCGCGATCCCGAAATCGAGCACCTTCACATATCCGTCCGGGCGAAGCATGATGTTCTCCGGTTTGATATCCCGATGGACGATGCCAGCGGCATGGGCGACCGAAAGCGCGCTCGCGATTTGCACCGCGATTTCCAATGCCTCGTTAGGTGGAATCGGCCCCTGCGCCATTCGCTCGCGCAACGTTGTCCCATCGATGAACTCGGTCGCGATGTAATGGGCGGTGTCGACCTCGCCGATCTCGTAAACGGTCACAATGTTGGGGTGATTCAAGGCGGAAGCGATGCGTGCTTCGCGTTTCAAACCTTCCAGTCGGACCTGGTCCGCAACGAGCGACTGGGGAAGTAGCTTGAGCGCGACATTTCGCCCGAGTCGTTCGTCGTGCGCGAGATACACCTCACCCATTCCACCCACACCGATGAGAGATTCGATCCGGTAATGAGCGATTGATTCTCCTACTAGTGCGCCGGCCCTCTCGTTAGTCAGAAGTTCGGGAGCGACTTCGAAGGCTGGTGATTCGATAAAATCCTCTGCCTGCTCGTAGGCGGCGATGAGCGACGCCACCTCGCGGGACAAGCTCTCGTCGCCGTGGCAAGCTTCCTGGAGAAAGGCGGCCCGCTTTTCCGGCGCACGCTCAGAGGCTGATTGGAACAGCTCGTTAATCTGTTGCCAGCGCTCAGCTTTCATCAGCTTCTTCCCCGCGCAACGCCCGGTAAAGCCAGGCCTTCGCCATGTTCCATTCGCGCTCCACTGTCCGCAGAGATGTTTTGAGAAATTCAGCCGTCTCTTCGGCGGTCAAGCCGCCAAAGTATCGTAGTTCAACGATCTGACTCTTACGCGGATCCTGCACGGCCAATTCTTCCAGCGCTTCGTCGAGCGCAAGCAATTCCTCCGAGCGCGTTTCAGTCACTAACGCGGTTTCATCCAACGTTACTTTTCGCGCGCCACCGCCGCGCTTGAGCGAGTGGCGTTGTCGCGCGTGATCAACCATGATGCGCCGCATCAACTGCGCGGCGGTCGCGACAAAGTGCGTGCGATTCTCCCAACTGCGGCCGGGATCGTCGACCAGTCGTAGATAGGCCTCGTCGAGCAACGCCGTGGTTTGCAGGGTGTGGCCTGCGCGTTCCCGGCTCATGTAATAGTGCGCCAGTCGGTGCAATTCGGGCTGCACCAGCGGTATCAGCTTCTCGAGCGCCCCTTCATTTCCACCGCTCCAGTCGCCCAGCAATCGGGTGACCTCTTGTTGCGATGGCGAAGGCGGCGTCATACGGGGTGCCTGGCTGCAAACCTATCACGGCTAAGGCGTTCTTGCAGCAATGGCGGCCTCGATAAAAAAATCTCGTGGAGCGTTGGCGGGTTCCAGGCCGGATTTCCGCCTTAGGAGATAGAAGAGACAACCAAGAAAGGAACAAACATGAAACTGAAACTTCACAAATGGGCAAGCGCCGCCACCGTCGCCTTCTTTATTGCAATCCCGGCTACCCTCCGCGCCGATGCTGTGGCCGATTGGAACGCGATCGCCGAGAGATCGGTCGTCACCGCCGCGCATCCGCCGCCGGTGGCTTCCCTCGATTTCGCCATCGTTCACGCCGCGATTTACGACGGTATCATGGCGATCGACGGCCGTTATCAACCGTACTACGTCCAGATCCCGAATGCCTCCGGATCGATGGACGCTGCATGCGCTAAGGCGGGACATGACATTCTTGTTTACCTCTTCCCAGCGCAAAGCGGCCAACTCGACGCCGACTACAATGCTTACCTCGCCCAGCACAACATCTCGCCGAGTGATCCGGGGGTTGCGGTCGGAGCGCAAGCCGCTGCAGGGATCGCCGCCCTGAGATCGAACGATGGCCGGTTTCCCCCTTCGCCTCCGCCATACTTCGGCAACACCGGAACGGGACAGTGGCGTCCGACTCCATCGTACGAGCCAGGCGGCCCGCCCTCCAACGCTCCCGGTCTTACTCCGTGGGTGGCAGACGTCCGCCCATTTACATTTAACGACGTTGCCGACTATACGACGGAAGGTCCAGCCGCGTTGACCAGCGCGGAATACACGGCGGACTTCAACGAAGTGAAGTCGATGGGTTCAAAGACAAGCACCGCGCGCACCGCCGCGCAGACGCAAATCGCTTACTTCTGGGCCGACAGCGGTCCGCTCATGTGGCAGCGCGCGCTGCGTGATATTTCGAACCGCTACCTATCCAATATTGGCGACAGCGCCCGCATGTTCGCACTTGCCGATCTCGCCGCGGGCGACGCGCAGATCGCCTGCTGGAGCACGAAGTACGAGTTCAACTTCTGGCGCCCGATCAGCGCGATCACGCTCGCTGATCAGGACGGCAACCCCGCGACCCAGGCAGATCCAAATTGGAGGCCGCTGATCAACACGCCGAACTTTCCTGAATATGTCTCTGGTCATACGACATCCTCTGAAGCCATAGTGGAGATATTGGAAAATCTGTTTGGAACGAAGAAGCTCGAGTTCACGATCACCACCGCCAATGGTCTGGCCAACCCCAAGACCCAGACCTACTCCAACTTATCCGACGCAATTCGCGACGTTGTGGATGCGCGAATCTACGCCGGCATTCATTACCGCACGTCCGATGTCCATGGGGTGACGTTAGGCAAGCGGATCGCGAAGCATGCCTTCAAGCACTACCTGCGCGCGGCTCAATGAGATCGGTTTTTTTGGCCGGCGTGGTGGGTTCGCGGGCCGATTTTGCGCTTTAGCAGTTAGACCAACAAAACATCGATTCCAAAAACGAAAGGAACAGCCATGAAACTGAAACATCACAACTGGCCAGGCATCGCCACCATCGTTCTGCTTGCCGCGATCGCATTCGGTTCGCCATCGCGATCCAATGCGGCGACTCCGGATCCGGTGCGCGCCTGGAATAAACAGGCCCTGGACACCGTGCGCCTCAAGAACCTCAGCGATGCGCAGGCGGCGCGGCTTTATGCGATGGTCGACGTGGCCATGTATGACGCCGTGAATGGCATCATCACCCGGCAAGATGCCGACAAGAGCCGTTCTCCCGCGCTAATTGCTCCAACGAATCTGGCCAAGGGCGACCAGTACGCGGCGGCTTCAGCGGCGGCGCATGCGGTGCTTTCCGGTGAATATCCGGACCTGAAGGCCTCGATGTTCGATCCGCAACTTGCCAGCGATCTCGCGGCGCTAAAAGGCGGGAAGGCGGATGGCCAGGCGTGGGGAGCCTATGTCGGCAATCAAATGCGAGTCTTGCGCGCGAATGATGGTTCAACTCCGGCAGAATCGCAGACGCCCGATCTCGATCCCGTCGGGCATTTCAGAGCTAGCTGGTCGGGCACGCAGTTTCGCAACCTCGCGCCGTTCGGTATTGCCAACTCCTCCCCGTATGTCGGTCATGGCCCGCCGGCGCTCGACAGTCTTGACTACGCGGGGGCGTTTGCCGAAATAAAGCTCATTGGCAATCAAGCCATCGCCGATCAAGGGAAACTCGATACGTTTAGATATTGGGCGTTGGGCAATACCACCTCGCAACCGCCGGGCGCCTGGCTCCAAGTCGCGTTGGCCGTCACTGAGGCGCACCCGATACTCCTGCCGGAGATGACTCGACTATTCGCCCTTGTCAGCATGGCGATGGTAGACACTGTGGCGCCCACCTACATGACAAAGTACACCTTCAAACATTGGCGGCCCACCACCGCCATCCGTGAGGCAGGCACCGATAACAATCCGCTGACCGACGCCGAGCCTTACCCTAACTGGACCGCCAGGGCCGGAAGCGTGGGAGGTTCGCCCGAGTACTGGTCGGGCCACAGCTCCTTCAGCGCGGCGGCGGCCACGATCCTCGCCGGGTTCTACTGCGACGATAACGTCTCATTCACGTTACTAACAGATACGACACCTCCCAATCCGCCCAATCAACCGCGCACTTATTCCAGTTTCTCCGCCGCGGCGACCGAGGCCGGACATTCGCGGGTAGTGGGCGGTTTTCACTTCGAGTTCAGCGACGAGGAAGGATCCGCCTCAGGCCGCGCGGTAGCGACAGAAATCCTGGACAACAAACTCCTCCTCAGAAACGGGCAGACGCATTTCGGCCAGTGCCCCCGCTAGGGTGGATCACTAATTTGTCGCCGCGCTTGCAAACCGCGGGCGCGGCGGAATGGTTCCGGTCATGCCGGACACGGGGAGAGAGCTAGGCGCGGTCATGGAGAAGGCTGCTGCATCGGGAGAATTGCTGGCCGCTTCAGCGCAGAATATCCGACGCTTGCTCCACGCTTCGAACTCTCCGCTTTACCGCGCGGCGATTTCGGAACTCGCGACTGCGAACGAATGGTCGGAGCTGAACGATCGCTTCTTTCGCACGCTCGCATTCGGGACCGGGGGTCTGCGCGGGCGGACGGTCGGAAAAATCGTGACCCGAGCCGAGCGCGGCGACGCGGAGGAAAAGGAGCCGCCGCAGTTTCCTTGCGTGGGAACCAACGCGATGAACTTCTTCAACGTCAGTCGCGCGACCCAGGGACTTGTCGCCTACCTGCACGAATGGCGTGCGCAGGAAAAGATCGAGGGAAAACCGAAGATCGTGATCGCGTGCGACTCGCGGCATTTCTCGAAAGAATTTACCGAGCTCGCTGCCAGGACCGCGGCGGAAAATGGCTGCGACGCCTGCATCTTCGAAGGGCCCAGATCGACCCCGGAGCTCTCTTTCGCCGTCCGTCATTTGCGCGCGAGCGCGGGCATCGTCATCACGGCCAGCCACAACCCGCCCCACGACAACGGCTACAAAGTCTATTTCAATGACGGCGCGCAGGTGATCGAGCCGCATGCGAGCCGCATCATCGCGAAGGTCAACGCCATCACGAGCGAGAGCTCGCCGAAACTCCCCGGAAAGCGGCGCGGCGAAGTGATCACTCTCGGTCGTGAAATTGATGAGGCCTACATGGAGCGCGTCCAAAGTCTGATTCTAAATAAAGAGCTGGTTCGCTCCGCCGATTCACTCCGAATTGTTTTCACGCCACTGCACGGGACCGGCGGCGTGATCATCAAGCCGATGCTGAAGCGCCTCGGCTTCAATTTTAGCGTCGTGAAAAAGCAGGACCGCTTCGATGGAAATTTCCCAACGGTGCAATCTCCGAATCCAGAGAACGCCGCCGCCTTGCAACTCGGCATTGAGCTGGCGGAAAAGGAAGGCGCCGATCTCGTAGTCGCGACGGATCCCGATTGCGACCGGATGGGAGTCGCGGTGCGGAGCGCCGAAGGGGCGATGGAATTGATAACCGGCAATCAGATCGGTTCGCTCCTCGCTTATTACCGGACGAAAACGCTTCTCGATCTTGGCGTGCTCACCAAGGAAAATGTTTCCCGCGCGGTCATCATCAAAACCTTCGTCACGACCGATCTGCAAAAAACGATCGCGGAACACTTCGGAGTGCGTTGCGTGGAGACCTTGACCGGCTTCAAATACATCGGTGCGAAGCTGGGAAAATACGAGAGGTCCCTGCCGTCCGAGATCCAGGAAAAGTATCGCGATTTGCCGGAGGAAGAAACGCGCCGGCTGCGGCTGGAGCACTCGTCCTACTACGTTTTTGGCGGCGAAGAAAGCTATGGCTACAGCGGTGGGGATTTCGTGCGCGACAAGGATGGCAACGGCGCCGCGATCATGTTTTGCGAAGTGGCTGCCTACGCCAAATCCCGCGGCCTGACCGTCGACGCGCTCCTCAACGAAATCTTCTCGGAGTTCGGCTACTTCCAGGAATACACCGGGTCGCTGACTTTCGAAGGAGCCGAGGGCGCGGAGACGATCAAGCGTTTGCTCTCGTCGTACGTGAGCAAGCCGCCGACCGAAATGCTCGGGGCGCAAATTGTGCAGGTGAAAAATTTCGAGACGGACACTTATCGCGACGTCGAAGGTGACGAAATTCCGAAAGAGAAAATGCTGATCTTCGAGTTCGGCGATCACACCCGCATCGCTGTGCGCGCGTCCGGCACCGAGCCGAAAATCAAATACTACCTGTTTGCGCAGCGGCGTCCCGAAGGCGCAAAGTTCACGCCCGCCGCGCTGGACGCAATCAAGCGCGAGGTCGGTGCGCATTTGACCCGCGTTTGGGATTGGCTGCGAGAGGATGCCTCAGTGCGCGCGGCAGCATAAGGCGCTCGACAATGCCGTCAGGAAGCGCAGAGTTTTTCCATGGGTCGCGAAATCAAACTCGATGGCGGGGAGATCACCCTCTTGAAAAAGATCGGCCTTTCGGGCGCGCCGCTTCTGGGCAAGCTGCTGCTCGATCGAATCGAGGAAATGGAAACGGGCGAATTACTCGACACCCTTTGCGGACTCATCGATCAGGGATACGTCCTTTCGAATAAAGTGAACGTCCGGTCGATGGAGGATGTGCAGAAGGCGTTTTTCCGGGTAAACCCCGCCTACTCAAAGGACCTGCAGGACGCCGTCAATCCGAGCAGGCGACGGGAACGCGAACGGTCGGACCGGCTGCATCGCCGCTAGACAGAAGTGGTCGCCTTACCAAAAGCGCTTCGGCTTTGGCCGTGGCTGGCGGCGATTCTCACCGGGCTCCTCTATGCCGGATGTTTTGCGCCATTTAATTATGACTGGCTCTGCTGGGTTGCGTTGATTCCACTGCTCGCGGCGGTCTGGTTTTCCGGGGGAGATTCGAGACGACGATGGTTGCGCGATCTGTCGTTAGGCTATGTCGCCGGGCTCGCGTTTTTCTGGACCGTCTTTTCCTGGCTCGTGACTGTGACCGTGCCCGGCATGATCCTGGTCGGTTTTTACATGGCGTTTTACCTCGCCTTCTGGAGTTGGTTTTGCGGCCGGCTTCGGCCGCGTGCTGCGCCTAACGAGACCAGTCGATCGCCCTGGCTGCGCTCGACAAACAATCTTCGGCTGGCGTTTCTTCTCGCTGCCGCCTGGGTCACCCATGAATGGTTTCGCGGTCTCATTTTCTCCGGATGGAGTTGGAACAGCCTCGGCAGCGCTTTGCACATGCAGCTTGCGCTGATTCAAATCGCGGAATTTACCGGGGTCGCCGGCCTTTCCTTTCTGGTCGCCTTCACCAACGTCATCCTGCTGACGAGCGCGCGCCGCTTCATTCTCGAAGCGCAGGTGCGGCCGATGCGTCCGCATTACGATCTGACTCTGACGATGGCCGCGATCGTGGGCGTGATGGGGTTCGGCATTCATTGCCTGCGGATCCAGCGGCCATACAAAACATTGAACGTGGCGCTGGTGCAGCCCAACGTTCCGCGCGAGCAGAAATTTACGAAAGAATTTGCCGAGGCCACCTTCAATCAATTCCGCCGGCTCAGCATGCCCGCACTCGAAACCAATTCGCGAGCGGACCTGGTGGTCTGGCCGGAAAGCTCCATGCCCGGGCCGGTCTTGCAGGATGAACTGAGCTATCGCTTCGTCATGGATTTTTCGGCATCGGCCAAAACGGATCTGTTGCTCGGCTCGATCGACCAGGACGAAACGCACGCTTATAACGCAGCCCTGCTGGTCTCGGATGGCGGCAAGCACGTGCAGATTTATCGCAAAGTTCATCTCGTGCCGTTCGGCGAATACGTACCGGGGCGTCACACGATTCCGTTGCTGGCGCGGGTCGTCGGCGACCAGGTCCCGGACGATTTCGCCTTCGGCAAGGAGTACACGGTTTTCAACCTAACGAATGATAAGGCGAAGGTCGCGCCCTTGATTTGCTTCGAGGACACGATCGGCGATCTGGCGCGACAGTTCGTGCTGGCGGGCGCCAACTTGCTCGTGAACGTCACCAACGATGGTTGGTTCCTGCGCTCGGCCGGCTCGCAGCAGCACGTCGCGAACGCGGTTTTCCGCTGCGTGGAGACGCGGCTCCCGATGGTGCGCGCCGCCAATACGGGCGTGACCTGCTTCATCAACCAGTTCGGCCACATCACGCAAACCTTGCTCGATGAGAAACGCAGCCAGTTTACCGAAGGCGTCCTCACCGGCGAAGTCGAGGTCCCGATCGCGGGTGAGCACACGTTCTACGTGCGCCACGGCGAAGTCTTCGCGGAGGCGTGCCTGGGGATCACGGGGGTTGTGCTCATAGTTCTCGGGTTGCTACGAACTTCGATTTTTCGTGCGCATCGACGCACCTGAAGCTATTCGTCTTTCCAATCCGAATGCCCAACGAATTTGCTATCTACGTCCGCGGGCTTCGAAAATCCTACGGAAGTTTCGAAGCGGTGAAGGGCATCGATTTCGAGGTGCGCCCGGGCGAAGTCTTCGGCTTGCTGGGGCCGAATGGCGCGGGCAAAACGAGCACGGTCGAAATCCTGGAAGGTTTGCGGCCACGCTCCGGTGGCGAAGTCACCGTGCTCGACTTCGATCCCGACCGGCAAAAGCAAAAACTGAAAGATCGCATCGGCGTCTGTCTGCAAGCCACGAATCTGCCGGACAAAATTACTGTCCACGAAGCGCTGAAACTTTTCGGAGCGTTCTATACCCGCAATGTCGATGGCGACGCGTTGCTCAAGCGTTTGCAGCTTTGGGAAAAAAAGGATGCCGGCTATGCCACCCTTTCCGGCGGGCAAAAGCAACGGCTCGCGATCGCGCTCGCGCTAATCAACGATCCGCAAATGCTTTTCCTCGACGAACCGACCAGCGGCCTCGATCCGCAGGTGCGGCTCGAGATCCGCGACCTGATCGAGGAACTTCGCGCGGAAAAGCGCACGATCGTGATGACGACGCACTACATCGAGGAAGCGGAGCGGCTCTGCGATCGCGTGGCGATCATCGACGCCGGTCAGATCATCGCGAGCGGGTCACCGCGTGAACTGCAGGCGAAGAGTGCGAACCGGGCCGCGATTGAGATTGCCTTCACCCAGCCGTGGCGCGGTGGCGAGTTTCCCGCGTGGCCTCATGCGATTCAAAGCACGCTGAGTGAAGATGGCCGGCAGATCAAAGTCACCTCGGAACATCCAGCGCGGACGTTGGTGGAAATGGTGAAGTGGATTGATGCGCAGGGAATCGAGTTGGAGGATGTGCATTTGACACGCCCCACGCTTGAAGATGTCTTCATCGAACTGACCGGGAAGAAGCTCCGCGATTGAACTACCACGCGCCAACGCTACCCACTGAGTCCTCGTTCCCAAGTTGCACTTGGGAACGCACCTGGGCCTTGGAAGCTCCAGCTTCCTCCCACGCGGGACATGGCAATCAGGCGGGACGAAGCACAGCTTCGAAGACAACTTCCGTTCCCAAGTGCAACTTGGGAACGAGGCCCATTGAACTGACGGGCAAGAAACTACGCGAGTGATCCGATGAAAGCGTTTCTCGCCCTCATGCAAATCGATCTGAAGCTCGCGCTTCGGAACCGCTCAGTCTTGTTCTTTAACTACTTTTTCCCCCTCATCTTCTTTTTCGTTTTCGGCTACTCCATGCACGCCGAGCAAGGCTCACGCATCGTTCAAGTGATCACGATGGTCTTCGCCATCGGCATCCTGGGCAACGGTCTCTTCGGCGCCGGCATGCGCGCGGTGGAAGATCGCGAGACCAATGTTCTGCGCCGCTACAAGGTCACCCCCATCACGCCTGTCCCGCTCTTGCTCGCCTCCATGGTCACCGGCGTCATCCTTTATCTTCCCAGCCTCATCGTCCTGCTCATCCTCGCGAACCGGCTGTTCGGGATGTCCGTCCCGGCCAATCTGTTCTCTCTCTTTCTTTTCGCGATCATAGCCTGCCTCGCGTTTCGATCCATCGGGCTCATCATCGCTTCCGTCGTCAATTCCTCGCAGGAAAGTTTGATCCTCATTCAGCCGCTTTACATGGGAATGCTTTTCCTGAGCGGCGCGACGTTCCCGATCAGTTTCTTTCCAAACTGGTTGCAGGTCGTGACCCAATTCATTCCCGCTACCTACCTGATGACGGGTACGGCCGGCATTCTCCAACATGGCGAGTCGGTCCTGCAGAATTGGCTCTCCGTGGTGGCCCTTCTCGTCACGGCGGGCGTCGCGATGTTTATCGCCACGAAACTTTTTCGCTGGGAAAAGGAAGAGAAGCTCCGCAATACGGCGAAGCTTTGGGTGCTCGCCGCGCTCGCCCCCTTTCTGATCCTTGGCGTCTATCAAACATGGAGCCGGGAGGACCTTTCGAAGGCAAAGATCCTCGCGCGCGATATGAGCCGCGGCCGGACGTGGCTCATTCAGAACGCGCGCATCTTTGTCGGCAACGGCAAAGTGATCGAGTCAGGCTCGGTCCTGATTCGCGGGGGCAAGATCGCCGAGATTTACGAAGGCGCGGCGCCTGAGGCCAAGACCTTGAAGGCGGAGGCGATCGAAGCGGCGGGCAAGACGATTCTTCCGGGATTGATCGATGTCCATGTCCATCTCGGCGCGAGCGGCGGCTTTTACGACGACCAGACCAAGGGATTCGATCCGAAGAACGCCGAGCGCGCGTTACAGGCCTACCTCTATAGTGGGGTGACAGCGGTCCGCAGCGCCGGGGATTCCGTCGATACCATGCTCAAATTGCGCCGCCTCTACGGGAGCGGCGAAAAACTCGGGACCGAGCTGTTTCTCTGCGGCCCTCTTTTTACCGCGGAGGGAGGGCATGGAACTGAATACGCCAGGTTTATGCCGGAAGCCATGCGAGCCGACTTCCTCGCCGGATTTGTGCGCACACCAAAAACGCCCGAGGAAGCGCGCAAGCAAGTCGACGACCTGGCGTTGAAGCGGATCGACGCCATCAAGATCATCCTGGAAAGCGGCGTGCCTGCTTATCCTTTCGTCCGCCTGGACACAAACTTACTCCTCGTGATCGCCAGCGAAGCGCGCGCGAAGAATCTGCCGGTTGCCGTTCACACCGGGAATGCCGCCGACGTGGCGGATGCCACCAAAGCAGGCGCGAACTCCATCGAACACGGCTCGTTTTTGGACGAAATTTCCGACGAAACCATCGCCGAGATGAAAGCGAAGGAGATCGCGCTCGATCCCACTTTGAGCGTGGCGGAAGGTTTCACCAATTTCGCGCGGGGAGATACTTCGCTGCTGAAGCGCTCGCTTGTGCAGCAAGTCTCTCCGAAGGATCTCCTGTCGGGAACGGAGCGCGCGGTTACGGGCGCCGAGATGGCGAAGATGCGCGAAGGGATCTCGCATTACCCGATGTCGGTCGATCAGGGCGGCAAAAATCTCCTCAAGGCGTGGCGCGCCGGTGTGCCGCTTGTCACCGGCTCCGACGCTGGAAATTTCCTCGTCCTGCATGGGCCGACGGTGCAACACGAGATCGAGCTTTGGGTCGCCGCTGGCATTCCGGCCGAGGTGGCCCTCCAGGCAGCGACCGCAAATGCGGCCAAACTTCTCCGCGCGGATTCACGGATCGGCACAGTCGAAGAAGGCAAGGAGGCGACACTGCTGATCGTGGATGGCAATCCGCTTCAGGACGTTCGCGCCCTGTCCTCAATCTCGACGGTATTCCTGAAAGGCGAGCGCGTTGTCCGCAGCGAACTTTTCGAACAAAAATAATTCCTCGTCTGTCCAAGTGACTTAGGCTTCTAAACGTTTACAATCAAAGGCTTGCATGACTTCTTATCTTAAACTCGCAATCGCATTCTTCGCCATTTTCGCTCTCCAAAACACGAACGCCTATGGGCCGGTCGGCCACGAAATCATCGGCGCGATTGCCGACGAACAGCTTTCGCATAGCCCCGCCGGTCCGAAGGCAGCCGCCCTTTTGGATGGAATGACGCTGGAGAGAGCTTCCATCATTCCGGACGAAATTCGGGGCTGGGACAAGAATGGCCCGGATGATCCTGCGGCCACTCATTATCCCGCCTATCCGAAAATCGACGCGCAACTCCGCGATTACTGGAAGGCGAACCCGCACACCAAGGACGTCAATGCGCCCTCCCATCACTGGTATCATTACACGGATGTGCCAGTGGCCGGCACGGAGAAGTACGCCGATGGCAAAGTGGGCCGCTCGAAATGGGACATCGTGCACATGATTCCCTACTGCATCGGCGTCCTCAAAGGCGAGGTGCCGGAAGACAACGACCGGAAGATCACGAAGCCGATCGCACTGATTTTGTTGACGCATTTTGTCGGCGATATCCATCAGCCCCTTCACGTCGGCGCCGAGTTCTTCGACAAGGAAGGCCATCCCATCAATCCGGACAAAGTCGCCGCCAGTCTCGAAGACCAGGGCGGGAATAGCCTGACGCTAAATCTCACGAGCGGCCCGACCGAACTCGCGCGCCATGCAAAGTTTCACAGCTTTTGGGATAGCGAGACCGTGATGGCAAATCTGCCGCCGATGCCAGAGACGCTGTCGAAGGAGGAAAAACGCGAGAAGATCGCGGCCGCCAAGAAAGATTTGATTCGCGACCTTCTGGAGCACGAACCGAAGAACTGGCGGCTTCCCCCGAGCGTCGCTTTGAAGGATTACGCTGAAGCATGGGCAAACGAAATCATGCCCATCGCGCGCGAAGCACATGGACGCCTCCAGTATAGGGCCGTTGTGCCGAAAACGAATGACGACGGCTCGGTCATCGCGACCGGATTCGCCGATGAAAAGAAATCGCCCGACAGCGTGTCCTATTACGATTGGTCCGCCCGAACCGTGCGCGGCCAGCTTGGCAAAGCAGGATGGCGCCTGGCTGATCTTCTCGAGAAAACGCTCAATTAACGATTCGGAGCCTCGTAGCAAAACAAGGAAGGGCGATTTCTAAATCGCCCCCAACGGCGGTTGAAACCCGCCGCTCCTTGAAGGTGTAAACCAAAACGGCGATCCAGTTTCCCGGATCGCCGTCTTAAATTCTGCTAACAGCGGCTTATGCCTTGGCGTCTTTGTCGTGCATTTTGTTGCACTCGGTCTTGAGGGTTGCCATCTGCTCCTTGCTCAGGACGCCTTCCGCCGATTTCAGGAATGCGTTCATGCTCTCCTTGGTGCAACCGTCCTTGTTACACTTGGCCGTGATCGCATCCATTTTTGTCTTCTGCTCGGCTGAAAGATTGAGTTTTGCGTAGGTTTGCGAGCAATCCATCTTGGTGGTGTTGTTCGCCTGGGTCATGCAGCACCCTTTGTCCTTATCGCCGGCATAAGCGGAGGTCACCGCCAAAGCTGCCGCCGCCAACACTGCGAGTCCTGTAATTTTGGTCATAGTGAAATGTAAGACATGAGAGCCGTCATGTCGTTCAAATTCTGCCACCCTCCCACCTGGCAGGGTTTAGCGATCGTAAATCGATTGCCAGCGCTGCGGTGCCGCCGCTCCGAAGCTCGTCCGCAGGACCTGTTCCTTCGAAGACTTGCGCGTCGTCTGCCAATTCAACGCTGCGGAATGGAGATAATAACGGTCCACCGCTGGACTCCCGGTGGAGAGAGTCACGATCGCTTCGGAAGCATGCCCGCCCTCCGGGGGAAAGATCACCGTCAGGTTTCCTCTTCGCGAGGTCGTTTCATTTTGATTCGCATTCGTATAGAACGTGTCTGCGGTCGGCGCGTAAATTTCCTTGCCTGGCGGCGGTGGGCGCTTTCCTTCCACGCTTCGCATGTTCACATCGAGCTGCGGCGGCGTGATGACGAACTGGAAGTAGAGTTCTTTCGATTGGGACAGAGCTTTCAACGCGGCGTTGTTCAGAATCGATTCAATAGCGAAATCGCCGGCGAGCTGATCGACATCAGGGAGGCCTGATGACTGAGCCACTTTCGGCTGCTTCGAGTGCGGCGGCACTACTAGCGCGACCTTGTACGTGTGGGCGGACGCTGTGGACGGCCGCACGAATCGGTGCAGCAGCCAATTGGTCGGGATCCGCACCCATTCGCCTTTTTCCGCGGCCGCATTAGCGGCGAGCGCAGAGGAAACGAGAATGAGGAATACAGTGAGGGATCGCGTTTTATTTTTCATGTTCCAGGGAGTTCGTCATGATGATGTCAGCTCGCGCTAAATCTGAGTGCCCCATTTTCCACGTCAACCTTGATCGTCTGGCCTTCGTGGAATTTTCCTTCGAGAATATCCATGCTCAACGGATCGAGAATGTATTTCTGGATGGCCCGTTTCAACGGGCGCGCTCCATAAACCGGATCGTAGCCCTGGCTCGCCACCAGCGCTTTGGCCGCGTCGCTTAACTCGAGCGTGATCTTCTGGTTCTCCAATCGCCTGACGAGCCGCTTCAACTGGATCTCCACGATCTTCTTCAGCTCCTCCTCCGTCAGCCGATCGAAAATGATGATGTCGTCGATCCGGTTCAGAAATTCCGGTCGGAAATGCTGCCGCAACGCATCCATCACGAGGCGTTCGCGCGCTTCGTGCGACGATTCCTCCATGATGTATTGCGACCCGATGTTCGACGTCATGATGATCACGGTGTTCTTGAAATCGACCGTCCTCCCCTGCCCGTCGGTGATGCGCCCGTCGTCGAGCACTTGCAGCAACACGTTGAAGACATCGTGGTGCGCCTTCTCGATCTCATCGAACAGAATGACCGAATACGGCTTGCGTCGCACCGCTTCGCTGAGCTGCCCGCCTTCCTCATAACCGACATATCCGGGAGGCGCGCCGATCAGCCGCGAGACCGTGTGCTTCTCCATGTATTCGCTCATGTCGATCCGGATCATGGCCTGCTCGTCATCGAACAAAAATTCCGCCAGAGCGCGCGATAGCTCCGTCTTGCCGACACCGGTAGGGCCGAGAAAAATAAACGAACCGATCGGTTTATTTTCGTCCTGCAAACCGGCACGCGCCCGGCGAATCGCGCTTGCCACCGATTTGACCGCGCTATCCTGACCAATGACGCGCTGATGCAAATGTTCTTCGAGCCGGACGAGCTTTTGCCGTTCGCCTTCCTGTAAACGCGAGACGGGAATGTGCGTCCAGCTCGAGACGACTTCGGCGATGTCTTCTTCAGTGACCTCTTCGCGCAACAAGCGATTGCCGCTCACAGCGATCTTCTCCTCGATCTCCCGCAGCTTTTTCTCGAGGTCGGGGATACGACCATACTGAAGCTCGCTCGCCTTCCCCAGCTCGCCCCGGCGTTGCGCCCGCTCCAGTTCAGTCCGCGCTTGATCGAGCTCTTCCTTTATCTTCCGCTGCTCATCGATAACACTTTTTTCCTTTTGCCACTCTGCTTTGAGCCCGGAAGATTTCTCCTTCAAGCTGGCGAGCTCCTTTTCCAATTTCTTCAGCCGCTCTTTGCTCGCCGGATCTTTCTCCTTCTTCAGCGCCTGCCGTTCCATCTCGCGCTGCATGATCTCGCGCTCGATCACGTCGATTTCCGTCGGCATCGAATCGAGCTCGATCTTCAACCGCGACGCCGCTTCGTCGATAAGATCGACCGCCTTGTCCGGCAGGAACCGGTCGCTGATGTAGCGGTGCGATAACACCGCCGCCGCCACCAGGGCCGCATCCTGAATGCGAACGCCGTGATGCACTTCGTAGCGCTCTTTCAGTCCGCGCAGGATCGCGACGGTGTCTTCCACGCTCGGCTCATCCACCATCACCGGCTGAAACCGCCGTTCGAGCGCCGCGTCCTTCTCGATGTATTTCCGATACTCATCGAGCGTCGTCGCGCCGACCGTGCGCAATTCGCCGCGCGCCAGTTGCGGCTTCAACAAATTCGACGCGTCCACCGATCCTTCCGCCGCGCCGGCGCCGACGATGGTGTGCAGTTCGTCGATGAACAAAATGATTTCACCCTGCGAATCGGTTACCTCCTTCAGGAACGCCTTCAGCCGGTCCTCGAACTCGCCTCGAAATTTCGCCCCCGCGACCATCGAGCCGATATCCATCGCGATGATCCGCTTTTGCTTCAGCGACTCCGGCACGTCGCCGCTGATGATGCGCCGCGCGAGCCCTTCCACGATCGCCGTCTTCCCCACGCCGGGCTCACCAATCAACACCGGATTGTTCTTCGTCCGTCGCGAGAGCACCTGCATCACCCGCCGGATTTCGTTATCACGCCCGATGACCGGATCGATCTTCCCCTTCCTCGCCAGCTCCGTCAGGTCGCGCCCATATTTCTCGAGCGTCTGATATTTCCCTTCCGGGTTCTGGTCGGTCACCCGCTGCGATCCGCGCACCTGCTGCAGCGCCTGCATCAGCTTGTCGCGCGTAACGCCCGCTTCCTTCAACAACTTCCCCGCGGCGCCTTTCGAGTCCGCGAGCGCGAGCAGGTAATGTTCGGCGCTGAGGAATTCATCCTTCAGCTTCGCCATCTCCTTTTCCGCAGAATCAATCGTCGCCCGGAGATCGTTCCCGACGCGAACATCAAAATTACCGCCCTGGATTTTCGGGCGCCGGTCCAGCTCCTGGTTCAACCGATCCCGCAACTGGGGGACCGTCACGCCCATCTTCTCCAGCAACGGCCGCGTCACCCCTTCGCTTTGGTCAAGCAACGCGACCAGGAAATGTTCGTTCGTGATTTCCTGCTGGTTGAACTGCGAAGCGACATCCTGCGATGCCTGCAGCGCCTCCTGCATCTTCTGCGTAAATTTATCCGGCCGCATAAAATATACGTAGGCATCGCCGCTCTTTCCGCAACCGCGCCTAACAATTCCGCTACCTCACGCTATTACCGCAGTCGCATGCGCAGTGTCAGTTGTCACGGCCAACGCGAATCTCAAACATCTTCCCCGCAACGACATTGACCGAGTTCGTCCGCTTTCCTATCATTTGGTGCTCATGATCCCCAGGACCGCCGGTTATTGAGATAACTTCGCCTACAATGGCATCCACTTCCTGGAAAGACCCCTAACCCCAACAAAACCCATGACCCCATATGGCAACTTGAGCGGCGATTCGGGAGTCGCCGCGTACAGCATTGGCGACGACTTCATTAAAGTACAGTTTCGGCATAGCCCAAGACTTTATGTCTATGACGCCGGAAGGCCGGGATTGGCGTACGTAACGCAGATGCAGAGATTGGCTGTCGCCGGCAGGGGCTTATCTACTTACATCTCACAGAACGTGAAGAAGAATTATTCCAAGATCGAATAGATAAGGGAAAGCCGGCGTCAGTCTGTGAATTTCGGTACCAGGGCACAGTTACGCGCCCGCTCTTTCATCTTGCCGAAACTCACGCGCTGCGTTGTCTTGTCGGATGCCCGCGCAGCGTAACCGGCCGAAGCGCGATAATTTCAACACGGCGGCGTCCCTTCCGTTCCAGCTCCGGTTGGAAGATTTCGAAATCGCGATGCAGGACGTTTACGATCTCTTCTACGACGTTAATACAGGCCTGCTCGAGAAGGGACTGGAACGCCTTGATGACTTTCTCCGACCAGCAATCATGTCTGGCTTACTTTCAGACCTGCTCACGGCGAGCATGTCCAAGCATTCTCGCGCGCTCACCCAAAACAACTACTTCAACGGGCATCCGGACCTCGTCGTAAAGGGCGCTTATCCGAACGACTCGGAGAAAGCGGGCACGGAAGGCGTCGAGATCAAAACGACGCGGAAGAGCGGCGGCGCAGTCGATACGCATGGGGCCCGTGATCAATGGATGGCGGTGTTTGTTTACAATACCGACAACGCCACCGAACCAGCGCGCGAACGCGCGCCCATGGCGTTCACCGAAATCTATCTGGCGCAGGTAGTGATCGCCGATTTCCGCAAGAATGCGCGCGGCGAGCTGGGCACCCGGACCGCGACTCTGCACCGCGAAGGTGTTCTGAAGCTACGCGAGAATTGGATCTACAAGGATAAGCTTAGCTGATTTTCATCGCGCGCAGCTTTGGAATCGCAGTCCGCGCGGTGTCGAAGTAGCGCTGGTCTTTCTCGATTCCAATGCTCGCGTAGCCGAGCGCTTCCGCCGCGGCGAGCGTGGAACCGGCTCCCGCAAAAGAATCGAGGACTGTTCCTTCGCCGAGCGGCAATACCGCCCGAACAATCTTTCGTATGAATGCCTGCGGCTTCAGACTCGGGTGCGGTGCAAGCGCGCGCTCCTGTTTGCGCGTCGGCGCGGACGTGATCACATCGCCAAAAGGCTGATCCTTCGACGGCCGGCGAAAACCACCCGTCTTCCAGCGTCGGAGGTTGTCCTGCACGCGACCTTCGATCTGCTTGCGGAAGATCAGCCAAGGTTCCCACATCGACCTCGGCATTACGCTCACGTCTGTAAATTCAGTGTGCGCCGCTTTTGGCCGATCGCCGCCGCGCATCGTCATCGTCAAACGAATGATCTCGCCTCGCCGTTCGAATCCCGCGCGCGTGATTGCATTCGCAACCACAAAAGAAAGAAGCGGATTCGACGCAACCAGAACATGTCCTCCCGGAACAACAACCGGAAGAAGCAGCCGAGCCCAGGCAAAGAAGAAGCGCTCCAACTCACCGATGTCCTCTCGCGTGAGAACCGTGAAACGCGGCAGCGGAGCGCGCTTGTTTCCATCGAACGAAGGCGGAATCCGCCAAACCCCGCCGCGCCCCTCACGCAGTTTGTTCTGTTCCCGTTCACTGTACTCGACCAATCCGTAGGGCGGATCGGTCACGACTGCTTCGACGCTGTTTGTCGGCGCTTTCGCGAGCCAATCGAAACAATCGCCATGAATGAGCGTCGCGTTCCCAAACCGAAACGCTTCGCGCTCCAGCGCTGCTGCGGCGATCTGAGAGCGCCGAGCCGAATCCGCCTGCGCACCGTTCGCGAATGCCAGCGTCGCTTGCGCCTCCTCGCGTACGACGTAGTGACCGCGATCGATCTTCGTGAAGAGTTTCGGCGTATTGAGCCGCAGATAAGATCGCACTGAAGATGGCGGTGTTGGCCCGATCCGCTGACTCACTCCCTCAGCGATTTCCGCCACCGTCGCCCCACGGGTTCGGTACGCCAGCGTCTCCATGATTGCATCTCGCACTGCTCCCGGCTTACGCTTCGCATTCAATTTTGTGTCAGAATATTTCAACGCCCCAACTTAGACGTCTTGACGTCTTTAAGGCAAGTTTGAAACCAGCCTCTTATACGTGAAGCCCACCTGACCACTGCGATAAGGCATCCGCATGGAAATCGAACCCCTTTGGCGTCAGGCCATCCCCGACCGCGAGCCGTGGCGCCGGGGTCGCGAGGCAATCATCCTCATCTCGGTGGTCGTCCTCTTAGGAGAATGCGTTTTGATCGTGGCAACGTTGATGGGCGGCGATATCGAAACCTTTTTCGTCAGGCTCGTCACCGGCTGGCTCGCTGCGCTGTTACTCTATTTTGTCTGGATCGGACAGAATTGGGCGCGCTGGCTGATAGCGCCGATCTTTTGCGGGTACGGTTGCTGGGATATCGTCTGGGGAATCATCGGCAGCGACGGCCTAACGATTGTAGTTGGAATCGCCGACCTGATCATTTTTAGCTACCTTGCCATCGCGCCGGCAGTCTATGTTTTCGCCCGGCACCAACGAGAGCGAGTAAGACGTTGGGAAGTCATTGCCATTACTGGAATTTTCTTCTGATTCTTCTTACCATGGGAAGCGGTGTCTTCGCCTTCTACACCTATCAAAATACTCTGAAAGCCGAGGCGATGGACTTCGCGCGGATGGCATTCCATCGCGTCTTTGAGAATCGCGATCCGGAATATCTGACAGAGCATTCCACATCTACTCCCAAATTCTTGTCACCCCGAGCATTCATCAACATGATGCATTCCGAGTTAGGCGAAGTCCAAAGCGTTGGTCCATTCGGCGCGGTATTCAAAACGAAGTTTGTTCCATACCATCTCGAACTTCGCGGCACCGCCAAGACACGGGCGGTGTTCGGCTCAGGGGGCCGGTGGGTGTCTATCGAGATTTCGGGACGCGAGCCAGACTGGAAAATCGAACACATTAGCTGGGACTACTGACGCGCTTTTCGCGTCGCGGTGGATTGCGACTCGCTCTTTCTCCGCGTATCAGTCTGTCCGATGGAGGCGGGAGCAAAATCATTTTGGGGGAACGCGCTGTCGCTGCTGCGGCAGGGGCCGTTCCGGCGTTACATCATCGGCTCCGCCATCTCCGATACCGGGACCTGGATGCAGGTGATGGCGCAAGGCTGGGTGATGAGCTCGCTGACCAATCACGCGCTCATGCTCGGCATGGTGAACTTCGCGGCCGGTATTCCGACGCTCGCGCTTACCATGATCGGAGGCTCGGCCGCCGATCGTTACGACAAACGAATGATCCTGATCGCGACCCAGGTTGTGCAGATCGTCTGTGCTCTCATCCTCGGAACGCTGGTGATGGCTGGCCGCATTCAGATCTGGCATGTAGTCGTGCTCGCGGCCGTGCTCGGCGTTTGCATCGCGTTTGAAATGCCGGCGATCAACGCGCTTGTTCCCGAGTTGGTGAAAAAGGAGGAGATCGCGACGGCCATCGCGCTGGACCGTTCTGTTTTTCACGGCTCGCGCCTGGTGGGGCCTTCGCTGGCGGGATTGTTCGTGGCCTGGTGGGGCGCGGCCTCGGCATTTTTTTGCAACGCGGTTTCCTTCATCGCGCTCATCATTGCGATGATGGGATTGCCGGCGCGCGTAAAGGGAACGGCGGAAGAAGAGGAGCAACGCCGCAGCGGATTCAAGGAAGGGCTCCGTTTCGTGCGCGGCGATCGCACGATTTTGTCGATGATCATGTTGATTGCGCTCACCACGATATTCGTGTTCCCGGTCCTCTCCGTAATGCTGCCGCTTTACGTGCGGAACGAATTACATCTCGGCCCCGACCGCATGGGCTGGCTCATGGCGATCTCGGGAACGGGATCGCTTCTGGGTTCGGTCGGTTTGCTCAGCGTCGCTCGCCCGTTGCGGCTCAAGTTCATGACCGGCGCTTCATTAATTGTAGCGGTCGCTCTCTTTTTTCTTTCGCGGTCGAACAGTTTTCTCCTCGTCGCCTGCTGCATGGGAACGCTGGCGGTCGCGCTGTCGCTTAATTTCGGTCTGGCCGGCACGATCGTCCAGGAACGTTCGCCCGGGCCATTGCGCGGCCGGGTCTCGGCAATTTTTGGCCTGAGCTTTTTCGGGTTGATGCCGATCGCCGGGCTGATGATTACCGGGCTTTCGGACTGGATTGGAATGCGGCCGGCCCTCACCGTAGCGGCAATTCTTTACGGGATTGGCGCCGTGGCGGTCTTGACGGCGGCAGGGCGAACGGTGTGCGAATGTCCCGACACTCCCGTGCCCGAGACGGAGGCGGCGCCCGCAACGGCGGCGGTGGTATAAGCGATGTTGTTTTTTAAGCGTGTTATCCCGAGCCGCGTAGACGGCGAGGGACCCCACAATTGGTCACTCGCTAGCTTGCGCAAAGGCCACACCGCTTTTGGGTGCGGTGCGGCAGGGCGCAAGCTAATCCGCACTGCAGTTGTGAGGTCCCTCGCCGTCTGCGCGGCTCGGGATGACAGCCGGTTAACGCGCTTACTGAGCTACCAATGATCTCCTTCTCCACCTGCTGGAACTCGGGCCGCCACACCGCCGGCGACGAGATGCTCCGCGAGATCAAGGATCTCGGCTTCAACCGCATCGAGCTCGGCCACGGCATCCGCCTTTCTCTCATGCCTGGGATTCAGAAAATGTTCGATGCCGGCGAAGTCGAGTTCACCAGCCTGCACAATTTCTGTCCGCTCCCGGTCGAGATCATGCAGGCTTCGCCGGATTGCTACAAAATTTCCGCTGCCTACACGAAGGAACGCGAGCGCGCGATCAAGCAAACGTTCCAGACCATCGATTTCGCGGAACGGCTCGGCGCGCCTTTTGTCGTCCTCCATTGCGGCGAAGTGGAGATGAACCCGATCACCGACGAATTGATCGCGCTGGCGAAAAAGGGCGAAATGCTTTCGCGCGAATATGTCCGCAAGAAAGTGAAAGCAGTCCAGACCCGCGAAGCCGCCGCGCCGCCGTACCTCGAGCGCGTGAAAGATTCGCTGAAACGGATCGCGGAATATGCCGCGAAGAAAAATATCCGGCTCGGTGTGGAAGGCCGGCGCGGATACGAAGAAATCCCGACGGAGCGCGAGTTGCCGGCATTGCTCGACGAATTGAATTCGCCGCAGTTCGGTTACTGGCACGATATGGGGCACATCCAGATCAAGGAGAATCTCGGTTTCGTGAATCACGCCGAATGGCTGCGTGCGATCGGGCCTCGCGCGATTGGCTGCCACCTCCAGGATTGCATTTGGCCGGCCCAGGATCATCAAGCGCCGTTCGCCGGCATGGTCGACCTGGAGAATCTTGTTCCGCTCCTTCCGCCGAACTGCTTATTTGTCTGGGAAATGGGCCCGCGCCGAACAGCCGACGAGATCCGCCAGTCGGTGGTGCGCTGGAAAGAGCAATTCGGCGAATGAAAAAAACTCTCCTCACCATTCTTCAGTTGGCGGTCACCGGCGGGCTTCTTTACTGGGTCTTTCACGATCCCGCGGTGCGCGCAGCGATGGGTCTGGCGATGCGCGATGCGGATTACCGATGGATCGCAGCCGCGATCCTCGCCTACATCATCGTGGAGTTCGGCGCGATCGTCCGTTGGAAGATTCTCTTGAAGGTCCAGGGAATCGAACTGAGCAACGCGCGCATCGCCGGCCTTTTTTTTATCGGCATGTTTTATAACCAGTTTCTTCCCGGCGGAACTGGTGGCGATATCGTTAAGACCTATCTGCTCTGGAAGGAAACCCCCAACAAAAAACCGGGCGCGTTGCTGGCGGTACTTTTCGACCGGATGATCGGGCTCATCGCGCTCATCATTATCACCGGCGTCCTGATTTTTCTCCGCTACGACTGGCTGACAAGCACAAAGGCGACGTACCCGTACGTGTGGCTGGTGCTCGCGGTCTTCGGCTCCTCGGTTTTGTTTGTCGGCACGACATTCGTTATCAGCGGCTTCGATCTGATGCACAAACTCCCCCACCGCTTTCCCGGTCGCGACAAGTTGATCGAGATCTCGGCCGCGTATCATCTCTATGCGCGGCATTGGCGCGCGACGATCAGCGCCTTCGGGGCTTCGCTCGTGTGTCACCTGGGAACGTTCGCCACCTTTCTCTGCGTGGCCTACGCCTTTCGGGCGAACGTCGCGCCGATCGATTTTTTCGCCATCATGCCGATCGAGCGCACGATCTCGTCGCTTCCGATTAGTTTCGCCGGCGTGGGTACACGCGAATTCATCCTGCAGGTAATGCTGTCCAATCTCTGCCCGGTCCCACCCGGAGCGCCGGCCGATTACTGGTTCGCGGCCGCGAGGCTGATCGGGATGACAGGCTTCACAGTCCTTCTTCTCTGCTCCCTGCCCGGCGGCATCGTTTATCTCTTTTACCGGCCCAGCGGCGCGACGGGTCATGTAAAGATGCGCGAGATGAAGGAGGAATTCGCCACGCTGGAGCATGAAATCTCCGAGAAGGAAGAATAGTTCCAAGCGCCCGTTCGTGGCGGTGACGTTCGCGATGACCGTGGACGGAAAAATCACCACGCGAAATTTTTCGCCCGTCGATTTCACTTCACGCGAAGACAAGGCGCACCTGTTTCGGCAGCGCGCGCTCGGCGACGCCGTCCTGATTGGGCACAGCACGCTCAAACACGACAACGTCCGCCTCGGTTTGCCCGATCCGAAAACGCGGGAGGCGCGCGTCACGCGGGGCCAGACGCCGTATCCGCTCCGCGTGATTGTTTCAAACGAAGGACGCATCGATGCATCGCTCAAGATTTTTCAGACCGACATTTCTCCGATTGTGATCTTTTCCACTATCCGGATGCCGTCGCGTTATCAAAAAGCGTTGCGCGAAAAGGCGACGCTGCACTTGAGCGATGCACGCTCAGTCGATCTCGCCTGGATGCTGCAACAACTGCGGAGCGAATACGGCGTCCGACATGTCGCCTGTGAAGGCGGCGCCACACTCTTTCGCGCCCTACTCGAGGAAGATTTGGTCGATCAGCTCAATCTCACAATCGCGCCGTATCTTTTTGGTGGCGCGAACGCACCGACTTTGACCGGCCTGAACAAAGATTTCCTGCCGCGCACCGTGAGCTGTTCGCTAACGGAAATGCGAACAGTGGGCGAAGAATGTTTCCTCACCTATCGGATTAAGCATCGCCGAATCTAGCGCCCCAAGGAGCGGCGCTTTCCAAATCGCCGAGCGATTGTCTCAATCGCTTTCAGGCAGTAGCGGTCTTTGACCGCGACATTATAGCGGGCGGTTTGGAAAGCGCCCCTCCTTGAAGCTACAACAGAGGCGGAGCTTTTCCCGGCTTGGGACGCCGCACCAATTCACCGCCGCAATTCGGGCAGATCGACGTCAGCGACTCCGTGCACTGCGCACAAAAAGTGCATTCGTAAACGCAGATGTAAGCGTCGTCGCTCCCGGACAGCGTGCGCCCGCATTTCTCGCAGACCGTTTTCATTTCCAACGCCATTGTTACTTTCCCTCCATTGCGCAGAGCCTCCGGAAGTTTATCGTGAACAGCGGACTGGCGCGAGCGCTTCCGCTCCGATGCATACCGGCAATTCCATCATCATGCACGCCCCCAGAATGGCGATCTTCGAAACAGCGGCGAATCTGGAGTTGTGGCCGAAAATTCTGCCGCACTATCGTTACATTCGTTACCTCGAGCGCGGGCCGGATCGCAACCTCGTGGTGATGGCCGCCGTCCGATCCGGGATTCCCATTTCGTGGACATCGGAGCAGATCATCGACCGGCAAAAGCTGGAAATTCATTTCCATCATCTAAAAGCGTGGACGAAAGGGATGCATGTGGTTTGGTCTTTCAAGGAGACCCCCGCCGGTGTGCTGGTGGAGATTGTGCATGACCTGCGTTTTCGAATTCCATTTCTCGCCCCGATCGCGGAGCCGATCATCGGCAGCGGCTTCATTCATCCGGTGGCGAGCAAGACCCTGCGTTGCATGAAGGCCTATCTCGAAAAGAATCCCGCGATCTAGATGGCCAGACGTCGCGCAGTCATTACTGGAATCGGCCCGATCACCTGCATCGGAACCGGCCGGGACAATTTTTGGCGTGGCTTGCGCGACGAGAAAAGCGGGATTCGCCGAATCTCGAGCTTCGACACGGGGGACTTCAACGCCCACTGCGGTGGCGAAATTCCAGAGTGGCTTCCGGAGAATTATTTTCCGCCGCATCGCTTGAAGCGGCTCGATCGTTATGCGCAATTCGCGGTCGCCTCGGCGAAAATGGCACTCGACGATGCGGGCCTTCCCTACTCGCAACAGACGCCACAACACCGGGTCGGAGTCAGTTTCGGAACGGCGCTGGGCGGCGTGGCGAATGCGGAATATCAGCACGCGCATTTCCTCAAGAAAGGCACGCGCGGAGTAAACCAAACCCTGGCGCTGCAAGTCTTCGGCGGCTCGGCGCACTCGAACATCGCGATCGAATTCGGCTTTCGCGGCGTCGGCACGACGAACTCGAACAGTTGCGCGAGCGGCACCGTCGCCGTGGGCGAGGCGCTGCGGTACATTCGCGACGATTTCGCGGATGTGATCGTGGCCGGTGGCGCCGAAGCGCCGCTCAGTCCCCTCACCTTTGGCGCTTTCGCGATTATCAGAACGATGAGCCAATGGGCGGGCGATCCTGCCCTGGCGTGCAAACCATTCGATTTGCGGCGCGACGGTTTCGTTATTGGCGAAGGCGCTACCTCACTCGTCATCGAGGAGCTCGAGCACGCGCAAAAACGCGGCGCTCACATTTTCGCGGAAGTGCTCGGCTACAGTTTGAATAACGACGCCTTTCACATGACCTCGCCACTGCCGAGCGGCGAATCGTGCATCCGCGCGATTCGAGACGCACTCGCGGATGCGCGGCTCGCGCCGGAGCAAATCGATTACATCAATGCGCACGCGAGCTCGACCCAGCTCAACGACAGCACGGAGACGATGGCGATCAAACAGGTGTTCGGCGAGCACGCTCGCACGCTACCGGTGAGCGGGACGAAGGCTTATACCGGCCATCCCCTCGGCGCGACCGGCGCGATCGAAGCGGCGATTTGTGCGCTCGCCATCGAACAGAAATGGTTGCCGCCGACTTTGAACCGCGACAATCCCGACCCCGCCTGTGATCTCGATGTCGTTCCGCACCACGGCCGAGAGGCCGAGCTGAATTACGTTCTCAGCAACTCGTTCGGCTTCGGCGGGATCAATGCCTGCCTCGTGCTCGGGAAGGTCAGGTCGTAGGACGCGCGATCGCTTTCCAGGCAATCACGAACAGCACCAGAAATGCCAGGTCCGCCCAAGCCCAGGGGATCCACATCGCGGGCACACCGTGTCTCATCTGATACCAGAAGACAGTACCGCAATAAGCGATCTTCAGAGCGATGCCATAGCAAATAAGGTCCCGGTTCCTCACGGGATCGCGCGCGATGCGAAAAAACATGGCGGCAAAGATCAACAGCAGCAGAGCTGGAAACTTCACATAGGCGAGATGGTTAGGAGGCGTTACGCCGTACCATTGAAAGATGGCGCTGGCGCAAAAGAGGAACGCGATGGCCAGGATGCCATCGTATAACGCCGCGATAATGAACAGGGGTTTGATCCAGGGTGGATTCATACGTTTGCTTTCTTTCTATCTGGTTTGGATAAGCCGGCGCGTGTCGCGCCACCGCTTCCGATATTTTTCTCTGCGCTCTTTGGTGACCTCGGTGCTGTAAAGCTTTTCCACGAGATCACGAAAGCCGGATTCCAGTTCCGCGACACTCATGTGGGTGGGAGAGAAATTGACATCGAATAGAGTGCATAACTCCCAAGCCTCTTGGCGCAAAAGCCGACCCTCTTTTTGCAAACGCTCAAAAAGGGGCGTGCCGGGAAAGGGAGTAAGGATTGTGATCTGTGCCTCATAAAGGCCGCTCGCACGAATAAAATTCCAAGCGT